>LAQA01000043.1:0-15892 GCA_000981625.1 Flavobacteriaceae bacterium ASP10-09a
TATGAAAAAGAAAAAGTGTGACTTAATAAAAAGCCACATGCAAATATATAAATTATTTTAATATATTTAATATAACAGCACACAAAAATTAGTATTTATATCCATTCTATATAATTATATGCTTTTATTTTCTTAATTATTTGCGAAGTCTTTGAAATAAAGCCACATGTATTAATATAATCTTAAATTTAAAAAACGTGATTTCTTCGGAATTAATAAATTCTTTTTTTTATTAAAGTAATAAGTACCATCAAAAACAGTGTCTATAAAATTTTTATCATTTTTATTTAAAAAGAGCGAATCTTTTTTAAATTGATAAGCACCTTTCTTTATACACGTTTCTTGAATAGAAATTTCACTTAATTCAAAAGTATAGTCATCAAATAGAATAAGAGTATTAAAAACTACACCATCTATTTCATTTTTAAAAGTTTGCACTTCGTTTTTATTGAAGTTTTTATCATGATATTTTATAGCAAAAAATAATAAAAGAGAAAAAAAGAAAACAATTGTTAAAGGCACAAAATTAAATCTTAATTTATCTATGGAAAGGTTGTACAAGTCATGAAAAGAAATCACTAAAAAAGCAATAAAAAATACAATTGTTAGTCCTCCAATTATTAAGAGCTCTGCAACACCAAAACAATAATCATCAAAATGAATGAAATTTAAAAAGGGTAAAAACGCAAATAACAAAAGCAATAAATGTCTTTTTTTAAATTTCATTACAATCCTTTTTCTTTTTTATTTTTGATTAATAAATCTGCAATAGTTGGATTTTCAAGAAAGGTTTTTATAGTCACAAACTCGTCACCAGTTTTCACAAAACCTGTTTGCAACACTTTAAAATAAACACCACAAAAAGTTGTATTCCAAAATTGTTTTACAATTTTCATGTCATCAAAACGAATACCGAGTTTATAACATGGATTTCTTTGAAGAGTTGCTTCTAAAATGGCTTCCCCTACTTTAAAAGTATCTCCAACATGAATTTTAGTTTCATCAAGGTCATCAATGGTTAAGTTTTCTCCAAAAATCCCTAAACTCCAATCTAAATTGGGATAAAAGGGCTTCCAATACTCGTAATGTTTCAGAGAATACCCATAAATTGCTTGATTAATTCCTCCATGATTTTCACGATCACAAATTGTATCTCCTTTCACATCATCTGTATCTAAAAAAACAGGTTCATCAACTGGAAATTTAAAAATACCTGTGACCACTTTTATATTTTCCCAAGTAACTTCCTTTCGTTCACCAATGTTTGTTGCTACTATCTTCATTTAATTACTTTTTAGAAAATTTAGCCAACGCATTTTTTGTAAAGTCTGATAATACTAGTTTTCCTGAAATTAAGGCTCTTTCAGCCAATAATTCATCCCAGTTTTGGGTGTTCTCCCATAAAACTTTCTTCATTTGAGCTAAAGCTGATGGATTGTAGGATGCTAATTTTAATGCTAAAGATTCAACTTCTTCATCTAATTCTTTAACCGTTTCAAAAACTCTTGCATACAAACCTTTTTCTTTTGCCCAATAAGCAGTTTTCCAATTGGTTGCATCTAATGTTAATTCAGATAAAGCCGCCAAACCTATTTTTCTCTGAACTGCAGGTTCAATGACAAAGGGCCCAATACCAATTGTAAATTCTGATAATTTAACAGCAGCATTTACTGTTGCTAACACATAATCACAAGCCGAAGCTAAACCAACACCACCACCAACAGTTTTGCCTTGAACGCGACCAATAATAATCTTACCGCAAGTTCTCATCGCGTTGATCACATTTGCAAAACCAGCAAAGAATTTTTCACCTTCTTCTAAATTTGAAATGGCAACTAATTCATCAAAAGAAGCACCTGCACAAAAAGCTTTTTCTCCTTCAGATTTTAAAATGATGACTGAAATTGCCTCATTTTCTGAAATTGATTTTAATTCTTTTGTTAACCTTTCTAGCAATTCACTCGGAAAAGAATTACTGGCAGGATGCCCAAATTCTATCGTTGCAATATTATTTTGAAGGTTGGTGTATAAACTTCCATTTTGCCTTGTCGTTGTCATAAAATATAAGTTTTATCAAAAATAGGTTTTTATAACAAGAATATCAATGTTAAAATGAGGAAGATTTATAGAATAAAAAAAGCCATTATCGATAATGTAATGACCTTTTTTTTATTCTATAAAATTTGATTTCTTATTTATACTTCAACTTCATAATTATCAAAAACAAGGATAAAATCGCTGTGATTGAATTGGCTAAAATCATTGGCAAACTTTTTAAATGAATTCCATAAATTAACCATAAAACAATCCCAACAAAAAAAGTAAGATACATCGTTAGAGAAAGTCCAGATGTATCTTTTGTTTTGTACGTTTTAAAAACTTGTGGCAAAAAGGACGCTGTGGTAATAATTGCAGCGACTAAGCCAATAATTTCATAAAAATTAATCACTGTTTTTTTTTTGATGGTTCGTCTATCTTTTCCTTTTTTATACAGCTATCGTCTTAAAGCAAAAAGCTACTTTACTTCTTTAGATTTTTGCGATGATACAGCCAAAGATTGTTTCAAAAGTTCGCAATACAATTTTCTTAAAAAAATCAAAAACCACTCGAACTGACATGCTCATAAAAACAACTTCTCCACAAACAAGCTAACACTTAAAAAAGGCTAGAGCTTTAGCCGACTATGTTTACGATTTTTCCTGGTACAATAATTACCTTTTTAGGAGTTCTACCTTCTAACTGGGCAATTGTTTTCTCGTTTTCTAATACTGCTTTTTCTATTTCTTCTTTTGACAAATCCAAAGATAATTCTAAAGTAAAACGCATTTTTCCGTTAAAAGATATTGGGTAATTCTTCGCACTTTCTACCAAATTTTTTGCGTCAAAAATTGGAAAATCAGCCGTAGAAATACTTTCTTTATTCCCTAACAAACTCCATAATTCTTCTGCTATATGGGGTGCATACGGAGAAACCAAAATTGCTAAAGGTTCTAATATTGAACGTTTATTACATTTTAAAGCGGTTAACTCGTTTACAGCAATCATAAAAGTAGAAACAGACGTATTAAAAGAGAAGTTCTCGATATCTTCTTCTACTTTTTTAATGGTTTTGTGTAAAACCTTTAACTCGTCTTTTGTTGCTGCTTCTTTTGATACTTTAAACGTTTCTTCGTTAAAATATAGTTTCCATAATTTCTTTAAGAAAGATGAAACTCCAGAAATACCCGAAGTACTCCAAGGTTTTGCTTGTTCTAAAGGACCTAAAAACATTTCGAACAAACGCAATGCATCTGCTCCATATGCTGAACAAATAGCATCAGGATTTACAACATTGTATTTAGACTTCGACATTTTTTCTACTTCACGTCCAACTTTGTAAACCCCGTCTTCTAAAATGAATGTTGCATTTTTATAATCAGCGTTTAAAGAATGGCTCTTAAATGCTTCAATAGCTAGTTCATCAGAAGAATTTACTAGAGAAACATCGGCATGCAAAGCTGTCTTTACAATCATAATACTATCTGCATCGTTAGCATTTAAAAAGTCATTATCAATTAAATGATTCTTTACAATCGTTTCAAATTCATCATCAGAATTGAAAAGGTTTTTAGAAACGAATACTGCAGGAATTTTATTCATGATTTCTTCGCTAGCATGCGCTGTAAAACAATCTGACTTTATAAATGGTGTTGCTCTATATACAAAAGCACTCGTTCCTAAAATCATTCCTTGGTTAATCAGTTTTTTCGCAAACTCATCTACAGGAACAATTCCTTTATCAAACAAGAATTTTTGCCAAAAACGAGCGTATAATAAATGTCCGGTTGCATGCTCTGAACCTCCAATATATAAATCTACTTCTTTCCAATAGTCTAAAGATTCTTTGCTTGCAAATTCACCTGAATTTGTAGCATCCATATATCTGTTAAAATACCAAGAACTTCCTGCCCAACCTGGCATTGTGTTTAATTCTAGAGGATATACCGTTTTGTTTTTTAACTTCTCATTGGAAACTACTTTCTTTCCACGAGAATCCCAAGCCCATTCTGTTGCATTCCCTAAAGGTGGCTTTCCATCTTCCGTTGGTAAGTATTTTTCAACTTCTGGCAACACAATTGGTAAGTGTTTTGCATCAATCATTTGTGGCATTCCGTCTTTATAATAGACTGGAAAAGGTTCTCCCCAATACCGTTGTCTGCTAAAAACAGCATCCCGCAAACGGTAGTTTATTTTTCCGTAACCAAAACCACGTTTCTCCATTTCGAAAATGGATAATTTTAATGCTTTCTTATATTTTAATCCTGATAAAAAATCTGAATTTGCGATTTTTGTTCCGTCTTTACCTGTATGTGCTTCTTGAGAAATATCTATGTCTTCAAAAATATTTGGAATCGAAATATCAAAGTGTTTTGCGAAATCATAATCGCGTTGATCTCCACAAGGAACTGCCATTACGGCTCCAGTTCCATAATTTGCCAATACGTAATCTCCAATCCAAATCTGGACTTTCTTACCTGAAAAAGGATGAATTGCATACGCGCCTGTAAAAGCACCGGAAATGGTTTTTACATCTGCCATTCTATCACGTTCAGAACGTTTTGCTGTTGCCGTAATATAGTTTTCAATATCCGCTTTTTGAGCATCCGTAGTAATTTTAGACACCAATTCATGTTCTGGAGCTAATGTCATAAAACTGACTCCGTAAATTGTATCTGGACGCGTTGTAAAGACATCAATTTTATATTGATTCTGCGCTGTTGAGACTACTTGTTTTTCAGTTACTTTTTCAATCGCTTTTGGAAATTGAATTGCCGAATTAATTTTAGAAACAACTTGCAACACGTTTTCAAGTACCTCTTCGTTTGTAAAACGAACCACGTTAAAACCTTCGTTTGTAAAATAGGTGGTTCTTGCTGCTTCATCCTCTTTATCAGAAAATTCAACAATTATATTTTTTGCCAAACATACATAATCCACTAAAAAAGCACCAATTGTATATTTTTTTCTAAATTTTGCTGCGCCTTTCTTATTTTTTAATTCATCCCAAAGCGTCGATTCTGCCTTTGATAAATTTTGACGTAATTCTTTTAAAGCCTCTAATTCTTTGTAAGATAATTTCACTTCGGAAGTAGTGTTTTCAAAATCTCCAGCGACTTTAAACGTAACCATCGCACCTTGACTTCTACCAATCCAATTCGTTTGAGAATCTTTTAAAGGTTGTGGCCAATCGATTTTTTCTAAACCATCTAACAAACGCTGTGCGTATGCAGAAATTCGCATCGACCATTGTGTCATTTTTTTTCTAACAACTGGATGACTTCCACGTTCCGAAACGCCGTTTACAATTTCATCATTTGCTAAAACGGTTCCTAAACCAGGACACCAATTTACTTCTGTATCCGACAAAAATGTTAAACGATATTGTAATAAAATTTCTTCTTGTTCTTTTGTTGAAAAAGCATTCCATTCATCTGCAGAAAAAGAAATAATTTCTTCATCACAAACTGCATTTACGCTTGTATTTCCTGATTTTTTAAAGATTTTAACCAATGTAGAAACATCTTCTGCTTTGTCTGCATCTTTATTATACCAAGAATTAAACAATTGGATAAAAATCCATTGTGTCCATTTATAATATTCCGGATTGGAAGTTCGCACCTCTCTACTCCAATCAAAAGAAAAACCAATTTGATCTAACTGTCTTCTATACGTTGTAATATTTTCTTCAGTTGTTTTTGCTGGATGTTGCCCAGTTTGTATTGCATATTGTTCTGCTGGCAAACCAAAAGAATCATACCCTTGCGGATGCAACACATTAAAACCTTTATGACGTTTGTAACGTGCATAAATATCACTTGCAATATATCCTAAAGGATGCCCGACATGTAAACCCGCCCCAGAAGGATAAGGAAACATATCTAACACGTAATATTTAGGCTTCTCAGATTCATTACTGGCTTTAAAAGTTTGGTTTTCTGCCCAAAATTTTTGCCATTTTTTTTCTATATCTAGGTGATTATATTGCATCTATTTTTTTCTTTAAGAAGCTGCAAATTTACACTTATTCTTTAGAAGAATAAAGTAAAAGTGAACTTGCTTAAGTTGGTATTATTGAAGCGTATAAAATCAACGTAAGCATAAAAATAATTTATCTTTATTAGGGATGTAATTTGTTTATAAAAAAAACAGTTATTTGCAGTATTAAATATGTCATTTTGAAAAACAATATTTTAAGAGCACATCTTGCATTATTAGGTGCTAACGTTATTTATGGAGCAAATTATTTGATCGCCAAAGGCATAATGCCTGATAAAATTGGGCCTTCTGCTTTTGTTTTTCTAAGAATTGTTGGTGCTGGGTTGTTATTTTGGTTTATTAAATTATTTATCAAAGAAAAAGTTGACATAAAAGATTTTCCAAGGTTGATACTCTGTGGATTATTAGGAGTCGCAGCTAATCAATTATTTTTTTTTCATGGATTAAATTTAACCTCTCCTATTGATGCTTCTATCATTATTACAGCGGTACCAATAGTTGCTGTTGTATTTGGATCTATCCTTTTAAAGGAAGAAATCACTAAAAATAAATTACTCGGAATTACCATTGGCGGAATCGGAGCGGTGTTATTGATTGCCTATGGAAATCAGTCTGAAGGAACGAGTTCTTTACTTGGTAATCTATTTGTTTTTATCAATGCGATTGCTTTTGGATTGTATTTAGTATTGGTAAAACCATTGATGAAAAAATACAATTCTATTACGATTGTTAGCTGGGTTTTCTTCTTTGGTTTTGTATGTATGTTTCCGTTTGGTATTGCAGATATTATCGATACAGACTTCTCTGCATTTACAACGCAAACATATTTAGCGGTCGCCTTTGTAATTATAGGAACCACCTTTTTAGCATATTTATTTAATACGTATGCGCTTAATTATGTTTCTCCATCAGTAACCGGAAGTTATATTTATTTACAACCTGTAGTTAGCTTTATTATGGTGAGTATTTACGCATATGTTTTAGGGTATTCTGAATATGCGCAAGACATCAATCCAGTAAAAATTACAAGTTGCTTCTTGGTTATAATTGGCGTATACTTAATTAGCAAAACACCTAAAAAGAAGACTCTTTTATAAACCACAAGGCCTCTTAACAATGTTAAAAGGCTTTATATTTCTTGTTGTTTTCTTTAAAATTGAAACCCTAAAGTCATTTGAAACACGCCATTTTTAATATCTGGATTTTCGCTAATCGCGATCAAACCTATATTATATCATGTTTGAAAAAAAATACCACTTTTAAACTGATACCCTAAACCTAGGTTTATCCCGAAGTCAAAATTTTCGGCAATAAAATAAATGTTGTGCCATTTTGTTACACAATTCATGAAAAATTTTCGCGCAAAAAACAACAAACTGAAAACCTGATAAATAGCCATTAAAAAAACGCATTTAAAATTTTGGTTTCAGTATTTTTAGACCTCTAAAATCAACTCAAATAAAAAACCCCAAACAATCTGTTTGGGGTGTTTTATTTTAAAATAAGTTTCTTGTTTTAAAACGATACCATTTCTGCTCCGCTTGCAGCAACACTTCTATCTATTTTTCGCATTAAACCTTGTAATACTTTACCAGGTCCAACTTCTATAAATTCAGTACCACCATCAGCAATCATTGCTTGTATCGATTGCGTCCATCTTACTGGCGCAGTTAATTGAATCATTAAATTTTTCTTTATCTCATCAGAACTTGTAACAGCACTCGCGGTTACATTCTGATACACAGGACACGTTGGTTCGCTAAATTCAGTTGCTTCAATTGCTGCCGCTAATTCAGCTCTTGCAGGTTCCATCATTGGTGAATGAAATGCGCCACCAACAGGCAATAAAATTGCTCTTTTTGCTCCTTTTTCAGTTAAAACTCTACATGCTTCTTCTACCGCAGAAATCGCTCCAGAAATCACTAATTGACCCGGACAGTTATAATTTGCAGCCACTACTACTCCATCAATTTCAGCACAAGTTTCTTCAACAATATGATCTTCCAATCCTAAAACTGCAGCCATTGTAGAGGGTGCTATTTCACACGCTTTTTGCATTGCCAAAGCACGTTTAGATACTAATCGTAATCCATCTTCAAAAGATAAAACGCCATTTGCAACCAAAGCAGATAATTCTCCTAAAGAATGCCCAGCTACCATTTCTGGTTTAAAATCATCTCCTAAAACCTTTGCTAAAATCACAGAATGTAAAAAGATTGCTGGTTGTGTAACTTTCGTTTCTTTTAACTGTTCTGCAGTTCCTTCAAACATAATATCTGTAATTGAGAACCCTAAAATATCGTTTGCTTTTTCAAAGTATTCTTGCGCCAATGCAGATTTTTCGTATAAATCCAATCCCATTCCTGTAAATTGCGCTCCTTGACCCGGAAAAATATATGCTTTCATAAAATATGTATTTGTGTATCTATTTATTCAATTAATTGTCGGCAAAAATAACAATTTTTATTTGAAGCTAATCTCGCTTTTCACAGTCGCTTTTTGGTAAAAACAAAAAAAGCTTAAACAATTACCTCAATCATGGCTAAATGTATCAATCTACAAAGAGTAATTCTAAAAATAATAGAATATTTAGTAAATTTGTTTGATGACGATAAAAGACAAACAACTAGCAGATAGTATTTATTT
Source organism: Flavobacteriaceae bacterium ASP10-09a (assembly GCA_000981625.1). GTDB lineage: Bacteria > Bacteroidota > Bacteroidia > Flavobacteriales > Flavobacteriaceae > Polaribacter. The sequence goes on from LAQA01000043.1 coordinate 8,683, forward strand.
AATTCTAGCTGCATTATTTATAGCTTCTTTGGTTGCATCCAATTTAATTTTTCAAAAGTTTTTTTATTGGGAACCTTTTGGTTTATATCGTTTTGAAATTTCTGTAGGCATTTTACCCTATCCAATTACGTTTCTAATCACAGATGTTTTATCAGAGGTTTATGGTAAGAAAAAGGCAAATCGGGTGGTAATTGCAGGTATTTTCGCTTCTTTTTTCTCGATGTTTATTATTTTAATTGCAGATTTTACTCCAGCAATAGAAAGTTCTCCAATCAATGATGAAATTTTTCATCAAGTTTTCGGCTTGTCTCCTTTAGCTGTTTTTGCATCTATGATTGCCTATTTATTTGCTCAGTTTATTGATATCAGAATTTTCCACTTTTGGAAAAAACTTACCAATGGAAAACATTTATGGTTGCGAAATAATTTTTCTACTTTTGCTTCTCAATTTATAGACACGTTTACAGTTCTTTTTTTATTGTGCTCTTTCAACATTTTACCTTGGCCTGTTTTTACAAGTTTACTAATAAGCGGCTTCCTGTTTAAAGTAATTATTGCTGCTTTAGACACACCTCTTTTATATTTAATAGTGTATGCATTTAGAAAAAGGTTCAACTTAAAAGTAGGCGAAGAAATTTTAGCATAATTTTTGTAATTATCTCAAAGTAGCTTCGTCTATATATGGAGAAATAAAAATACAAATGAAAAAAATAGGATTACTATTTGTTGCTATTTTAATTGCATCACAAGGCTCTGCACAAACCTCAATTTTTAACGAATTACTCCAAAAAAATGTTACTAAAGAAGGTATTGTAGATTACTACTCTTTAAAAAAAGAGACCTCAAAACTAGATAGCTACATTTCTTATTTAGAAAAAAATTCTCCAGATAACTCTTGGTCAGAAAATAAACAAAAAGCTTTTTGGATAAATACCTATAACGCATATACCATCAAAATAATTTTAGAAAATTATCCCCTAAAAAGTATCACAGATATCAATCAAAAAGGAAAAACTGCTTGGAAAATTCCTTTTGCTAAAGTTGGAGAAGAAACCTATACTTTAGATTATATAGAACACGAAATATTGCGCAAAAAATTCTTTGACCCTAAAATTCATGTAGGTGTAAATTGTGCTGCTATTTCTTGTCCTAAAATTTCAAATATTGCGTTTACAGAAGAAAATGTGGTCCCTGAATTAAAACGTTTAATGAATGAGTTTATCAATGATTCGTCAAAAAATAAAATTTCAAAAGAAAAGATTGAAATCTCTTCAGTTTTTGATTGGTTTAAAGACGATTTCAACAAAAAAGGTTCTGTTATCGACTTTTTAAATACCTATTCGGAAACTAAAATTAGTCCGAATGCAAAAATTAGTTATCTAAAATACGACTGGACTTTAAACGGAAAATAGTACCTTTATTTTTCATCAGAAATAACACAAAAAAAATGTCTAAAAACTATTATGATGCTGCCGATTTAAGAAAATTTTCCAAAATAACAGAGTGGAGTCCCGAACTTGGTAACAAGTTTTTTGACTATTATGGAAAAGTATTTGAAGAAGGCGCTTTAACAGCTCGTGAAAAATCTTTAATCGCCTTGGCTGTTGCACACACAGAACAATGTCCTTATTGCATCGATGCTTATACAAAAGACGGTTTACAACGCGGAATTACCAAAGAACAAATGATGGAAGCGATACACGTAGGTGCTGCCATTAAAAGTGGTGCAACCCTGGTTCATGGTGTTCAAATGATGAATAAAGTTGATAAGTTAGAAATGTAAGCAGACTCTAATTTTGCTTGTTAGCAAAATTTTAGAGGTCGCTTATTCCCTAAAAATTGGGAATCTAGAAAATGTCAGGTCGAGCGCAGTCGAGACCTTGATAAATTAAAACCTCTCGACTGCGCTCGAATAGACAAGCATGAAAAAATCATTAAAAGCAAGAAATAACGACATTGCAAATACGTCTCGTCAGATGGAAATTCTTTCTGAAGGGGTTTTTGCTACTGGAGAATTGCCCACTTTTGCTACAAAAATTAAAGAAACAAATCAGTTTCCTTTGCGCCCAAAAAAATTAGAAGTTCTGCAAATAAACTTAGGGTATATGTGTAATCAGGTTTGTTCGCATTGCCATGTAGACGCTGGTCCTGATCGTAAAGAAATTATGACTTTAAACACCATGAAACAGTGTTTGGAAGTTATTCATAAAACAGCTGCGCATACACTAGATTTAACCGGTGGCGCTCCAGAAATGAATCCTAATTTTAGATGGTTTGTAGAAGAAGCATCCAAAGCCGGAATTAAAGATTTTATTGTGCGCTCTAACCTTACAATTATTAGAGCGAATAAAAAATACCATGACCTACCAGAATTCTTTAAAAAATACAATGTTCACGTAGTTTCATCAATGCCACATTGGACGCGTGGAAAAACTGACAAACAACGTGGAGATGGAGTTTTTGATAAATCCATTAAAGCATTGCAAGAATTAAATGCCGTTGGTTATGGATTAGAAGGGTCTAATTTAAAATTAGATTTGGTGTATAATCCTTCAGGTGCATTTTTACCCGGAGATCAACAAGCATTAGAAAACGATTTCAAAAAAGCGTTAAAAAATGATTTTGATATCGATTTTCATAGTTTATTTGCCATCACAAATTTACCAATTAGTCGTTTTTTAGATTACTTAATTGCCTCAGAAAATTACGAAGACTATATGATTTCTTTAGTCGACGCATACAACCCTGCCGCAGTGGCTAATGTAATGTGCACAAACACACTTTCTGTAAGTTGGGATGGATGGTTGTATGATTGCGATTTTAATCAGATGTTAAATTTAAAAGTTGCTAGTAAAGTAAAACACATTGCTGATTATAATGAAGAATTATTGCAAAATAGAAACATCATTATCAATCAACATTGTTATGGTTGTACTGCTGGCTCAGGAAGTAGTTGCCAAGGAGTTGTTGCCTAATTTATCAATAAAAATAATCACGAATCATTTATGAATTCGGATCAAAAAATAAAAAATATGAGTTACTTAGAAACCACACATGACGTATACAAAGAAGCTGCTTTAACACCCGATGTTGGTTTGTGTTGCACAACCAATCCTATTTGGGAATTACCAGGACTTAAAATTCCGAGAATTATGCAAGAAATGAACTACGGTTGTGGTTCTACCGTGCATGCAAGAGATTTAACCAACAACCCGAAAATGCTATATGTTGGTGTTGGCGGCGGAATGGAATTGCTTCAATTTGCTTATTTTAACAGAAATAAAGGAGGTGTAATTGGGTTGGATGTTGTTGATGAAATGTTAGAGGCTTCTCGCAAAAATTTTAAAATTGCCGAAAAACAAAATGATTGGTTTAAAAGTGATTTTGTTGATTTAAGGAAAGGGGATGCAATGAATTTACCTGTAAAAGATAATTCAATTGATGTTGCTGCGCAAAACTGTTTGTTCAATATTTTTAAATCTGATGATTTAAAAAAAGCAATTGAAGAAATGTACCGTGTTTTAAAACCTCATGGAAAATTAGTGATGAGCGACCCAACTTGTGAGCAACCCATGAATGAAGAATTACGAAATGACGCTCGTTTGCGTGCTCTCTGTTTAAGCGGAAGTTTGTCGATTGCCGATTATGTAAAAGCGTTAACTGATGCTGGTTTTGGAACGATTGAAATTAGAGCAAGAAAACCCTACAGAATTTTAGATCCAAAGAATTATCCGACAGAAGAGTTAATTTATATTGAATCGATAGAAGTTGCCGCAATTAAAGATCCAATGCCCGCAGACGGACCTTGTATTTTTACAGGAAGAGCTGCTATTTATTATGGGGATGAAGATTATTTTGATGATGGTTTGGGTCATACTTTATTAAAAAATCAGCCTTTAGCTATTTGCGATAAAACAACTGCAGCTTTGCAAGCTTTGGGAAGAGATGATATTTTCTTTTCTGAATCTACGTTCCATTATGATGGTGGTGGATGTTGCTAAAAATCTTAGATGAGATTTGTAAAAAAGCGAATGGTAATACTGCGAAAGCGGAAATCTTATAATTATTAAACATATAGGTTGAAGAAAATTTTAATCCTTTTTTTACTTATTAGCGCAACAGTTTCTGCACAAAAGGAACTAGACAATCTGTTGCAAAAATGGAACAAAAATAAAGTTCCTTATATGTCTGTAGATATATTAGCATCGGCAAAAACAAAGGCTGTTTTACTAGATGCTAGAGAAGAAAAAGAGTTTAAAGTAAGTCATTTAAAAAACGCCCTTTTTGTGGGGTACGATTCTTTTAAACTAAAAGAAACGCTTAAAAAATTACCAAAAGACAAAGACGCTACAATTGTTGTGTATTGTTCACTAGGAATCCGTTCTGAAATTATTGCTCACAAACTCATCAAAGAAGGCTATACCAGTGTGTATAATTTATACGGAGGGATTTTTGAATGGAAAAACAACGATTTTAAAGTGATGGATACGTTAGGAAACACCACGGAAAAAATCCATGCTTTTAATAAGTATTGGAGTAAATGGCTTACAAAAGGCGAAAAAGTATATGAATAAAAATCTGCTATTAATCTTTACTCGAAATCCTGAATTAGGAAAAGCAAAAACACGCTTGGCCAAAACGGTTGGCAACGAAACTGCTTTAGAAATCTATAAATTCTTGCTTCAAAAAACACGAGATGTTTCATTAAAAGTAACTTCTGACAAAGCGGTGTATTATTCTGTAAAAGTTAGATCTAATGATATTTGGAATTCAGAAACCTATCAAAAGCACCAACAAGTTGGAGAGGATTTAGGCATTAGAATGTTAAACGCCTTTGTAAATAGTTTTGATGCTGGTTATAAAAAAGTACTGATTATTGGGAGTGACTTGTATGATTTAACATCCGAAGACATAGAAACCGCTTTTAACAAATTAGACACAAATGACGTCGTTATTGGGCCAGCAGAAGATGGTGGGTATTATTTATTAGGAATGAATTCTTTACATTCATCTGTCTTCAAAAACAAAGACTGGGGAACTGCAACCGTTAAAGAAGATACTTTAGCAGATTTAAAAGATAAAAAAGTACATTTGTTACAAGAACTAAATGACGTAGATGTTTTTGAAGACATTGAACATCATTCTGCATTTCAACACTTTTTGATAAAATAAATGAAACAACAGCAACTACAAGAAACCATCGATTTTTTAAAATCAGCAGGAATTACACATCCAGAAATAGGTATTGTTTTAGGAACAGGATTGGGGAAATTAGTGAATGAAATTTCGATTGAAAAAGAAATTGCGTATACTGAAATTCCAAATTTTCCTGTGGCAACGGTAGAGTTTCATTCTGGTAAATTAATTTACGGAGAATTGTCTGGCAAAAAAGTATTGGTAATGGCAGGTAGGTTTCATTTATATGAAGGATACAATGCGTGGGAAGTCACCTACGGAATAAGAACTATGCATGGTTTGGGAATTAAAAATTTATTAGTTTCGAATGCAGCCGGGGCCATTAATTTAACCTACAAAAAAGGGGATTTAATGCTCATTGATGACCACATTAACTTACAAGGAAGTTCGCCTTTAGCTTTTAAAGGAGCCAATAATTTCGGAAACATTTTTGCAGATATGTTAGCACCGTATTCTAAAGAAATTAATAAAAAAATAAAAACCATTGCACAAGAAAACAACATTTTGTTACACGAAGGCATGTACACAAGTGTATTAGGACCTCAACTCGAAACGAGAGCAGAATACCGAATGTTGCAAATTTTAGAAACAGATGCTGTCGGTATGAGTACAGTGCCAGAAGTAATCGTTGCCAAGCAATTAAATTTGCCTTGTGCTGCAATTTCTGTTTTAACAGATGAATGCGATCCTAAAAATTTAAAATCGGTTGATATTGCAGAAATTATCGCGATTGCTGGTGAAGCAGAACCTAAAATGATTACGTTATTTAAAGAAGTGATTAAGGTACTTTAAAGGAACGCGTAAAAAAAAGTACACTTATTTTCTACCTCTAACCTTCGTTGGCAGGTTTCTAGATGAAACGACAATGACAAGGTTGCTTCCATGCAAATGTTGATGCAACGACGAAGTTAAAGTATTAATAAGACTACAAATATCGTTAATAAACCACATTACAATTTATAAGAATATCTTTTCTATTTATTTTTCTGAAAGACCTTTTATTTCAAAAAAAAAGGTTAGTTTTAACTTGCTATAAAATTAAATGAAAACTGCTACCCCCTCGACTACTCTAAATTCAAATCAAAAAAAACATGAATAGAACCCTAAAGAAAACTTGTATCCTCTTTATATTCGCCTTTGTTTTAATCAGTTGCAATAGCAATCAAAATAATGATTTTGAAATAAAACAAGGAGACTTACTGTTTCAAAATACTGGAACAGGCGAAATAGATAATGCAATTAAAGATGTAACGGCAACTTCATTTTCTAAAAACTATTCGCATGTTGGGATTGCAATGAAAAAAAATGAACAATGGTTTGTATTGGAGGCAATAACAGAAGAAGGAATTTGCCAAACTTCTTTAATAAAATTTCTAAACAGGAATAAAAATAAATTTAACAAATCTCAAACCACGGTTGCAAGACTAGATAGCTATTACCAACCTTATATTTCTAAAGCAATAGAATATGGAGTCGAAAGAATAAATACACCTTATGATGAGATTTTTTTATGGGACGACGATTCTTATTATTGCTCTGAATTAGTTTATAAAATGTTTTCTTCTCAAGATCTACCCAAAGATTCTATTCCTTTCCTTACTCATCCAATGACATTTAACGACAGCTCAGGAAACCCAATGCCTAGTTGGGTAGCTTATTACGAAACACGTAACCAGCCAATTCCTGAAGGAATTAAGGGAACAAATCCTAACTTGATGGCCAGCAGCCCTCGTATCAAATTTGTGCATGATTATGAGAATGAATAAAGGGTAAACTTATTATATAAACGAATGCCAACAGTGACTATAATTAATACAGTTTTGGTGCTTAACCAAAAGTTTAGAGCATGTAACAAAGCCCATCAAATCTTTTTGATTTGGCTTTATAAAGAAAAAGATAAAACAAAATAAAGAGTTTTAGCTATGTGCTAAATCTGATAGTAAGTGTGTTTTTACCCCTTACTACTCTTATACAAACCATTGAATACATGAAAATACCATTATTAATTTTTATT
>LAQA01000043.1:15979-22184 GCA_000981625.1 Flavobacteriaceae bacterium ASP10-09a
AAGACACCCTATCTGTTACTGAAATTAGATTTTATAAAATAAGTTCTGCCTTGAATACGCAACAAGTTTTCTACGACAAATTTGGAAAATGGAATCAGAAGACAATTAGTAAATATGGGAATCGAATGAATCAGTTGGTATGGATAAATAAATCGCTTTTAAAAGATAACAATCAGTTTACAATCTTTGCAGACGGTGTCGAAACGAACACTGACTATTACGCTTCAGTAATACTCCTTGATACTAATTTTAAAGACTGTATAAACCCAAGTCATCCCTTAAGTGAATTACTAATAAAAAAACTAACTGAAATGATGGAAAATCGATTATCTGTTACGGATTTTTACACGATTTTAAAGGAATAGATTTATGACGACTTACAATACTTTATATAATTTATTACTAATTATAACTCGCTTACAAAAGTCCTCACCAACTTTATGTCTGTAGATTTATATTGGAATATTGGTTACTTAACCGCGTAACTAATGTTATCAAGAAACGTGGTAAATAGTAAGAGAATTAATACAAACTATATTTTTTATTCCTAAAGTTTCAATTTTTATTTTTTTTTAATGATTTCATTCTTAACTTTAGTTTTTTTTAAATTAATCTCATCCATAAAAGGTATGCCATTTAAGCCAACATTAAAAACACTTTTATTATTTATTTCTATATTTTGTTTTCAAAATTCTGCTCACGGTCAGAAATACAAAGACATGATGAATGATAATGCTTTTAATTTTTATGATGTTGTCAATGAAGCAGAATCATACTTTAAAACTATCGATGTTTTAGCAAAAGGATCTGGATATAAGAAGTTTATGAGATGGGTTAATAATAACGAATATAAATATTATCCATCTGGCGATAGACTCTCTGTAGACCCAGAATTTGCCACTAAGGCCTACAAAAAATTCTTAACGAACAACGATCATTTAGCCAACAAATCGAATATGGTTGGAGGTTGGAGAGAAATAGGTCCATTTGCAATACATAACATTACAAACCATTATGCTGCAGGAATGGGAAGAGTAGAAGACTTTTACGTTGACCCTAATAATGCACAAAATATTTATATTGCTTCAAGAAGTGGTGGTTTGTGGAAAACAGCAGATGAAGGGGCAACATGGTCTAGCACTAGCACAGAGAACTTACCTGCTTCGGGTGTAAACACATTGGCTGTAGATCCGATAAATTTTAATCACATATATATCGCACTCCAAAATGCAAATAATAACTATTCTTATGGTATTTATGAAACTGTTAATGGCGGCACTTCATTTAATGAAACTGGGTTTAACCCTACTAATTTGGGCTTTGGTGGTTTAGGGTCTAATTTTAGAATTTATACTGTTGTGCAGCATCCAACTATTGCAAACCTACTATTCGTAGGAACCTCTGTTGGCTTATATAAAACTACAAATAATTTTAGCACCTGGAGCCATGTTATTAACACGGGTAGTATTGTGCAGATAGAGTTTCATCCAAGCAATAATGACATTGTTTACGCTTATAATAACGATCAAAGAAATTTAATATCTGTTTCTGATGATAGTGGTGATAATTTTATAAACACAACGATTAGTTCGAACCTTAATGCTTCAGGTACAATGGCAGTTACAGCTGATGCTGAAAACGAAGTTTATTTTGCTTCGTCTTCGGGTATTTTTAAGTCTATCAACTCTGGTTTAAATTTTAGTTTTGTTTCGAATTCTTTTAATTCTATTTCTGGAATAGGTACAGATGCTTTTGCTGTAAGCAGTACAAATAATCAAAATTTACTTATTGGTGGACTTGATGGTGCAAATTCTATAAACGGCGGTATCGATTTCATTAAAAGAACGAGTTGGTATTTAGGAAATCCAATTAATGGTAATGGTACTTTAGAACAAAACTATTTTAATAGCAATGCTTATGTTCATGCTGATTTAAGAACAGCAAAATCTTTAAATGGGGTTTTTTATGTTGCAACTGATGGCTGTTTAGCTAAAAGTGCAGATGGCGGTATAACTTGGCAAAATCTAATGCAAACCAATGCACCAGCGATTAGAGAAAATTATAAATTAGGGATAAGTCAATCTAATAATAGTGTCGCTATTTGTGGTTCTCAAGATAATGGAACGACGATTAAAAACCCTACAGAATGGGTAGAAGCCTATGGTGCGGATGGAATGGAAGGTATTATATCGCCTCTTAACCCAACATATATGATTGGTAGCTATCAATTAGGCGGAAGAATTAGAACGCTAGATGCTGGAACATCTAATACGATTGTCACAGCCAACGGAACAAATGGTTGGTGGGAAGCACCTTTGGCTTATGACCCTAACGATCAGTTTAAAATTTACGATTTTAGAAATGGTGTTTATGTAAGTACCGATTTTGGTCTTAACTATAACTATGTGGGTTCACCGTCTTTTTTAAGTTCTAATCCAGGAGAGTATTGGTGGCAAATTAGAAATGCTGAAATTGCACAAAATAATTCTGATATTCTGATTGTATCTAGATCTAATGAGATTGAAAAATCAACAAATGGCGGAGCTACTTTTTCAAATATTAAAAGTAACTTGCCTAATCACGAAATTCAAGATATCGCCTTTAATCCAAATGATGATAATGATGTTATCGTTGTAAATGCGAGCTATCAAAATAATAATGAAAAAATATACAGATCTACAAATGGAGGAGCCTCATGGTCTAATATTACTTTTAATATTGGTGATATCCCTGTGCATACTGCAGTTATTGACCATACAGACAATCCTAATATTTATATTGGTACAGAAATTGGTGTCTATTATAAGGCTATAGACGGGGATACATGGTCTTTATACAATACAGACTTACCAAATGTAGCTGTAGAAGAATTAGAAATTAATTATGGTGCAAATACTATCAAAGCAGTAACATGGGGACGCGGTCTTTGGGAATATGATTTAGTTAACAGAGCGACGCATCCTTCTATAGAAAGTACATCTATTACCGATTCACCAAAACTAAACGCACCCATAACGGGTCGTGATCAGTTTGTAAATTCAGTTATTATCTATAATGGTGTGTTAACAAACGTCGAAGTAAAATATTCTGTAAACAATCAATTGTTCGATAATACTATTGGTATGACGAATACCTCTGGTGATTCATGGGTTTCAGATGAAGCGTTGCCAAGCACAACAGTTGGAGACAAAGTATTTTTTAAAGTTTTTGCTACCGGTTCTAATGCAGATACTTCAGAAACCTATAAATTTATGTATGAAATTAGAGCCTTTTCATATTGTGCTTCTGAAGCTTTGAGTGGTACTGGATCTGATTATATAAATCAAGTAAGCTTGGGAAGTTTTATAAATACCTCCGCTCAAGATTATTATACTCTGTACGATAATTTAGAACCAATTGAATTGAATGTAGGAGACACGTATCAAGTTTCAGTAAGCTTAAATTATGCTTTTGAGCCAGATCAAGCAGCAGTTTGGATTGACTTTAATAGAAATGGTGTTTTTGATAGTTCCGAATTAATTAATATGCCTTCATACACGAACAACATTTCGACAGCAAATTTCACAGTACCCAATGATGCCGTTCTTGGACAAAACCTTAGAATGCGCGTTAGTAACATCTATGACAATACCATTGACCCTTGTGGAAATGCAGCGGGCGAGGTAGAAGATTATTTAATTACAGTAGTTAATAGTTCATTAACTATTGACGAATTTGATAAAGATGACAAAATAGTAAGTTTCTATCCAAATCCTTCGAATGCCGAAGTGTTCGTGAATTCTAAAACAACTATTTTAAAAATTGAATTATTTGATCTTAGAGGAAGAAGAATTATTCATCAAAATAATTTAAATAAATTAGACACTCAATTTAATATAGAACATCTTGACGATGCAGTGTATATTTTAAATGTATATACAAAAGATAGAAGAATTGTAAAAAAACTGATGAAGAGTAGATAACCTAAAAAGAGTATAATAGATGAAATCATATAGATTTAATTACTAAATTTAGTGCTTAAAATAGGTAACGAAACTGATGTAACAACATTGGTAAATACGATGCCCGACTCTAAATAAAGGCTAGTTAACTTTTATTAAGTTTAAATTTACTTTTGTTTAAAAAACTGACTATATATAAAATCAATACCATGAAAAAAATTGCTCTTTCTTTACTCTTATTCTTTATTGCCACAGCAACCTTCGCACAATCTATAGACAGTATTTTTAAATCTGTTAAGTACAGAAACATTGGTCCTTTTAGAGGAGGTAGATCTGTTGCAGCATCTGGTGTCGTCGGAGATCCAATGACTTATTATATGGGAAATACTGGTGGTGGAGTTTGGAAAACTGAAGACGGTGGTCAGCTCTGGGAAAATATTTCTGATGGATATTTTAAAACTAGTTCTGTTGGAGCAATCGCAGTTTCTGAAAGCAACACAAACATCGTATATGTAGGAATGGGAGAACATGCACCTAGAGGCGTTATGACATCTTATGGAGATGGCGTTTACAAATCTACTGATGCTGGTAAAACTTGGATTCATATGGGGCTAAAAGCGACACAACATATCTCAAGAATAGTGATACATCCTACAAACCCAAACATCCTTTTTGTAGCAGCACAAGGAGCTTTGTATGGACCTAATAAAGAACGTGGAATTTTTAAATCTATTGATGGCGGTTCAAATTGGACTAAAGTACTTTATGTAAACAATCTAACAGGAGCTTCTGAATTATCAATGGACTTTAACAATCCTTTGGTAATGTACGCCGCTATGTGGGAACATCAACGTAAGCCCTGGAAAGTAATTAGTGGGGGTATTGGAAGTGGTCTTTACAAAACTACAGATGGAGGAAAAAATTGGAATAAAATTCATGAAGGCTTGCCTAAAGAAAAAGGCAAAATGGCGATTGCTGTGAGTCGATCAAATTCTGATAAGGTATATGCTTTGGTTGAGAGTGATTCTGACAAAGAATTGGGTGGATTATTTGTTTCTGATAATGCTGGTGAAAATTGGACTAAAGTATCATCAGACCATAGTCTTGTTCAAAGAGCATGGTATTATATCGAGTTGTTTATCGACCCTAATGATGAAGAGAAAATATATATACTAAATGCGAGTGCACAACGCTCTATTGATGGTGGAAATACTTGGTCAACAATAACTGGTACGCATGGAGATCACCACGACCTTTGGATCAACCCGAGCAATAGTAAAAACATGATAATTGCCAATGACGGTGGTGCTGCAGTATCTTATAATTATGCAAAATCATGGTCTCCTCAAAATAGAATGGCTACTGCGCAATTTTATAGAGTGAATACTGATAATCTTTTTCCTTATAATATTTATGGAGGACAACAAGATAATTCTTCTATAAAAATTAGTAGCCTTGCACTAGGAAGTAGAGGTATAAATGAACAGAATTGGTCAGCTTCTGCCGGTGGAGAAAGTGCTTTTTTAGCCTTTGACCCCGACAATCCTAGATATGTACTAGGAGGTAGTTATTTAGGAACCATTGAAATTTTAGATACAAAAGCAAAAGCGAGTACTCAAATTATGTCCGCTCCTATTCAATATTTGGGTAGAGATTCTAAAGACATGAAATACAGATACAATTGGAATGCTCCAATTATCTGGTCACAACACGAAGAAAACACATATTATCATGGAGCACAATTGCTATTGCGAACCAGAGATAATGGAAATAATTGGGAAGAAGTTTCCCCTGATTTGTCCAACAATGAAAAGGAAAAACAAGGAAAAGGTGGTGGTCCTTACACTAACGAAGCGGTAGGTGCTGAGAATTACGGTACGTTAGCGTATGTCGTTGAATCGCCACATGAAAAAGGCTTTATTTGGACTGCAACAGACGATGGTGTTTTGCATTTAACTAAAGATGGTGGAGAAATTTGGAACAATGTTACACCGAAGGGTCTCCCTGAAACTTTAATCAATTCTATTGAAGTTTCTCCTCACGATAAAGCAACAGCGTATATCGCTACAACTAGATTTAAGTTTAACGATTACACACCTGCAATTTATAAAACGACCAATTATGGTAAATCTTGGACGAATATTAGTTCTGGTATTCCAACAGGAGCTTATACAAGAGTTGTTCGAGAAGATTCAACCCGAAAAAACTTACTTTTTGCAGGAACAGAATTAGGAATGTATATTTCATGGAATGGTGGAAAGCAA
>LAQA01000043.1:22313-28167 GCA_000981625.1 Flavobacteriaceae bacterium ASP10-09a
ACTACTTCAACCAGAAGATGCTGTTATCGGAAATTGGGGAAGTCAATTAAATAGTAATTCTAATAGCTTCTTAGGAACAGATGATTCCCAGGGTGTCAATCCTGCGAATGGTGTCGTCTTTTATTATTATTTACCGACTGTGATAAAAGATGTAGCATTGACTTTATTGATTAAAGATAAAGACGGGAATTTGGTAAGAGCAATTAGTTCTAAAAAAGACCCTAATTATTTAAGATACCCAGGTGGCCCTTCACCTGAACCTATATTATCAAATAAGGTTGGACTTAATCGTTTTGTATGGAACATGAGATATACGAGTATCCCTGGAATGCCGACCGCTTATATTGAAGGATCTTTTAAAGGTCATAAGGCGATGCCAAATACATATTCAGGTACTCTTCAACAAGATGATAAATCATCTGAAGTATCATTCAAAATCCTATCGAATCCATTATATACCGTCACTAAAGAGGAATATGAAGAAACCCATAATTTTAGAACTAAAACAGAAGTAAATATTACCGATATGCACTTAAGGGTTAATACCTTAAAAAAGGTGCAAAGTCAAATTGCACTCATCTTAAAAGATTTGTCCAAAGAAGAAAAATATAGCAAGGTAGAAGCTGAAGGTAAAACTATAATTGAAAAGCTGAAATCTTGGGATGAAGATATGGTGCAACGCAAATCAAAGGCATATGATGATGTAGAAAATTTTCCTAATAAATTTACGGCAGAGTATATTTTCCTTATTAGTCAAAATGATAGCGGATTGCCTAAAGTAAACCAAGCATCCAAAGACAGACTCGTTGAGCTTGACAAACAATGGAAAGTATTAAAAACCATATCAGATCAACTTTTAAATATTGATATTCCGAAGTACAATAAGTTACTTTGGGATACTGGTATTGGCGCTCTTAAAACAAAATAGAAAAAGCTGTAAAATAACACATCAATAAACTAAAACTATTGATATTGATGAGCCTTTAGTTGTTCTAATATTAATGGCTAGTCCTAAGAAAGTAGACCGAAATGTAAAGTTATTTGATATAGTAAGGAGGGGTGTGATAATAAGAGAAGTAGGCAATAAATCTATTACTATTAATTATCATGAATTTAATACCGCATATTACCATAAAGATTGGTCTCTTTAGTAATATGCAGCATTAAAATTAGAAGTAAAAACAGGACTAAAAAGCTTCTTTATTTTTGAACTCGTTGGTTTAGTAAAAGAGAAAATACAAATCGATAAAAACTCATTTATAATCAATTAAGTACTATTGAAATTTCTATTTTACACGAACAGCTCTAGGTTACTTCTTATCTGGATAGTTCTCTTCTTTTTGTTTTCGGTTTGAGTAGATTATATTCCATATAGTTAATCCCATATATATTGAGAATATTAAACCACCTACTATAAAAAATCCTATGTTCATGATGTTCTTCTTTGTCTAATTGCTATTGCAAATAATAATATTGTCCCAGGCCAGTGTGCTGAGTATTGAGCTTCAGCTGTCATGCCTGCCAGGCCATAACCTACCGAGTATAATAAACACATAAATGCTAAAATAACTGGATACCATTTTAAAATAAAACTTTTCATTTTTTGACTTTTTTTATGATTAATTGTTGATTTGAATATATAGTTAAAATACTACTTCATATTTTTTTAATAATTCTAAAGTAGTATATTCTAATGCTTTTTTGTGTGTTGCTTCAAGAACAACAAAGGGCGCTTTACCAGCACGTTCGGCTTCTAACCATCTTGAAATACATAAACACCACTTAGAACCCGATTTAAGGCCCGGAAAACTCCAATGTGGAATGGGAGTAGAAAGATCGTTTCCACGAGATTTTGTGTAATCTAAGAATTCCTGTGTTACAACAGCACATAAAATGTGGGTCCCAGAATCCTGTTCAATAGTTCTACAAAATCCATCCCTAAAATATCCTGTAGTAGGATTCTCGCAACAAGGCTCTAAAGCAGTCCCAAGAACATTTAGTTCCTTATTTTTTATCATACTTATATTCCTGAGTTGGGTCTTCCTTTTAGTCTGATATCGATTCTTTTTTTCTTCACCGTTAAACGCTTCATTAAATCCATTAAAGTTGTCGACTTTGTTTTTTTATAAATTTCGTTAATTGCTAAAACAAGTCTTTTTGCTTCTCTAGAAGCGACTACTCTATCGCTAGTAGTCATATGACTCATTTTGGCATTTTCAAAGATTATTGCTTCTTCTAGAATATCCATTCTTTTTTTATTTTTCTTAGTTATATTCGAATATAACAAAACAAAACAAATTTAACAATTAAATACTATTGATAAACCTTATTTTAGTATAAGCTTTATCTTAATTATGAATATCAATAGCGCATCCTTAAAGGCCTAGAGAAAAAATATGGATTGATCTTAAAATTTATTTATAAAAAGTGACTTGTATTTTCTAATTCTGCTTCTATCTCTTTTTACCTAAAATTAGACGGGTATAAAAAACATGAAAAAAGGACTAAAATCACCCCTAGAAACTCGCTTAACTAGATAATCAGAAAGCATTCTCCGTGGTTCCTTCAATTTTTACTAAATTAGTTGTTTAATCGACGTAAAAAAAAACATATCCTAAGCCGCTGTGCTTCATAAAAAGAAAGTATCGAGTAAAGATAAATTATTTAATCATACATACACAAAGAAAAGTAACAACATGAGATTACTAAAGCTATTATTTATTTGCACACTCATACTACCAATAGATGGGAATGCCCAAAAAAGAAAAAAGAAGTCTTCAGAACCTACCATAAAACTAACAGACTCTTTATTTCATGGTTTAAAGTGGCGTAATATTGGTCCGTTTAGAGGAGGAAGAAGTGTTACCTCTACTGGTGTAACGGGACAACCTCATACCTATTATATGGGTTCTACAGGTGGTGGTGTTTTTAAAACTACGGATGATGGAATCACATGGAAAAACAGCTCTGATAGATTTTTTAAAACAGGCTCTGTCGGCGCAATTGCAGTCTCTGAAAGTGATACAAATATTGTTGTTGTTGGTATGGGAGAACATGCTGCACGTGGTGTTATGACATCTATGGGTGATGGTGTTTACAAATCGATGAATGCAGGAAAAACATGGACCCATTTAGGATTAGAAAAAACGCGTCATATTTCTGATGTTGTGATACATCCAACAAACCCTAATATTATTTATGTAACTGCACAGGGAGCACAATATACTTCATCAAAAGAACGCGGTATTTATAGAACTACTGATGGAGGTATTACTTGGAAAAACATTTTGTCAGTAAATGACGCTACTGGGGCTTCATCTTTGTCTATGGACATGACCAATCCTCGTATTTTATATGCTTCTATGTGGCAACATCGTCGTTACCCTTGGTTTATGGAATCTGGTGGTGATAATTCAGGATTATATAAGTCTACTGATGCTGGTGACACTTGGAAAAAAATGAAAGAAGGATTGCCAAAAGCTTTTGGAAAATCAGGTATTTCTGTTTCAAGAGCAAACCCAGAACGTGTATTTGCAGTGATTGAAGCTGAAGGTAAAAAAGGTGGGGTATATCGTTCAGATAACGCAGGAAAAACATGGAAACAAGTAAATGGAAATCGTGTTAATATTGCACGATCTTGGTATTATATGGAGATTTTTGCAGATCCGCAAAATGAAAATGTGGTATATGTTTTAAATGCACCGGTAATGAAATCTATTGATGGTGGTAAAAGCTTCTCTAATATTGCTGTTCCTCACGGAGACAATCATCATTTATGGATCAATCCAAACGACAATACCAATCTAATTAACTCTAATGATGGAGGCGCTAATATTTCCTTTAATGGAGGAAAGAGTTGGAGCTCACAGCAAAACCAACCGACTGCTCAATTTTACCGTGTTATTACTGATAATTTAGTACCGTATAATGTTTATGGTGGACAGCAAGACAACTCTGCAATTGCCATTGCTAGCCGAACAAACGACGGTGGAATCGATTGGAAAGACTGGTATTCTGTAGCAGGTGGTGAAAGTGCTTTTATCGCTTTTGACCCTAACAATCCAGAAACTGTTTACGGGGGTACTTATCAAGGAAATATTGGCAAATGGACAAAAACATCTGGAGAACAAAAATCAATTAAAGAATACCCAGAACTGGGATTAAGTATTGCACCAAAAGATGCTAAATATCGTTACAATTGGAATGCACCTATTATCAGTTCACCGCACAAAAGAACTACAATTTATCATGCGGGTAATGTTGTTTTTAAAACTACGGATGAAGGAATAAACTGGACGACAATAAGTCCAGACCTTACTAAGAACGAAACAGAAAAACATGGTGCAGGTGGAGGACCTTATACAAATGAAGCGGCAGGTGGTGAAAATTACAACACACTTACCGCATTGGTAGAATCGGAACACGAAGAAGGTGTATTATATGCTGGTAGTGATGATGGTTTACTACATATTACAAAAAACGGAGGTGTAACCTGGCAGAATATTACACCAAAAGAAATTAAAGATGGTATTATAAATAGTATTGATATCTCTCCACATAACCCTGCAAAAGCTTATGTAGTAGTAATGCGATACAAATCTATGGACTTAAACTCCTATGTTTTTAAAACAAATAATTACGGACAAACTTGGACGAAAATTGTAGATGGCTTAGAGGATCCAAACGGATTTGTAAGAGTTGTGAGAGCAGATAAAAAAAGAGCAGGATTATTATATGCTGGTACTGAGACTGGATTATGTGTTTCAAATGATGATGGTAAGCATTGGCAACGTTTAAAATTGAACTTACCGGTAGTTGCTATTAATGATTTAACAATTCAAGATAATGATTTGGTAGCTGCAACATCAGGTCGTGGGTTCTGGATTTTAGATGATATATCTATGCTACAAAATATGAATTCTAATAATAAATCGATTCAACTATTTAAACCCAAAGCAACCTACCGCATTTTTGGAGGCACTTCTAAAGCTGCAGGACAAGGTCAGAATCCAAAAAGCGGTGTGACTTTCGATTATTACTTAGATAAAGCTGCAGATTCTTTAGATTTAAAAGTAGTGATTTTACAAAATTTAAAGGTGATAAGAACCTATACGAATAAAAAACCAAAAGGTTTTAAATCGTGGCCAGGAGGACCTTCTAAACCACAAATTTTACCTTCAAAAAAAGGGTATAATCGCTTTACTTGGGATTTTAATCGAGAGGCGTTACCATCGATACACAAGGTTTTTATTTTTGGAGGACTTTCTGGATCTAGCGTTGCTCCTGGTGATTATACGCTGCGATTAACATTAGATGAAGATACCGTTGAAACAGTAATCACGATTCTTCCAAATCCTTTAATTAACTCAAATCCTCAAGACTTTATAGCACAACAAGAAATACTTGTATCCATTGAAAATACAATTAGAGAGATGCATGTATCTGTAAACCAAATGCGATCTACCAAAACACAGTTAGAAACGTATGCAAAGCTTTTAAAAGACAATGAGAACGCGGCCACTTTAATAGAAAAAGGAGAAGCTTTAAAAAAACGTATCAACCGTTGGGAAGAAAATTTGATTCAGGCTAAGCAAAAGACATTTCAAGATGTTATTAATTTCAACAATAAACTAAACGCACAACTTATTCAGCTTAAAGGCTATGTCGACCAAGCAAACCCTAAAGTTACGAATGGTGCTAAAGAACGATTTAAGGACTTAATGAAAGATTGGAAAGTGTATAAAAATGAACACGATGCTATTATAAAAACAGAAATGACTGCTTACAATACATTGTATAAATCATTAAATATACCAGCACTTATTATACATAAAGAGTAGCATCAATAATTAAA
>LAQA01000043.1:28183-42878 GCA_000981625.1 Flavobacteriaceae bacterium ASP10-09a
GAAGGAACAAACGATAGAATTAAATTATTGTTGATATAATTTTTTAATTAATTCTTCTGCTGGTTTATTTTGTGGTGTAAATCTGTTATTGGTTTCCCCTCCAACTTTATCGTGTTTGTGAAACCATTTCCAAACAAAGCCACCAGCAAACCAATTTTCTTTCCAAAACTGATTGTGTATCGCTTGCAAACCATTTACTTGTGCCTGTAAATTTACACTACCTTCTACTTTACCAGAGTCCCAAGGTTTTACAGCATTAAAATCTACACTTCTATACCCAAATTCTGTAAACAAAATGGGCTTGTTAAATTGTTTCTGGATTTTAATAATTTCTTCTTTGTGAGGTTTCCATCCAATTTCTAATTCTTTTACCGTTGGTGACTTCTTATCACTTAAAGGAAAATAGGCATCAACACCAATAAAATCAATTTCATTCCAGAAAGAAACTCTTTTAAATTCATCCCAATTTGCAGCATAGGTTAACTTTCCTCTATATATTTTTCTAATTTCTACAATTAATTTTTGCCAATATTTTGGTCTCTGCATTACAAATTTTTCTAATTCTGTACCAATACAAAGAATATCTGCTTTAATTTCTTGCGCTGCTTTTGCGTAGGTTAATATGAATTCTGAATATGATGCTTCTAAAACAATCCATTGCTCTTCAGAATCCATTTCTATATTGCCTGTAAATTCTCCACGCCAAACCCAAATCTGTGGCTTTACCATCACTTTTACGTTATTCTTTTGGAACTCATTTGCATATTGCAACAATCCATTTTTTGTTTCACCAAACCATTGTCTATTTGTATTATGAGTTATTTTAGGAGAAGACAATTCTTTTATAAAACCAAAAGGCATCAATGCAACATAATTACTTTTTGCTTTTAAAACTGAATTTGTATGCGTTGTATCAATTTTATCTCTTGATGCAACGAAACTTAATCCGTTAATTTTTTTGGTTTGACTTTTACAGGATAATTGTAAAAAGAGAAAGAGTAAAAAAAGGAGTTTTGTTATTTTCATAAATCTCCTCTAAAATACTTCTTTTTACTAAAACAAAACTCTTAAACCAATGTTAAAACTTTGATCTAAACCGGTGTTATTTCCTCAGATAAATATGCGCCACAAGACATCCAGAATATTGATAATTACTCATAAACCCTAAAAAAAACAGTAAATTAGATAGAAAAAATTTCCAATACTTTTTATCGGTAACCATTTTATTATTGAAGTAGATTATGACAAAACACCTTTAACAAAACCTTTTTCTTGACTAAAATTAGCTACAAAAGTTTCTTTTAAGAGGTGTCCTCTTTTATTTATACTAAATCTAAATTAAATTTCAATTTTAAGTTCTTAACTTTCGCTTCGACTCAAGAGCAAGAATACATCAACTATGGAACATATTGTTATTATTGGAAATGGAATTTCAGGAGTTACTGCGGCAAGACATATCAGAAAAAATTCTGATCATAAAATCACACTAGTTTCCGCTGAAACCAAATACTTTTTTTCTAGAACGGCACTCATGTATGTTTATATGGGCCATCTAACTTTTAAGCACACTCAACCTTATGAAAATTGGTTTTGGGATAAAAATAGCATCGATCTAAAAGAAGGTTTTGTAAACAAGATACATACGGATGAAAAGAAGTTGGAGTTTAAAGACTCTTCTTCGCTTTCTTATGATAAACTAATTATTGCAACGGGCTCTAAACCTAATAAATTTGGTTGGCCAGGTCAAGATTTAGGCGGAGTTATGGGCATGTATCATAAACAAGATTTAGAAAACCTAGAAAAACATGCTCCGAATAAAGAGGTGTGTAAAAGGGCAGTAATTGTTGGTGGTGGATTGATAGGGATTGAATTGGCAGAAATGCTAAGAAGCAGAAAAATTCCGGTTACTTTTTTAGTACGTGAAGCTAGTTTTTGGAACGGAGTTTTACCGTCACAAGAATCCGAGATGATTAATAAACACATCAAAGATCACCATATAGATTTGCGTTTAAGTACTAATTTAAAAGAAATTAAATCTGATGAAAACGGCAACGTAAAATCTATAATTATTGAAGAAACTGGTGAAGAAATATTTTGTAATGTTGTGGGATTAACTGCTGGTGTTACACCAAATATCGATTTTCTAAAAGATTCTGGAATTGAACTTAAAAGAGGTGTTTTAGTCAACAGGTTTTTAGAAACCAATATTGCTGATGTTTATGCAATTGGTGATTGTGCAGAACAGCATGAAGCAATAGGACAAAGAAGAAATATTGAAGCCGTTTGGTATACAGGAAGAATGATGGGCGAAACGCTTGCACAATCTATTTGCGGCAATAAAACAGCATACAAACCAGGACATTGGTTTAATTCTGCCAAATTTCTCGACATTGAATATCAAACCTATGGTTGGGTTTTTAGTGAAGAAAGTAAACAAGTAAATGAAACTTATTTTCAATGGCAACATCCAAAAGACAACAAATGTATTACCATTTCTTATGATGTAAATACCCGTAAATTTTTAGGGATAAATACCTTCGGAATTAGAATGCGACATGAAATTTTTGATAGATGGCTAACTGAAAATCAATCTATAGAATTTGTTTTAGAATATTTAACAGATGCTAATTTTGATCCTGAATTTTACAAATTACATGAAGCTGAAATTTTAGCAAAATTCAATCAAGAAAATAATACTAACATCCAACTAAAGAAAAAAAGCTGGAAAAGAATATTTAGTTTTTAAATAAGATTAAGCAAAAATTAAAATCTTTCAGTTAAAATTTATAACATAAAATTATCATTGTGAAATTAATAAAACAATCAGGTTTAGTCATTTTTTTAATAGGATTAGCCTTCTTTATTGGAACTATTTTTACAGGTTCCTTTAGTCTAACCCCGCAAGAATTAGATACTTTTATTATCGAAAAAGGGTATAAAAGTGAAGTTATCAAAGACGAACTTTCTAAAGCTATTGTCAACAAAGAAAATTTAAATATTTTTACTTTTTCTAGCAAAGTAATCACTGCCTTTGAAACATCCAACAAGCATTATGATGCATTAATTGCAAAATATAATACCGAAAAAAATTGGACTAAAAAAGGACAACAATATCAATATAAAATCTCGGGCAAACTGCGAAGTAAAAGTTTTACACTTGCAAAAAAAGCAGGGAAAGGTTTCGCTCCAAATAACACAGCTTTAGCTTGGTTTTTAACCTTTGGTTTGGGTATTATTGGTGCACTATTATATATCGTTCCTGATGTTGTTTTACTTGGTAAACCAGGTATTAAAAACGACGGAATATTTTTAAACGCTGCTACAAATCGTGGTTGGATTGGTTGGTTTGCTTTTATCTTTTTAGTGACTTTTTATATATTACTTTATTTCTATCCAGATTTTATCGTTAACTGGGTATACTTAGTCGATCCGATTAGTAAATCTATTAGTAGAAACCCTGCAAGTCAATGGTTCTTATATGGGTTTTTATATTGTACAGTTATGACTGTTATGGCAGTGAGAATGTATATAAAGTACCGTAATAATAAATATCAAATTTTAAGAACTACTTCTGTTTTGTTCTTTCAAATTGTATTTGCTTTTTTAATTCCTGAGATATTAGTTCGTTTTGATAAACCTTGGTATGACTTTAAAAATGCGTTTCCTTTAGACTATGATTTTTTCTTTAGATGGAATTTAGACGAACTTCTTGCAAGTGGCACATTTGGCCTATTTATTTTAGTTTGGGGCGTTGTTTTAACAATCGTAGTAGTGCCTATAATGGTTTATTTCTTTGGGAAAAGATGGTACTGTTCTTGGGTTTGTGGTTGTGGTGGATTGGCAGAAACATTAGGAGATCCTTACAGACAATTATCAAGTAAAACGCTACTCTCTTGGAGAGTAGAACGAATTATAATTCATTCGGTATTAATTTTTGTTTTGGTCATGACAGGTTTTGCTTTATACACTTTCTTCTCTGGAGCAAATCAAGTAATCGGAATTAAAACGCAAACAATTCAAGATATTTATGGATTTTTAATAGGATCTATTTTTGCTGGTGTAATTGGTACTGGCTTCTACCCTATTTTTGGAAACCGTGTTTGGTGTCGTTTTGGTTGTCCTTTAGCAGCATATTTGGGCTTTATTCAACGTTTTAAATCTAGATTTAGAATTACAACAAATGGAGGACAGTGTATTTCTTGTGGAAACTGTTCTACTTATTGTGAGCAGGGAATCGATGTAAGAGCCTATGCACAAAAAGGTGAAAACATTGTGCGTTCTAGTTGTGTAGGTTGTGGAGTTTGTTCTGCTGTTTGCCCAAGAGGTGTTTTAAAGTTAGAAAATGGCCCTGAAGATGGGAGAATTAATCCTACTGAAATTTTATTAGGAAATGATTTGGATTTAATGGGACTTGTAAATAAAAAATAATTTTATAGTATTGCAATTGCAAGCTAAATAACCAATGCTAATTAAAATACAGCATGTCTTGCTGAACTTGATTATTTTTTCTAAAAAAGAAAAATTACAAAACGGACAAAGAAAAGAAGACAGGTGGCTTTAAAATAATCAAAAAATAGCCTTCTAGAAGTTCTATCAAAAAACAGCACCCTAAAGAAACAAATTCATTTAGTCATAAAATATTGGTATTTTTACAGCTTAAATATCAATTTAAAAATATTCAAAAGCATAGATTGATAAAAGCGTCCAAATTTAAAGAATGGAAAGATTTCTCTTCGTTTAATGAAGAGAATAATCTAAATGATTTAAGATAAAATGAAACCTATCATAAAAGTAATTATACCTGCTTACAATGAGCAAGATTCTATTGCAAATGTTGTTAATGACATTCCGAAAATCGTTGATGAAATAATTGTTATAAGTAATAATTCGACAGACAATACAGAAATTAATGCAAAAAATGCAGGTGCTACCGTTTTAAAAGAAAATCAAAAAGGCTATGGTTTTGCTTGTTTAAAAGGAATGGATTACGTGAGTAAACAAAAAAACAAACCAGAAATTATTGTTTTTTTAGATGGCGATTATTCTGATTACCCAGAACAATTAATAGAAATCATTGCCCCTATTATTAATGATAATATCGATTTTGTAATTGGGTCACGTGTAAAAAAATCACGTGAGACCGGCTCTATGACTCCTCAACAAGTTTTTGGTAATTGGTTAGCAACTTTTTTAATGAAACTGTTTTTTGGTGCAAAATTTACAGACCTAGGTCCTTTTAGAGCCATAAAATACGATAAATTATTAGCACTAAAAATGCAAGATAAAACATATGGCTGGACAGTTGAAATGCAATTAAAAGCACTAAAACAAGAACTAACCTATGTAGAAGTGCCGATGAAATATAGAAACAGAATTGGTGTGTCAAAAGTTTCAGGTACCATAAAAGGGTCTATCTTTGCAGGAGTAAAAATTCTAAGTTGGATTTTTAAATATAGTTTTAAATAATGGTTTTAGAATACTTAATCATAGCAGTTTACACAATCTGCTTATTACTTATTTTCATGTATGCAATAGCACAATTAAACCTGCTACTCAATTACTTGAAATTCAGAAACAAAGAAGACAACTCTCCACAATTTAATTTCTCTAACACTGATGAAATTCCATATGTAACCATACAATTACCTGTTTACAACGAGTTATATGTAATGAAGCGCTTGTTAAAGAACATCGCAAAATTAGAATATCCTTTAGATAAATTAGAGATACAAGTTTTAGATGATTCTACAGATGAGTCTGTAGAAATGACTGCAAAGGAGATCAAAGAAATTCAAGAAAAAGGAATCGATATTCAACATATTAGAAGAACCAACAGAAAAGGTTTTAAAGCGGGTGCTTTAAAGGAAGGGTTAAAAATCGCAAAAGGTGAATTTATTGCCATTTTTGACGCGGATTTTCTACCTCAAAAAGAATGGTTATATAAGACTGTTCCTTATTTTAAAGATGCAGAGATTGGTGTTGTACAAACAAGATGGGGTCATATAAACAGAGATTATTCTACACTAACAAAAATTCAAGCTTTTGCTTTAGACGCTCATTTTACACTTGAACAAGTTGGAAGAAATAGCAAAGGTCATTTTATAAATTTCAATGGTACTGCAGGTGTTTGGCGTAAAGAATGTATTTATGATGCAGGTAATTGGGAAGGTGATACGTTAACAGAAGATTTAGATTTAAGTTATAGAGCACAATTAAAAGATTGGAAATTTAAATATCTAGAAAAAGTAGTTACTCCGGCAGAGTTACCGGTTGTAATTAGTGCTGCTAGATCTCAACAGTTTAGATGGAACAAGGGTGGAGCAGAGAATTTTCAGAAAATGATGAGGCGTGTAATAACAAGTAAGAATGTTCCTTTTAGAACTAAAATACATAGTTTATTACACTTATTAAACAGCTCTATGTTTACCTGTATTTTTTTGGTAGCAGTCTTGAGCATCCCTATGTTATACATCAAAAATGAATATGCTCATTTAAAATATTATTTCTACGTGATGAGTTTCTTTGTCATTAGTTCATTGATATTTTTTGTGTGTTATTGGCATATGTATAAAAATATTTATGGTGGAGGATTCATTAAATTTATGAAGTATATAGGTGCCTTTTTAACCTTCTTCTCAATTGCAATGGGATTTTCTTTACACAATACTGTTGCCGTATTAGAGGGCCATTTGGGTAAAAAAAGTGAATTTGTAAGAACCCCAAAATTTAATATTAAGAACATAAAAGATGGTTGGAAGTCTAATAAATACATCAAGAAAAAACCATCTGTTCATGTTGTTTTAGAAGGCTTATTAGCGATCTATTTTGTATTTGGGATGTACAGTGCTTTTATTGTGGGAGACCAAGGAGGAGATTTTGGATTATTTCCTTTTCATTTAATGCTTTTCGTTGGCTTTTCTTATGTGTTTTTTAAATCAATATTTTCTAAAGCATAATGTCTTTTTTTACAAAAAATAAAGACGTTTTATTAATATTAATAAGTGCTATTCTATTTTTTCTGTTTGCCTATTCTATAGAAAGAACGGCATTCTACAAACTCTTTTTTTTATGGATCTCTCTGTTTGGATGCTTTTATCTACTAATAAAGAGCAACACTATAACCTTCTCTAATTTAATTGGTATTTCTATTATTTTTAGGTTAATATTTCTATTTGCAACACCCAATTTATCACAAGATTTTTACAGATTTATTTGGGATGGAAGAATGATTCTTGAAGGACTAAATCCATACTTATCTTTACCAGAAAGTTTTATTCAACAAGGAGCAAATCCAATTGCAGAAACTTCCGTTTTATATAATGGAATGGGTGAAATGAATGGAAGTCATTACACAAATTATCCACCATTAAATCAATTATGTTTTTTAATTGCTGCATTGGTTTCTAGTAAAAGTGTTTTTGGATCTATTATTGTTTTAAGATTAATTATTATACTTGCTGATATTGGAATTCTTTACTTCGGAAAAAGGATTTTAGAGAAACTTCAGCTTCCTGTAAAAAATATTTTTTGGTATGTTTTAAATCCTTTTATCATTATTGAGATGACAGGAAATTTGCATTTTGAGCCTGTAATGTTGTTATTTCTTATTTGGGGATTGTACAAATTATTCGAACAAAAATGGATTTTGGCTGCAATTTTAATTGCTTGCTCTATTTCTATAAAATTAATTCCTTTGTTATTTTTACCCTTATTTTATCAATGGTTTGCTACCTCTAATGAAAGGCAATCTAAAAAAACATTATTATGGATTCCGTACTTCACCGGACTGACAAAGTTATTTGCTTTTTACGCAGTTATTATAGCAACTACAATCGTTCTATTCCTTCCTTTTTATTCATCAGAATTAATTACAAAATACATAAGTTCGGTAGGTCTGTGGTTTGGTGATTTTGAATTCAATGCAAGCTTTTACTACTTTTTTAGAGAAGTCGGTTACCTTTTTAGAGGTTGGAATGAAATTGCAATTATTGGAAAAATCACACCCTTTTTAACAATTATTTTTTTAATAATTATTACCTTTTTCAGAAAAAATAAAACAGAAATTCAGCTAATAACTGCATTATTATTTGGCTTATGTTTTTATTATTTTATAGCTACAACTGTGCATCCTTGGTATTTAGCAACTCCAATAATTTTATCGGTTTTTACTAAATACAAATTC
The DNA here is from genome assembly GCA_000981625.1 of Flavobacteriaceae bacterium ASP10-09a. Classification (GTDB taxonomy): domain Bacteria; phylum Bacteroidota; class Bacteroidia; order Flavobacteriales; family Flavobacteriaceae; genus Polaribacter. The sequence goes on from LAQA01000043.1 coordinate 36,366, forward strand.
CCAATTATATGGAGTTTAGTCGTAATTTTAAGCTATCAAGCCTATTCAAATTCTCCTTGGGAAGAAAATTTATGGTTTGTTTTTCTTGAATATTTGATTGTATTTTCCTTTCTAATTTATGAAATAAAAAAATCAAGCGTAAAAAAATTGATAATTTAATAATTTATTAAAAAGGGAGTCCTTATATTTTTATACCTTGGTCCCTAATTTTGTTTATATGAAGAAGCTTACGATAAAAGATATTGCAAAAGAATTTAATGTTTCTATCTCTACTGTTTCTAAAGCGCTGAATGATAGCTATGAAATTAGTGCAGCGACCAAAGAAAAAATTCAAAAATATGCTAAAGAGAAGAACTATAAGCCTAATTTTAATGCGTTAAGTTTAAAAAACAGAAGCACCAAAACAATTGGAATTATAATTCCAACAATGTTAAAATATTTCTTTGCACAAGTCTTTAAAGGAATAGAAAAAACCGCTTTAGAAAGAGGTTACAAAGTTATCGCTTGTATTTCTAATGAATCACACAACAAAGAAGTTGAAATTATAGAAATGCTTTCTAACGGAAGTATCGATGGTTTTATACTTTCTATGTCTAAAGAAACTGAACTTAAACAAGAATTTAATCACTTTAAAGAAACGATAGAAAATGGTACGCCAATTGTAATGTTTGATAGAGTTGCAAAAACAATAGATTGTGATAAAATTATTACTGATGACTTTAATGGTGCTTTAAATACCGTTGAATACTTACACAAAACTGGTCACAGAAATATTGCATTTGTATCTACTTTAAGTAATTTACACATAGGTGAGCAACGTTTTTTAGGATACAAAAAAGGATTAGAAAATGTAGGTTTGCCTTTTAATGAGAATCTTGTTGTTAACATTCTAGATAAAGATTACAAAGAATATGAATCTATTTTGATTCCTGTTTTTAATAAAAATAAAATTGATAGTGTAATTACAACTGGAGAATCTGCTGCAGTTGCAGCAATGAAGGCGGGCTTAAAAACTGGTCTTGAAATACCTAAAAATTTATCTGTAATTGCATTTTCTAATGGAATTTTGGCAAGACACTCTAGTCCTAAAATGACAACGATTAGTCAACACGGAGAACAAATGGGTGAAGCTGCTGCAAAAGTTTTAATTGATAAATTAGAAAAGAAGCATACAGAAACTATTATTAAAGTAATTACAACTGATTTAGTAATTAGAGATTCTACTAGATAATAATGATTGATTTTTCGAAAGTAAAGTTAGTAGTTTCTGATATGGATGGCACTTTGCTAAACTCTAAAGGTGAAGTTAGCCAACAATTTTTTACACTTTTTAAAGAACTCAAAAAACGTAACATTCATTTTTGTGCTGCCAGTGGAAGACAACACAACAGTATTGTGGATAAGCTTTCAACAATAAAAAATGATATTTATGTAATTGCGGAAAATGGTGGCGTTGCCAAAAAGGGTGACGAAGTATTTCTTTCCAATTTTTTAAAGCCTGAAAAAGTATTAAAACTAATCCCTATTTTAAGAGAAATTAAAGGAGCGAACATGGTGCTCTGTTGTAATAATGCTGCCTTTATAGAAAGTAAAGATGACCGTTTTATTAGATTATTTCAAGAATATTATCATAGTTTTAAAGTGGTAGAAAACTTAATGGAAGTTCCTAAAACCACTCCTGTATTTAAAATTGCTATTTATCATTTTAATTCTTCTGAAGAATTTATTTACCCTGTAATTAAGCACTTAAACAATGAAGTTTTACTCAAAGTTTCTGGTCAAAACTGGTTGGATATTTCTGACAAAAAAGCCAATAAAGGAAATGCTTTAAGAGAAGTTCAAAAAATTTTAAATGTTACCAAAGAAGAAACTATGGTTTTTGGTGATTACCATAATGACATTGAAATGATGCAAGAAGCTGACTTTAGCTTCGCAATGAAAAACGCACATCCTGATATTAAAAAGCTAGCAAGACATTTAACAGAAAGTAATGATGACTTTGGTGTAGAACGTATCTTAGAAAGGTTAATTTCATCTTATTAATTATTGCTCCTGTATTCACAAAAGGCAACAAAAATCTTCGTGCAAAAATAATTAAAAATACAAAATATCATATTGAACTTGTCGAAATGCTTTTTAATCATCATAAGAAACTGTACTTTGTCTTTCTCTATTTACATGCAACTTGGTGACATCTGGTCTAGAATAATGTCCAACAACATCAAAGTTTTGACGCTCTTCTAAAACCCTATTAAAATCTAAAGTTTCAATAATTAAACCTTCTTTATTGATGACAGGTTCAATAATCCACTCTCCGTCAGGACCTGCAATACAAGAACCTCCATTTGCTAAAATATCTGGAGCATCTTTTACAATTTCATCATAATATGGAACATCACTTGGAAAATTAGATTTTGCCATTAAACTCGAGACAGAAATCACAAAAGAACGAGATTCTCTTGCTATAAAGCGAGTAATGTCTTTGGTATTATGATCACTTCCTGGCCAAACAGCAATGTGTAAATTTTCTCCCAAACCATACAAAGCAGTTCTTGGTAAAGGCATCCAATTCTCCCAACAATTTAAACCTCCAACAGTAAAATCTTTCAGCGGATGGACTTGTAAGCCATTTCCATCTCCAGGCGCCCAAGTTAAGCGTTCATCATAAGTTGGTTGTAGCTTTCGATGTACAGATTTTATGTCTCCTTCTTGATTGATATACACCAAAGAAGCATAAATACTATGACCACCTCTATTTTGTGCACGTTCCATAATCCCTAAATAAATAGCAATATTATGTTCTTTTGCTAATTTACAAATAGAATCTAACTCTCCTTTTTCTATCGTTACAGAATTACGAACATAATGTGCATGAATTTCTTTTTGAGTTTTAGAATTCCATTCTGTACCATTTGTTAAGGCAATCCAAAAAGGATAACCAGGTAAAAGGGCTTCGCCAAATACTATAAGTTCACAGTTTTCTTTTGCTGCATCTACAATTGATTTCTCAATTTTTTTAATTGTCTTTTCTTTATTTAACCAAACTGGAGAAATTTGAGCTAATGCTACTTTAAGTAAATTATTTTTCATTTTTGTATGAATAAGAAATTAAACACAACTCTGTAAAACTCCATTTTTTTTAGGTGACTGTGTATAAAAATAGTTATGTAGAGTTCCAAAGAAGCTCCATTTTTTTAAACCTCAATAGAAACGACCAAACCTTCATTGGATCTTACATTAAAAACAGTTTCATCTTCAAAAATTAAATACTGTCCTTTTATACCGACTAATTTACCCATGTAATTTGGTGTTTTAATCAAGTTTAAACTTTTAGGTTTTTCTGGATATTTTTTAACAGGAAAATTTAAATGCGTTTCTGAATTGTTTTCGATAAAATATTCTTTTGCTTCTTCAGGAATAAAGGCTTTTAGCTTGTCTCTCCATTCAATCAGGTTTACATCTTCAATATCATTCTTTAGCATTTTACGCCAATTTGTTTTATCTGCAACATGTTGTTTTAGAGCAACTTCTGTAACCCCCGCTAAATAACGGTTGGGTACTTCTACAATTTCTATGGCTTCATGTGCTCCTTGATCGATCCATCTTGTCGGCACTTGCTGCTTTCGTGTAACACCAACTTTTACATTACTAGAATTTGCTAAATACACAATATGTGGTTTCAATTGCACAGATTTCTCATACGCTAAATCTCTATCTTCGATATCTAGATGTGCTTTGCTTAACTCTGGTTTCATGATCCAATCTGCAGCATTTGGAATTTCAAAAAAACAAGATTTACAAAAACCTTGTCTATAAATTTCTTTTTCTAGATGACAATTTAGACATTCGTAAGTAACAAAACGAATCGTTAACTCCTTATTTAACAACTGGTTCATGTTTAAAAAATCAGAATTCATATCTAAATAATACTGAATTTCATCTAAATTTTCAGTTTTCATTTTTTTTAGGACTCCTTGATATTTCATAAACAAATTTTAGTATTTTTAGCTTTTAACAAACTTACATAAAAAACGCAACTTTATCTATGGCTTTACCCTTTGTAAATTCAATAATTTCTTGGTTTTTAAAAAAGCGAGTGCATCAAATAGAACTTTTTCTAAAATACCCTGTTGACGTGCAGGAAGAACTTTTATTAAAGCTAGTTGCCTCCGCAAAAAGAACCGAATTTGGTGAAGAACATCATTTTTCGTCTATCAAAAATTATAGAGATTTCACAAAAAAAGTACCTATTCAAAAATACGAGAGTATAGAACCTTTAATTGAACGTTGTCGAAAAGGCGAACAAAATTTGTTTTGGGCAACTCCTATAAAATGGTTTGCAAAGTCTAGCGGAACAACAAATGCAAAAAGTAAATTTATTCCTGTAAGTGATGAGGCTTTGGAATATTGCCATATGAAAGCTGGTAAAGATATGTTGTGTTTGTACATTAATAACAATGAAGAAACACAGTTATTTACTGGTAAGGGCTTAAAATTAGGCGGCAGTTCTGAAATTTACAAAGACAACAATTCTTACTTTGGAGATTTGTCTGCAATTATTACAGGAAATTTACCTTTTTGGGTAGATTACAGTACTGCTCCAAGTCAGGAAGTTGCTTTAATGGCTGAATGGGAAACTAAAATGGAGGCTATTATTGATGAAACTATTAATGAAAATATTACCAGTTTAATAGGTGTGCCAAGTTGGATGTTAGTTTTATTAAACAGAGTTTTAGAACGAACAGGAAAAGATAATATTTTAGAAGTTTGGCCAAACCTAGAAGTTTATTTTCATGGTGGCGTAAACTTTAATCCTTATAGAGAACAGTATAAAAAACTGATCCCTAAAAAGGATTTTCAATATTATGAAATCTATAATGCTTCTGAAGGTTTTTTTGCCATACAAGATAATAATGGTTCAAAAGAATTACTATTGATGTTAGATTACGGTATTTTCTATGAGTTTATTCCGATGTCAGCTTATAAAGGAGAAAACTCTAAAGCGATTCCTTTATCAGAAGTAAAAAAGAATATTGATTACGCTTTAATTATTACAACGAATAGTGGCTTGTGGCGTTATTTAATTGGTGATACAATTAGATTCACATCTTTAGATCCATACCGAATTAAAATTACTGGAAGAACGAAACATCATATTAATGTTTTTGGTGAGGAGTTAATTATAGAAAATGCAGAAGATGCATTAAGACTTGCGTGCAAAAAAACTAATGCAAATATTAAAGAATATACTGTTGGTCCTATTTTTATGAAAGGAAAGAAAAATGGTGGACATCAATGGGTTATTGAGTTTGAAAACACGCCTAAAAGTATGGACTATTTTACTGAAATTTTAGACAATGCATTAAAGTCTATCAATTCTGATTATGAAGCAAAACGTTATAATTCAATGGCATTAGCCATGCCTAAAATTCATGTTGCTAAAGAAGGTTTATTTTATGATTGGTTAAAGAAAAAAGGCAAGTTAGGTGGGCAACATAAAATACCTAGATTGTCAAATTCTAGAGATTTTGTAGAAGAACTTTTGGAACTATAAAAACTAAATATCACGTTCTACAACATAGTTAATCATCCCTAACAAAGAAGTTTTGTATGCTGATGCTGGGTAGTTTTCTAGAATAGCTAAAGCTTTATTTCTGTAGTCGAGCATTTTATTTGTTGTATATTCTATCCCTCCATTTTCTTTTACAAAAGTAATTATCTCTTTAACACGTTTTTTATCTTTATTGTGTTTTTTTATTGAGTTGATGATCCAACTTTTATCTTTTTTTGAACAAGTATTTAGAGTAAAAATTAATGGCAGCGTCATTTTTTGCTCTTTAATATCAATTCCGGTAGGTTTCCCTATTTTATCATCTGTATAATCGAACAAATCATCTTTTATTTGAAAAGCAATACCTATGTATTCTCCAAATTTTCGCATTTGCTGAATCGTTTCTTGGTTAGCACCAACAGAAGCAGCACCAATACCGCAACAGGCTGCTATTAAAGTTGCTGTTTTCTGACGAATTATATCAAAATAAATATCTTCTGTAATGTCTAATTTTCTTGCTTTTTCTATTTGAAGTAATTCGCCTTCACTCATTTCACGAACTGCGATAGAAATTAATTTCAGCAAATCAAAATCCTCATTATCTATTGATAAAAGCAGTCCTTTAGACAATAAAAAATCACCTACTAAAACGGCAATTTTATTTTTCCAGAGTGCATTTACAGAGAAAAAACCTCGTCTTCTATTGCTGTCATCTACAACATCGTCATGTACTAAAGTTGCCGTGTGAATTAATTCTACAACAGAAGCTCCTCTATACGTTCGTTCATCAAAACCACCATCAGAAACCATCTTTGCTACCAAAAAAACAAACATTGGTCGCATTTGTTTTCCTTTTCTACGAACAATATAATAGGTGATTCTGTTTAAAAGCGGAACTTTAGAAAGCATAGAGTCTTTGAACTTTTTTTCAAAGAGTTCCATCTCACTTTTAATGGGAAGTT
>LAQA01000001.1:0-39281 GCA_000981625.1 Flavobacteriaceae bacterium ASP10-09a
TTCTTTAATTTCTACTTTCAAAGTTTCATCATTTGTTACAATACTTGTAAATGTTTCATTCATAACATCCCTTAAAATAGAAGATGCCCTGTTTAATTCGCTCAAAATTTTTGTTGGTGTATTTGTATTTGCTATGCTTTTACACATCGTTTTCCAACGCTCTAATGAGTTTTGCAAATCTTTATCTAGTTCTGCTACCTTTTTTCCTTCGGCAACAGTTCTTAGAATAACACCAAAACCTTTTGGTCTTATGCTTTTGGCTAATCTTTTTAATCGTTCTTTCTCTTTTGGGTCTTCAATTTTTTGAGAAACTGAAACTCTGTTAGAAAAAGGAACTAAAACCAAAAATCTACCTGCTATAGAAAGCTCTGAGCTTAATCTTGGGCCTTTTGTAGAGATTGGTTCTTTTACAATTTGTACTAATAGGTTTTGTCCTGTTTTTAGTACATTGTTAATACTACCGTCTTTGTTAATTTCTTCCTGAAATCGGAAGTTTTTTAAAGTGAATTCTTTGTACTTACCTGTGCTTACTTTCTTAACGAATGCGTTTAATGAGTTTACCTGCGCACCTAAATCATGATAATGTAAAAACCCGTCTTTTGGGTAACCTACATTTACAAAGGCTGCATTTAAACCTGTTAATACCTTTCCTATTTTGGCTAAAAAAATATCGCCAACAGAAAATTTATTACCAGTTGTTTCATTATTTAATTCAATAAGTTTTCCATCTCTTAATAAGGCAAAATCAATATCAGATGAATTTGAACGAATTATTAATTCTGTTTTCATGCTGAAATGGTTTTAAACTACACTTAATTGTGCAGATGGGTTAATATTGTCAGGTATTTGTAATACCCGTTGAGGTTAGTTTATCCTCGATGTCAATGAACTTTTTTGTTTTTTCGCTATACAATAAACGAAAAAGTAAGCAGATGCTTACTTTTTCTTGTGTCTATTTGCTCTAGCTCTTTTTTTTCTTTTGTGTGTAGAGATTTTTGCTCTCTTTCTTTTTTTACCGCTTGGCATAATGTTCTGTTGTTTTTTAAACCCAAAAGGTTTAGATTAAAATTGTATTACTTTACAGCTACTTTATTTTTTACTCCTTCAGTAAAAGTTTTTGCTGGTTTAAAAGCTGGAATATTGTGAGCAGGAATCTTAATAGTAGTATTTTTAGAAATATTTCTACCAGTTTTCTCCGCTCTAGTTTTGATTATAAAACTACCAAAACCTCTTAAATAAACGTTATCGCCATTTTCTAATGCATCTTTAACTTCACTCATGAATGCTTCAACAGTTGCCAATACATCTGTTTTTTCGATTCCTGATTTATCTGAAATTTTTGATACGATATCTGCTTTCGTCATGTCTCTATTTTTACTGTTTTTTTATTAATTTACCTCCAAAAATGCGGATGCAAATATATGATAATTAATCAATTCCGAAAAGATAAAGACTTAAATTTATATGAATTTTAAAATGTAATATTGCAAATCTATTTTTTATACATGAAATTTTCTAATACATTAATATTCTGGTACTTACAAAACAACAGGGAATTACCTTGGCGCAAAACCAAGAATCCATATTTTATTTGGTTATCAGAAATTATGTTGCAGCAAACAAGAGTTGCTCAAGGAACTGCATACTATTTAAAATTTTCCGAAAGTTTTCCGACTGTTTTTGATCTCGCTAAAGCGGATGAAAGTACCGTTTTAAAGATGTGGCAGGGTTTAGGGTATTACTCACGTGCAAGAAACTTACATTATTCTGCAAAACAAATTGCGGAAGAATTTAATGGCGAATTTCCATCAACTTATAAAGAAATAATTAAATTAAAGGGGATTGGAGACTATACGGCTTCTGCAATAGCATCGATTTGCTTTAATGAACCAACTGCTGTTGTCGATGGTAATGTCTACAGAGTTTTATCTCGTTATTTTGGAATTAATACGGCTATAAACTCATCAGCAGGAATTAAAGAGTTTAAAGCTTTAGCTCAAACTTTAATTGATGAATCCAAGCCAGGGACACACAATCAAGCAATTATGGATTTTGGCGCGCTTCATTGCAAACCTCAAAACCCTTTGTGTGAAACTTGTCCTTTTGCTGATAGTTGCGTGGCATTAGAGAAAAAATTAACGAAAGAATTACCTGTAAAAGAGAAAAAAATAAAAGTTAGAAATCGATATTTTAATTTCTTGGTAGTTAAAACTAATACTAATAAAACTATCTTATCTGAAAGAAAAGGAAAAGGAATTTGGCAAGGATTATATCAATTTCCTTTGATTGAAAGTGATACTAACATCGATAAAAATGAACTTGTTTCATCAAAAGAATTTATAAATTTATTTCCTAATGAAACAACACTTTCACTTTTTAATAAAAAAGAAATTATACATAAATTATCACATCAACATTTATATACTCAATTTTGGATTGTTGAGACAGCAACTTCATCAGAAGCAAAAATAAAATGGAATACGATTAATAAATATCCTGTTCCTGTTTTAATTGCGAATTTCTTAGAAACATTTCAATCTGAAAAGTAATTGAATTTTTTAGTACATTTGATATGTAAATATAAATGCAATGGCTGGTACAATAAACAAGGTAATTTTGATTGGTAATTTAGGTGATGATGTAAAGATGCATTATTTTGATGGAGGCAATTCTATTGGAAGATTCCCTATTGCAACTAGTGAAAGCTATACAAGTAAACAAACTGGAGAAAAAGTAACCAATACAGATTGGCACAATATTGTTGTTAGAAATAAATTGGCAGAAATTTGCGAAAAATATTTATCAAAAGGTGACAAAGTATATGTTGAAGGGAAATTAAAAAACCGTCAATGGGAACAAGACGGAGTGAAACGTTACTCTACAGAAATTCATGTAAATGAAATGACTTTTTTAACTACGAAAAAGAGTCTTGAAAACAATAACAATCCTCCACAAAATCAAAACCCTTCTACAAGTCCTAAATCGACTACAACAGAAGAAAATGATGATTTACCTTTTTAATTAATTAAACTTTTAAAATTTGGACCCAGATCCCGAACCTTTATTTTTATTATTTACTTCTATTGATTTTTTAACGGCAGTTAATACCATTTTTTTAATTGTATTACTTTTAAGTTCCGCATTAATTTCGGGGACAGAAGTTGCATTTTTTTCACTTTCTCAAACAGATTTAAACAAGCTTTCTAATGACGGAAAAGAAGAAAATATTATTGTAAATTTATTAGAAAGACCTAGAAAATTACTGGCAACAATTTTAATTACAAATAACTTTATCAATATTTTAATTGTACTGCTTTTTGCCTCTTTAGCCGAAAATTTATTTAGTGATTCTACGTATCAAATAGATCTTTATTTTTTTATAGTTCCTGTTCGTTTTTTAGTTGAAATAATACTTGTAACTTTTTTAATTCTATTATTTGGAGAAGTTTTGCCAAAGGTATACGCTTCTAGAAATGCGCTTCGTTTCTCAGTAACAATGTCTAAATTTATTCATGTCATAAATATTCTTTTAACGCCTTTTAGCATGCCTTTAATTACGTTAACTAAGTTTTTTGAAAAGAAATTAGGTAGCAAAAACACTAATTTTTCTGTTGAAACTTTATCCCAAGCTTTAGAGCTGACATCTGAAGGAGCAACAACAAAAGACGAGCAAAAGATTTTAGAAGGCATTGTGAATTTTGGAAATACAGAAACTGTGCAAATCATGAAACCTAGAATAGATCTTTTTGCGCTTTCTGATGATGAAACTTATGAAGGGGTTTTAGAGAAAATTTTAGAAAACGGGTTTTCTAGAAATCCTGTTTATAAAGAAAGTGTAGATAATATAATTGGGGTCTTGTATGCAAAAGATTTATTAGCGCATTTAAATAAGAAAACTTTTAAATGGCAAGACTTAATACGTGAAGCGTTTTTTGTTCCTGAAAACAAAAAACTAGATGACTTATTAATTGATTTTAGAGCACGTAAAAATCATTTGGCAATTGTAGTGGATGAATATGGAGGCACGAGCGGTTTAGTTACCTTAGAAGACGTTATTGAAGAGATTGTTGGAGATATAAACGATGAGTTTGATGATGAGGATTTAGCCTATTCTAAAATTGATGAAAACACCTATGTTTTTGAAGGAAAAACAAGTATTAAAGATTTTTGTAGAGTTTTTGATGATGAAGATGAAGCCGTTTTTGAAGAAGAAAAAGGCGAAAGCGAAACAATTGCTGGTTTTATTTTAGAAATTTCTAGAAAATTCCCAAAAAAAGGAGAGAAAATAAACTTCAAGAATTATACCTTTACAATTGAAGCGTTAGATAAAAAACGCATAAAACAAGTAAAAGCAAGAAGAAATGCGTAACATTCTTATATTGATAATTTCATTTATATTTCTTTCTTGTAATGATGATGTTTTACCAAAACCAAAAGCGTATTTAAGTTTAGAATATCCTAAAAAAGAATATAAAAACCTAGAGTTTTTAAGACCTTATACATTTAATGTTTTAAAGAAGGCAATTGTTATTGATGATAAAAATAATTGGTTAAAAGTTACCTATCCAAAATTAAAAGCATCTATAGATATTACCTACAGACCTATAGAAGACAATCTAAAAGAACTTTTAATAGAAGCTGAAAAGATGGTTTTTAAACATACTGTTAAAGCAGAACAAATTATACCGAGAGACTTTGTAAACAGTAAAAAAAGAGTATTTGGAAGTTTATATGAAATTACAGGTAATGCAGCCTCTCAAATTCAATTTCATATAACTGATAGCACAAATAATTTTATAAAAGGTTCCTTATATTTTTATGCAAAACCAAACTATGACTCTATTTTACCTGCAGTTGCTTACATAAAAGAAGATATTTTACACTTAATAGAAACTTTAGAGTGGAAGAAATAAAGCCCATCCTAACCTTACTATTTCAACTGCCCTGAACAAAAACTAAAAAAGAAAATTCTCACGTAAATAAATGTTCTAAATGTGTGTGTATTTTTAATTATTTGATGCTTTTTTTCGTTAGAATCAAAGACAAAAGACGCTAAACAATTTCCATTTTTTTCAGCAAAAAAGAAGCGTTCATGTTTTTACAAACTCCGTTTTTTAACATATAATCAAAATATAATTCGTCATTGATTATTTCTGCGTCAAAATAATAATTTTTAATTTCTGAGAACTCATTTTCTAGTTCACACAGACTTATATCATGCGTTGCAATGATGCCTGTTGATTTAGATTTAGTCAATTTTTCTACAAATTTTTTGGAGCCAATTGCCTTGTCTTTACTGTTTGTTCCTTTTAAAATTTCATCTAAAATAATAAAGTATTTTTCTTCTGAATTGTTAGGGTTTATTTCGTCAACAATGAATTTTAATCGCTTTAATTCTGAATAAAAGTAAGATTCATCATCGGTTAAAGAATCTGAAGTTCTCATACTTGTAATTAATTTTATTGGCGAATAATCAAAACGATCTGCACAAACTGGTAAACCACAATTTGCCATCACAATAGACAAAGAAACGGTTCGTAAAAAAGTGCTTTTACCAGCCATATTTGCACCAGTAATAATGAAAAACTGTTCATCATCAACCGTAAAATTATTATCAATTCTCTTATCGGCTTTCAATAAAGGATGTCCTAAGTTAATTGCTTTTATAACTTCTTTTTCGTCAGAAATTTCTGGAAAAACGAAACTTGGATGATTAAACTGAAAATTTGCCAATGTATTCTGAGCATCCAAAAAGGCAACCACTTCAAACCACTTTTGTACAGTATGTTTATAGCCTATTATCCATTTTTCTACTTTGCAGGCATTGTATATTTCCGATAAAAAAAATCCATTTCCCAGCACAGAAATGATAATGTTGTTTCGTTGATCAAAAGCATCTAAAATTTTAGAAAATTCTTTAAAAATTGCAGAAGCTTTTTTGTCTTCAGAGTTTATAATCTCTTGTTTCTCTTTTAATATTTTTGAGGAAAAATCCTCATTCTCAATCTCATTCAATAACTGATGATATTGCTTAAAAGTTTCTCTTACTTTGTCTGTTTCTGAATATAAATTATTTGTTTTTTTAAGAAATCTTCCTGTAAGAAAAAGCCCCATAAAAAACCAAATTATTAAGTAGGAAAACGAAATAATTCCGAAAGAAATCAAACCAATTAAAAACAAGGAAATAATAGAGAACCCAACTTGAAACTTCGCTACATTTTTTGAAAAAACTGACGTATAATTAGAAATCCAATTAACAACAGCTTTGGACGTATTTTTGACAGTAACTAAACTAGCTAAAGCAGAAAAGTGTTGTCTCCAAACCACTTTTTCAGAAAGCTCTATTAAAGCTTTTTGTTTTTCTAAAATAGTGATTGTTTTATTCTCTGTTAATGTGTTAGCTAAAACTATTTCTCCATCTTTAGTTGTGGTTCTATTTATATATTGAAAAAAAGAACCTTTACCAAATAAATCAACATCATTGCTGTAAAAATGCAAAGGATTTATAAACTCTTCTCCTGATTTTAAATGATGAAAATCTCTCTTTAAAACTTTAATTTCTGTTGTATTAATCCTAATTTTTGCCGAAACAATATCTTTTTTCCTTTTTAAATTGACATATTTAAACACCAAAAAAGAAAAGAGAAAAACACCAACAAAAGCGAACAACAAAACATTGGGGAAGTCACCAAAAGTGAGGTATACTAAAAAACTAGTTCCTAAAAAAACAGCCAATCTAAAAATACCTAAATTAATAAGTTTCTTTTTAAGTACTAAAGCTTCCTTTTCTAAAGCTTCTTTTTGCTGTGTATAAAATACAAGAGGGTTTTTCATCAATCTTATTTGTAGTTGGAAATTCCACCAGTTAAATTTAAAACTTTTAAATTGGGATATCTCTTTTTTAACTTTTCTGTGGCCTTATAACTGTTCAGTCCTTTTTGACAAACCATTACATACGTTTTACTTTTATCAACTGAAATCTCATCAGCATTAAATTTATGTATAGGAATTGTTTGTTGCACTTCAAAAGGTAATTTTAAATTATCTAAAACTGCAATAATTTCAATACTTCTCGACTGCGCTAAAAGTGACAATCGTTTTTTTAATTCAGATGCTGATATTTGCCAATCAGGATTTTGACCTATACAAGCAGCATCCATATAGGTTTCTGTTTTAAATATTTCAGCAATTTCTTCTTTAAAAAATGTAGGTTTTAACTTCATTTTTAATTGCGTATTTTGAAGAGAATTATAAATTAATAATTCATTCGTTAGGGGTTTTCCAATTCCCGTAATAATTTTTAAAACTTCATTTACTTGCTGAGTAGCAATGATACCAACAATAGAATTTAAAGTCCCTGCTTCTTCACAATTAGGAATATCAGTTGCCATTTTTGGGAAAGCGTCTCTTAAATTGGAAGAGTAACTTCCTCCTTCTTGCAACACATTAAATACAGAAACATAGCCATCAAACTTATACAAAGAACCATATACTAATGGTTTTTTTTTGATAACACAAGCATCATTTAATACGTATTTTGTTGGCAAAGAATCGGTTCCGTCAACTACGATATCAACAGTCTCAATCAACTCAAAAACGTTCTCTTTTGTAATCGGTTTATTTGTAAAAGTAACCTCAGTAAAAGGCGCTCTTTTTTTTATAAATTCGGATAAAACAGCTGCTTTTGGATGACCAACGTCATCTAAAGCATAAAAAACCTGCCTATGTAAGTTGGAAACATCAACGGTATCAAAATCTATTAAATGAATTTTTCCTATTCCGCTTGACGCTAAATAAACTGCAATCGGACTTCCTAAACCTCCACAACCCACCACCAAAACTGAAGCATTTTGTAATTTCTGTTGACCAACTTTACCAATTTCTGATAAAGTAATTTGCCGTTTAAAAAGTTGATTCTTTGTTGGTTTCATTTGTTTATCATTACAAGAAACGAAGCGATATTTTAATGATACCTCGTTTACTTTTTATTCTTTTTAAGACCCCTCTATCACTTTTTTAGCAACCTCAAACTCTTCTGGTGTATTTATATTTCTGATAAAATCATCCTCAATTTCTACAATTTCCACATCAGAATTAATAAGCATTTTACGCGGACAAGAATATCCTTGTGCTAAATATTGCAATAAAATAGGATATGCTTTTGGCTCGTAAATCGTAATTAAAGGCTCTGGAAAATCTTTATTTTTTCCTTTAACGGCAGTGGCAACTTTACTCGGGTTTCTATGTTTTAACAACAATTGAATAATTTTATCATTCACAAAAGGAACATCTGTTGCTAACACAAACCAAGCAGCATTTGGATCTTTCTGAAATGCGGAACAAATTCCGCCAAAAGGACCTAAATTATAAAACTTATCAGAAATTTCTTGATTATTTTCTGATGAATTCTGAACAGAATAAAAAGTTTCTATATTGTTGTTTTCTAACAATTCTTTCGCAAACTCTTTTTGAGGTTTTCCAAAATAATTCAATTCAGATTTATCTTGTCCCATTCTTGTACTTTTCCCACCAACTAAAATCAATCCTTTTATAGGCGCTATTTTTTCTTGAATTAAACTATTAATATGGTTTGAGATTTCATCAATTTCATCAATTGTGTAGCAAATTAAGTTATTAATCTGTGGATATTTTCCTTCTAAAAAGTCAAAATACTTGGTTTCTTTCGTCAGTTTTACAACAAACTGAATATTGTCTAACTGCTCTAATCTTTTTAAAACTGAAGCCTCTTTCGCTTCATCTAAAATTAAGATTTGTTTTGCACCTTGATAATGATTCCCGTTAATAAACACATAATCAAACTGTGCAAAATCTAACCGTTGTTGAAATTTATTTACAATCCCAGAAGTTGTTATTTGTAAATTTCCTTCATGATGAAATACATATTCAGACAATCTATTTTCCGCAACGTCTTTAGCATGAGAAGCATCAAAATACCCCAATTTATAATTAGATAATTTCTGAGAAACTTTAGAAACTAAATCAGATATAATACCACAGTTTGTGCCCAAAATTGAAATTTCATTCGGAGCGAAATTATCATTATTTCGTCTTTTTAAATTTGTATGTTTTTGATGTTTAGACATTCTTAATATCAGATTTTCCTCCTGTTTTTTCTAACAATTTTACTTCTTTAATTACCATTTTTTGACTGATGCTTTTACACATATCATAAATAGTTAAACAGGTAATATTTGCACCTGTTAGCGCTTCCATTTCTACGCCCGTTTTACCTTCAATCGTAACTTCACAAAAAACTTCTATATATTCTGAATCTGTGATTTTTATATCAATATCAACGCCATTAATTAATAACGGATGACACATAGGAATCAATTCTGACGTCTTTTTAACACCTTGAATTCCTGCAATAATTGCCGTTTGAAAAACAGGTCCTTTTTTTGTAAATAATTCATCATTTATAAAATGAGAAATCACTTCTTTCCCTAGAAACATCGTTGCCTTTGCAATGGCTGTTCTTTTGGTAATTTTCTTGTTAGAAACATTAACCATTTTTGGAATCCCTTTTTTGTTTAAATGACTGAATTCACTCATTATCTATATTTTATTATCGGAAAAACCTCTCCTTTTTTAAACTCTGTTTTATCACTTGGCAATTGAATAAAAGCATCCGTATATACCAAACTTGCTAAATCTCCAGAACCATTTCCTGTAATTGGAAAAGCAACTAATTTACCGTTTTTACTTTCTAATTTCACTTGTAAAAAGTAGGTTAGACTTGGTTTAAAAGAAACTTCTTCTCCCAAAACAGCTGTTTCTTGGTCTGTTTCTATGCCTACTGATTTATAATACCAAGGATAAAAATACGCTAAACAATTTACAAATGTCGAAATTGGGTTCCCTGGAAATCCGAATACGCTACAAGTATTAGTTTGTCCATAGAAAAATGGTTTCCCTGGTCTTTGTGCAACTTTATGAAACAGTTTTTCTACACTCAACTCTTCAAAAACTTCTGGCAGAAAATCATATTTACCTTTACTAACAGCTCCACTAAAAAGTAGGACGTCATATTCTTTTAAATAACCTTCTATTTTAAACTTCAAAATTGGTTTATCATCAGTAATATGAGCCGTTTCAGAAGGAATATTTAATCTTTCTAACAAAGAAACTAAGGTGAACACATTGCTTCTTCTAATTTGATGTTCTAACGGAATTTCATCAACGCCAACCAATTCATCACCCGTAGAAACAATCATTACTTTAGGCTGTCTTGCAACTTTCACAAATGATTTACCTACAGTTGCTAAAACACCAATTTCAGCTGCTGATATTTTTGTGTTTTGAGAAATGAGAATATCCTCAAATTTTCCATCTTTTCCTTTTGTGTGGATATTCTGCCCCTTGTTGATAACATTAATATTGATGGTTGCAACTCCACTTTCAATCGTTACATCTTCATACCGAATAACTGTATTTGTATTATTCGGTAAAACTGCACCAGTCATCACTTCAATGCAATTTTCAGCATTTTGAAGCGTTATTTGCTCGCTTCCTGCAGCTTGAATTCCTTCTACTCTGAATGCTCTTTGTCCGTTTTTAAATTGCTGAAAGTCAATCGCAACTCCATCCATTGAAACTCTGTTAAATGGTGGGAAATCTCTATCTGCAAAAATTTCTTCTTTTAAAATTCTACCAACAGATTTTATAAACGGAATTTCTTCAATACCAAAATTTTGGGCTGAATTTAAAACTATATGTAAAGCTTCTTGAACTGAAATCATTTTTTAAAAAATGTGTGATTATTTAATTGTAAAAAAATACTAAATCTATAAATTCGTTTACTCTTTTTATTATGAATTCCTGCCTTCGCAGAAATGACAAACTAACTTCTTAGAAAACGAGTGTTAACACAAGAGTATTTTTCTCATTTAAGAAGGTTTAAATAGGCTTTTTACCCTCCAATTGTGCTCATACTTTCTGAGGCACCACCATCCTTACGATTTGCTTCTGCAATAAAACCGTTTTCTGGTTTGTCTTTTACTAAGGATAAAAAAAGCTCTTTTAAATCGTCATTAGAGGCTCCTTCTCTCATAAAATCGCGAAGATTAAAAACACCATCGTCAAACAAACAGTTTTTAAATGTTCCTGTGGATGTGATTCTAATTCGATTACAATTGTTACAAATTGTTCTTGTAAACGCAGGGATAATTCCAACAGTTCCAAGATGATTATCAATTGCATAATTTCTAGATGTTGATGATTTTTCTGATTGAACTTCAGAAATATCAAACTCAGTTTTAATCTCGTTTAAAATCCTCTTAAACGTCCAGTTTTCTTCCATTTCACGCTGCCCTTTTCCATTAAAAGGCATTTCTTCAATAAAACGCACATTCACATTCTTATCTTTTGTAAATCTTACAAAATCCACAATTTCATCCGTATTAAAACCAGATTGCACCACTACATTTAGTTTTAGATTTAAACTACTTTTCTCAAGCAACTCCAATGTTTTATAAACTTCAGGAAAAGCGTCTCTTCTCGTAATTTTTGCAAACTTTTCTCTATTTAAACTATCAATACTTAAGTTGATGTCTTTTACTTTCCCTAGCTTTTCAATTCTATCAATATGACGAGAAATTAATGCTCCGTTAGTTGTGATATTAATCGCTTCTAACAAATCGTTATAAGACAACATTTCTAAAAACCCCACAAAATCTTTGCGGACAAAAGGTTCTCCTCCTGTTAAACGCACTTTATTTACGCCTAATTCTGTTAATACACGAATTAAGCGATACATTTCCTTAAATGTTAATAACTCTTGTCTTGGCACGATATCAATTCCGTGAGCAGGCATACAATATTGGCAACGCAAATTGCAACGGTCAGTAACTGCTAATCGCACATATTCCATTTGTCGCCCAAAATTATCTATTAACATACTCATTTAATTTGGTAATTTTTTACTCAAAACTCCATAGATAAATGCCCCTAAAAGAGCACCAATCAATAAAATTAAAGCAGGAATTAATTTGAACCCAAGAATTACAAAAATGGGTGCCGCACAAGCTCCTGAAATACCCCAACCCAGACCAAAGAATGTACCTCCTAAAATGGTCCTTATGAAACCTTTTTTCTTTGGTTTTGGTATAATTTTATTTCCGTTGATGTCTTTTATTTTTCCATGTTTAAATAATTGCATAAAAATCATAGAAATTACAACTGCTCCGCCAATAATCCCAAACATATGAAAAGATTGAAATTTGAACATTTCATAAAAACGATACCACGAAATGGCTTGTGTTTTACTTAAAACAATTGCGAAAAAAATTCCTAATATTAAAAATTTGATGTTTTTCATACCTAAAATATTAAGGGGATTATAAACCAAGTTGCAATTATTCCACCAATAAAAAAGCCAATTACAGCCAATAAAGAAGGTAATTGCAAACTACTTAAACCGGTTATTGCATGACCCGAAGTACAACCTCCTGCGTACCGTGTTCCAAAACCAATAAGTAATCCAGAAACCAAAAGAATTAAAAATCCTTTTAAGGAAAAAACAACTTCATCACTAAATATTTCATCAGGAAAATATTGATTACCAACATTAGAAAACCCTAAATCTGTAAGTTCTTGAACCGTTTTTGGGTTTAAATCTATTGTTTGATTCGGAATTAAATAATTAGCGGCAATAAATCCGCCAATTATTAAGCCAACCACAAAAAACAATGCAAATTTTTGATCTTTCCAGTCTTTTTTAAAATAATCAGAAACTTTATCTGCTCCAAAAATGGTGCAAATAGTTTCAAAATTTGTAGAAGCACCAAAATTTTTGCCAAAGTAAAAATATAAAAGAAGAGAAATCGCAATAAGTGGTCCTCCAATATACCAAGCCCAAGGTTGTAATATAAAATCCATATCTACAGTTGAGTTTTTAAATAATTCATAATAATTTTTGTTGCTCCCAAATTTTCTTGAATGTATTTTTGATTTATGCTTCCTGTTAATTTCCTATAATTTCCATCTGATTTCAACTTCTTTAAGATACTTGAAAACTCCTCTTGATTACAAATAGAAATACATCCTTTTAAGTTTACTAAATCTACAGCTTCTTTGAATTTGTCGTAATTATTTCCAATTACCACAGGGATTCCGAAAGTTGCTGGTTCTAAAATATTATGAAGACCAGTTTTTAAACCTCCTCCAACATAAGCAACATCTGCAGCCGCATAAATTTTGGTTAAAATTCCAATAGTATCTATTATAAAAACAGTGTATTCTGATAAGTTTTCATCAGCTTTCGCTGAATATAAAATAGTTTTTTTATTGATGGATTTCTGTAATGCTAAAATAGCTTCTGGTTTAATATTATGAGGGGCAATAATAAATTTTTCTTCTTCGGATGCTTCGTTGTTGATATAGTTCACTAATAACTCTTCATCCTCTTGCCAAGTACTTCCAGCTACAATTGTGTGTTGATTATTTTTAAATTCAGTAATAAAATCAAGAGAGTTATCTTGTTCTAAAATTTTGGAGACCCTGTCAAAACGGGTATCTCCGGCAATTGTAACATTCTCAAAATTAATAGAACTCAATAATCCTTTAGAGTTTCTATCTTGAACAAAAAAGTGATTGAATGCTTTTAATGATTCCCTCATAAAACCACCATAATATTTAAAGAAAATCTGCTTTTCCCTTAAAATACCAGAAACTAAAATAGTTGGAATTTCATTTAATTTTAGCTCGTTCAAAAGGTTTGGCCAGAATTCATATTTTACAAAAATTGCAAATTTTGGATTTACAATTTCTACAAACTTTCTTGCATTTGAGCGACTGTCTAATGGCAAATAGCAAATCACATCTGCTAAATTATAATTTTTACGGATTTCATATCCAGAAGGAGAAAAAAAAGTAACTAAGATTTTATATTGGTTACAATTTTTTTTCAGTTCTTCTATAATTGGTCTTGCTTGTTCAAATTCACCTAGAGATGCAGCATGGAACCAAATAACATTTTCGTCTTTTAATACGTCAATTTTTGAAAACGTTTGTTTTCTTCCATCAAAAAAAAGCTTTAGCTTTTTACTAAAAATACTAAGAATTTGAAGCAATAAAGTAGCTTTAAATATAAGAATGTTATATAGAAAATTCATTAGAGTAAAAGTACAAAATAGAAGTTAGTTATATCCTCAAAATTACAAGCATAAAAAAAGCTACTCAAAAAAAAGAGTAGCTTTAGTAAAATGTTGTTTAATAATAACATTTTTTAATATACAAATGTCCCCCGACAAATATCTAACCATAAATATACTTAAAAGCAAGTAATATTATGTTTAAAATGTTCTAGAATGTTGTTTTTTTGTTCTGAAATTTACTTTCTTAAACCAAATTAATCCTTTTTAGTAATTCTTCCTTAAATGTCTTTCCAATAGGAATTTCATTTTGAAGAATATTAATTGAAGAGTTTTTAACTTCTGTTATATGTTTTATGTTAACAACAAAACTTCTTTGGACACGAATAAAATTAGCACTTAAACTCGCAAGAATATCATTTAAACTTTTTCTTACTAGAAACTTTTTATTGTGCTTTAAAAATAATTCTACATAAACATGAGAGCTCTTTAAATACAAAATATCATCAAACTTAATTTTTATATATGATCCTTGACTTTTTATAAAAAATGCATTCTTAATTACATGACTCTGGCTAATTTTATTTTTTGATGTTTTTGATTTATTTTCGTTTATTGAAAAATTTGAAAGGGCTATCTCTATAGAGATAAATATTTCTTTTTTAGAAAAAGGTTTAATTAAATAGGCAGGAGGCATTACTTCTTTTGCTTGATTTAAGGTTAACGAATCTGCATTTGAAGTTAGAAAAATAAATGGGAAATGGAAACTTTCTCTTATTTTCTTAGCAATATCTATACCTGTTTTTTTACCTGATAATTGAATATCTAGAATTGCAATATCTGGTCTTTCTTTTTCTAATCTTGCGATTGCTTCCGTATAACTTATTGCTGGCTCTAAAACTTCATACCCTAGATCCTCTAATGCATCGCAAATATTATCAGCAATGATAATTTCGTTTTCAACTACTAAAACTTTTACTTTATTCATTAAAAATAAGTTTTAATCTATTAATTGTCTTGCGTGAACATCATTAAATATAATTTCAAAACGAGCACCTTCTTCATTCGATAAATTTAAAGTACCGTGAAGCTGTTTTACTAATCTATTCACTAAACGTAAACCCATAGTTGTTGCTTTTTCAACATCAAAACTACGAGATAAACCAGGGCCATTGTCTTCTATAATGAGCATAAAACTGTTTTTAATTTCTTTACTTATAGAAATTGACAATGTATTTTCATTTTTATTATTAAAAGCATATTTGTAAGAATTGGTAATTATTTCATTAATAATCAATCCAAGAGGAATTGCTGTATCTAAATCAAACTCCACATTTTCTGATGAAATAATTGTTTTAATTTTATGTGCTGATTTATAAAGGGATGAAAGTTCTTTTACAAGCAATTGTATGTATTCATTAAAATCTACTAAACCACTTTCATTTTGATATAATTTTTGATGAATTAAAGCCATAGATCTTACTCTATTTTTACTTTCAATAGCTAACTTCAAAGCTTTTTCATCTTCGATTCCTTTACTTTGTAATTCTAACAAACTAGAAATAATCTGAAAATTATTTTTTACTCTATGGTGTATTTCTTCTACGAATAATTCTTTTTCTTTTAAAGATTTATGAATAAATCTATTCTTTTCTGAAAGCTCTTTGGATTGTATTCTTACTTTTCTTAAAACAAAAAGAGTAATTAGAAGAAAAACACCTATTAAGCAAGCTATAATTGAAAAAATACTTGTTCTCTCTTTTTGGATTATAATCTCTTTTTCTTTAATCGCTAGTTCTATTTTATAATTTGCTAATGTTTCAGATAAGTCTTTCGTGTAAATATTCTTTTTAAATTGATGTAAGAAAACATCTGCAGAATCTAATTTATTTTCTAATATAAGATTCTCTGTTTTTTGGATGAGTTTTTGAGAGATTTTACTGTCTTGAGCATTTAAACTCATCAGAAAAAAAAAATAAAAGAAGAAATATAATGGGGGCCTCATAAGTTTATTCAATAAAGTTTGAATATACCATAAATTCATGATAAATAAAAACACCCAAACAGTTAATTGTTTGGGTGTTTTTATAATAGTTTAAAAAAATAATTTTTTAAACTTCGAATGGAGTTATAGATACATAAGATCTATTATTCCTTTTCTTTCTAAACTCAACAACTCCGTCAACTTTTGCATGTAAAGTATGATCTTTACCCATGTAAACGTTTTCTCCTGGATTGTGTGTTGTTCCTCTTTGACGAACAATAATATTTCCTGCAATTGCAGCTTGTCCTCCAAATATTTTAACTCCTAGACGTTTCGATTCTGATTCTCTACCATTCTTCGAACTACCTACTCCTTTTTTATGTGCCATGATATTATGGTTTTAAAATTGAAATTTTTATTTAGTTAAAGCTTCAATTAATTCAGCTTTCTTTAAAGAAGTATATCCAGAGATACCTTGTTCTTTTGCAGCTGCTTTTAATTCTGCAACAGTCATAGAACTATAATCTGTTGTAGCTTCTTTTATTACTTCAGCTTTAGGAGCAGCTACCTTTTTAGGAGCAGCTTCTTTTTTTGCTGTTTTTTTAGCACCAGTAGCAGCAATAGATTCAATTTGAATCTCGCTTAAATACTGTCTGTGTCCATTTTTCTTTTGATAACCTTTTCTTCTTTTCTTCTTGAAGACGATTACTTTATCACCTTTTAGGTGACTTAGAATTTGAGCTGTTACTGAAGCTCCTTCTATAGCTGGGGCGCCAATTGTTACACTTCCTTCGCTATCAAGTAAAAGAACATTATCAAAAGTTATTTTTGATCCTGCTTCTCCTTGTAAACGATGAACGTATACTTTTTGGTCTTTTGCTACTTTAAATTGCTGCCCTGCTATCTCTACGATTGCGTACATACTATTAGTTTTGCGTATTTATACTTATTTTTTTTACACTTTCCTGTTGAAAATGCGGATGCAAATGTAAGTCTTTTTTATAATCATACAATAGGTTTTTTTAAAATAATTACGTAAAAATCAATAGAATAAAAATCATTTTTAACATTTTAGTCTATTATATCTTTTATATTTTTGATATTCATATTAATTGTTTGATTCTAAATTGTAACAAATTCAATACTAATGCGTCAAATAAAACATAAATTATTAATTTAAAAAAAATAAATGAAAAAAAGTATTTTAACTCTTGCCTCTGTTATGCTATTTGTTCTCTCTTCAAATGGGCAAAAAGTGGAGTTTCAAGAGTACGATTTAGACAATGGCATGCATGTAATATTGCATCAAGATAATGCAGCCCCTGTGGTAACAACATCTGTAATGTATCATGTAGGAGCAAAAGACGAACAACCTAACAGAACTGGAATGGCTCACTTCTTTGAACACTTACTGTTTGAAGGAACAAAAAACATTAAAAAAGGTGAATGGTTTAAATTAGTTTCATCTAATGGTGGAAAGAATAACGCCAACACTACGGATGATAGAACTTACTACTATGAGATATTCCCTTCTAACAAACTAGAACTTGGATTATGGCTAGAGTCTGAAAGATTATTGCATCCAATTATCAAGCAAGAAGGCGTAGATACCCAAAACGAAGTTGTAAAAGAGGAAAAAAGACTTCGTGTAGATAATAGCCCTTATGGACGTTTTTTAGAATATGTAAAACAGAATATCTTTAAAAAACACCCTTATAAAGGAACTACTATTGGTAAAATGGCTCATTTAGACGATGCTACTTTAGATGAATTTTTAGCATTTAACAAAAAATTCTATGTCCCGAACAATGCAACTTTAGTTGTTGCTGGTGATATTGACATTACGTCAACTAAGAAATTGATTGAAAGTTATTTTGGTCCTATTCCAAGAGGTAAAGATATTGAGAGAAATTTCCCAAAAGAAGATCCCATTACAGAAACCATATTAGCAAAAGGATATGATTCAAATATTCAAATACCAGCAATTATGGCAGCTTATAGAACCCCTTCAATGAAGACAAGAGATTCTAGAGTACTAGATATGATTTCTAGCTATTTTAGTAGTGGTAAGAGTTCTATACTCTACAAAAAATTAGTTGACACAAAGAAAATGGCTTTACAAGTTGGTGCCATTAATTTAAGTCAAGAAGATTATGGTACTTACATATTATACGGCTTACCACAAGGTGAAACTAAATTAGCAGACATCATTACAGAAATCGATGAAGAAGTAGTAAAAATGCAAACAGATTTAATTTCTGAGAAAGCATATCAAAAACTTCAAAATCAATTTGAAAACAACTACGTAGATTCTAATTCTAGTGTTGAAGGTATTGCAAATTCGCTAGCTAGATACAATGTTTTATATGGCGACACAAATCTAATCAATACAGAAATTGATATTTATAGATCTATAACTAGAGAAGAAATTAGAGAAGTTGCTAAGAAATATCTAAACCCTAACCAACGATTGATTTTAGAGTACCTACCTGAATCAGCTAAAAAATAATTAAAAGACATAAAATATTATGAAAACAAAAATTTTATCCTTCGTAGCAATTTTAGCAATGTCTTTTGCTGCAAGTGCTCAAATTGACAGAAGTAAAATGCCAGAAGCAGGACCAGCTCCAAAAGTTAAACTTGGAGAGTCTAAAAGGTTTACATTAAAGAACGGATTAACAGTAATTATGGTTGAAAACCACAAGCTACCAAGAGCCTCTGTTAATTTAACGATAGATAACCCTCCGTCTTTTGAAGGAGATAAAGCTGGAGTTTCCTCTATGATGGGGAGTTTACTAGGAAGAGGAACTATAAATATTTCTAAAGATGAGTTCAATGAAAGAGTAGATTATTTAGGAGCTTACCTTCAATTTTCAAATGGAGGAGCTTATGGAGCTTCTTTAAAAAAGTATTTTTCAGAAATTCTAGAGTTAATGGCAGATGGTGTGAAGAATTCACAATTTACTCAAGAAGAATTTGACAAAGAGGTGAAGATTACTTTAGATGGCATAAAATCAGAAGAAAAAAGTGTGGCTTCAGCTGCTAGAAGAGTCGAAAATGCCTTAGTATATGGTAAAAATCACCCTTTTGGGGAGTTTATTACCAAAGAAACAGTAAACAACATTACGCTAGCAGATGTTAAGAATGAGTACAATTCTTATTATAAACCAAATAATGCTTATTTAATTATCATTGGAGATATCAATCCAAAGAAAATTAAAAAAATAGTGAAAAAACTTTTTGGTGATTGGAAGTCTGGCGAAGTCATTTCTTACAAAATACCTAAAGTAAACAATGTAGAAACTACAGAGATTGACTTTATAAACATGTCTAATGCGGTACAATCTGAAATTGCTATAATTAACACCATAGATCTTACCTTAGGAGATAAAGATTATTATGCTGCGTTGTTAGCAAACCAAATTCTTGGTGGTGGTGGAACAGCTAGATTATTCCAAAACTTACGTGAAGATAAAGCATATACCTACGGATCTTACTCGAAAGTTAGACAAAGTAGATATGTTGGGACATTTAAAGCCACTGCAAGTGTTCGTAATATGGTTACTGATAGTTCTGTTGTTGAAATACAGAAAGAGATTAATAAAATTCGTTACAAAAAAGTATCTGAACAAGATTTAAAAGATGCTAAAGAATTGTATGTTGGAAATTTTGTAATGGATGTTCAAAAACCAGCAACAGCTGCCAGGTATGCTTTAAATAGAGAACTATATAAACTCCCTGAAGATTATTACGAAACTTACCTAGAAAAAATTAATTCTGTAACAGTAGATGATGTGCAAAATGCAGCAATAAAATACTTTAGAGGTGATAAAGCAAGGATTGTAATTACAGGAAAAGGAATTGATGTCTTGAAAAATTTAGAAAAAAATTCTGACTATATAATCAACTACTTTGATAAGTATGGTAACCCATCAGAGAAGCCTGCAATGACAATGCCAATTCCTGAAGGAATGACTCCAAAAACTGTAATTAACAAATACATAGCTGCAATTGGAGGCAAAGAAAAAGTAATGGCTGTTAAAACTACCATGACCATTGCAAATGCAACTATTCAAGGGACCCCTTTGGTAATGACAATCAAAGCTGCTGCACCTAATAACTTTTCACAAGAAATTTCTGTAATGGGCAACACTATGCAAAAAACTGTTTTTAACGGAACTACAGGGTACTCTTCATCAAGAGGTCAAAAGAAAGAAATGACTACAGAAGAAATTGCTGAAGCAAAAGCTGAAAGCGGTATTTTTAAAGACTTAACATATTCTTCAGGAGAATTATTAAGAATTGAACCTTTAGAAGGGAAAAATGCAATTGTTTTAAAATATAAGGATACTGAAGTTTATTACGATATGACTTCTGGTTTAAAAGTAAAAGAAGTAAAAACAGTGAAAACTCCAGACGGAAAAGAAGTAAAGACACCAACTGTATATTCTGATTATAAAGAAGTAAGCGGTATTAAATTTCCACATTCAATTGGAATTAAAACTGGCCCAATGAATTTAGATTTCATTGTAAAAGAAATAAAAATAAATGAAGGCATTTCTGACGAAGATTTTAAGTAACATTCTTTAAAAGAACCTAATTTAAAAAGAGTCAAAACTTTAAGTTTTGGCTCTTTTACTTTGTAAAAAAACAAAAAACTACAACAAACGACGTTTTAAATTTGATTGTTTAACCCGCTATCTTGAAACCTTAAGACTACTTCTTCTTATTGACCAAATACACACCCAATAAAATAATCATACCAGCAAAAATTTGAAGTAGACTTAGTCTTTCGTTATCTAAAACTCCCCAAAATATTGCTACCAAAGGGATTAAATACGTTACGGAAGATGCGAAAATAGGGTCTGAAATATGAACTAATTTATTATAAATAGTTTTTGCAATTCCTGTTCCTACCACAGATAAAATCACTAAATACCCTAAAGATTGCATTAAAATTTCATCTTTTAAATCAAACGTAATAAAGAAATCTGTAAAACTTAAAACAATAATAGCAGGAACTAATAATATCAAGAAATTGCCAGTTACAATTGAAAGTGCATTTAAATCATTTAAATGTTTTTTAATCATATTCGCATTAAAAGCATACCCAACAGAAGCTATAATTATTAATAAAGCATACCAATAATTCTGATTCGGGTTTAAGGAAGCCCCTTTTAATATCAAAATTAAAGTTCCTACTAAGCCAATTAAAATTCCGAATAATTGAGTTCTATTAAAAGCAAAACCAAACACCATTGCACCTAGAATTAAAGTATTAAAAGGTGTTAAAGAATTTAAGATTGCAACAATAGAGCTGTCTATTGTTGTAATTGCAAACGCAAACAAAAACCCAGGAATAAAAGTTCCCGCTAAAGATGTGTAGACGATATATTTATAATGTTTTTTTTTGATTTTTTTTAACGAAGGAGATGCAACTAAAAGTAGAAAAAATGCTGTAAAAATCATTCTTAAAGCCCCTAATTGAATTGGTGTAACGCCAAGTAACGCTTTTTTCATTAATATAAATGAGCTCCCCCAAACCAAAGAAAGTAAGGCAAAGTACAACCACTTTTTTTGTTGATTATTCATTAATTTGATTAAATTTTAAACAAAAATCTAACATTTATTTAGATACAAGTCTAAATATTGATAAATTTGTGCAATAATCATATAATATAATCCAATGAAAGCTCAAAAAATAATATTCTCAATAGCGATTGCATGCTTTGTTTTAATAGGATGTAAGACAGAAGTGAAAAAAGAAAATATTTCTTTAGCTATTTCTGGAATGACTTGTGAAATTGGTTGCGCTAAAACTATTCAATCAAAATTATCAAAAAAAGAAGGTGTTTTAAGCGCTAAGGTTATTTATAATGATAGTGTCGCTAACATTGAGTTTGATGCAAACACAACTTCTAAAAAAGACTTAATTGCTTTTGTAAGCGGAATTGCAGGAGGTGCATTATACAAAGCTTCTGAAACTTCAAACAACCTTGATATTTCTAAAAAAAATCACATTTGTTCTGGTGCCTGTAAAGAAAACTGTGAAATAAAAGCGAATAAAACAGCCTGTAAAGAAGATTGCAAAATGGCTTGTTGCAAGGGTAAAAACAAATAAATTTATTTTCTTTTAAAAAATTTAATTTTCACCTGAATTTAACTTACTGACTTATAACGCATTAAATATAAATTAAAAGGTATCTTCTTTATCGTGAGCTTTAACATCTTTTTAATGTTAAATTAATGTTACCAAAACGTTTTTTTAATGTAATTTTATTGCTTATATTTGATTAATTAAAAAATCAGGATCATGAAGAAAGCAATAATTTTAGCATTAATTTTTGTATCAAGCTTTGGGTTTGCACAAGAAAAAGAAACTTCTTTTGAGAAAGAAGGAAATTTAGTAAAAGCTACTTATTATGATGTAGAAGGTGAGATAAGCATCATTGGTTATTTTAAAGATAATAAAATAACAGGTACTTGGACTAGTTACGATACTGAAGGTAATAAAACCAAGATTGCCCATTATAAAGATGGCAAAAAAGTAGGTAAGTGGTTTGTATGGAGTAAAAATACATTAAAAGAAATAACCTATAATAACAACGTAATTGTTAGTGTTAATGATTGGAAATCTGAATCTAGACTAGCTTTAAATAACGATTAATTATTCAGTTCAAATATTTATACATAAAAAAAGCAGGCTTCATGCCTGCTTTTTTTGTGTATAAAATCTAATTTTTATAATCCTCCATTTTTCCAAGTCCAAGTACTAGCATCAACTTTAGTTCCTGTTTTGTAATCTGCAGTTGTAGATGCGGCAACTCCGTCAATAATAACATTTTCTAATGGACCACCATCTTTCATATCGATGTTTTCATCATACCCTTCTAGCCAGATATTTGTAATCGTTCCTCCAGAAGTTTTCTTAAACTGTAAACCTGTTCCACCAACTGTAGAAATTGCGGTTAAGTTTACAAACTTAGGATTACCATTATCTTTATCTCCTTCAAAAGCTGTTGAAAAACCTGAAATTGTATGAGATATATATATATTTGTTAACGTACCATTCCAGCCCTCTGTCCAATCTACAGAATCATCTTCATTGTTCTCTAAATAAATATTTGAAGCAGAAACAGTTCCTCCAAAAAACTCAACACCATCATCTGCACCGTCTATTACCGAAACATTTTCAATTGTTGTTCCAGAACCAACTGCATAGAAAGAAATTCCATTGTATTGAGAATCTGCATTAATTTGTGCTCCTGTACCTTTAATCACTAAATAGGTAATAGACCCTGAACTATCTGCGTCATTTGTTCCTCCATAAATAAAACCACCAACTTCTGCCTCTGCATTTACACCCGCAGATGTTGTTGCATCTCCACAAATTGTTAAACCTCCCCAATCTCCGGCGCTAGAACCTACAGAAGACATAACAACTGGATCGTTTGCTGTTCCTTGAATATCTATTTTACCACCTTTTAAAACAGCAATATAAATAGCAGTTCCACCTGCTGAAGCCTCTATCTGTGTTCCTGCAGGGATTACTAACTCTCCTCCAGATTGCACAATATAAGATGAATTTAATAGATATTTTATAGAAGCATCTAAAGTTACTTTACTGGCAATAGTACCTTGTAATGGTAAAGTTGTTATAGAAACGTTAGAATTAACCCAGCTAAAATCTGCTGCTGTAACAACCGCTGTACTTGTATAAGATAATGAAGGATCTGCTGCAACACCATCGATAAGGACATTTGTTAAAGCTCCACCATCTTTCATGTCTATTGACACGTCATAACCAGTTAAAGACAAACCTGTTATTGTACCTCCAGATTCTTTTTTGAATTGTAAAGCTGTTCCACCTACAGTAGAAACTGCTGTAATATTATTAAATTTAGGATTCCCGTTATCTTTATCTCCTTCAAAAACAGTTGAAAAACCTGAAACAGTGTGCGTAATATATGCATTATCGATAGTTCCACTCCAACCTTCTGTCCAATCGATAGAATCATCTTCGTTATTTTCTAAAAACAAGTTTGTTGCAGAAACTGTTCCTCCAAAAAACTCAATACCATCATCAGAACCATTTAATACAGCAACATTACTGATAGAGGTTCCAGAACCGACTGCATATAAAGAAACTCCATTATATTGCGAATCTGCATTAATTTGAGCTCCTGTTCCTTTTATGACTAAATAATTAATAGAACCTGAGTTGTCTGCATCATTTATTCCTCCATAAATAAAACCACCTACTTCTGCTTCTGCATTTGCACCAGCTGTTGTTGTTGCATCTCCACAAATTGTTAGACCTCCCCAATCTCCAGGATTTTCTGAAACAGAAGTCATAACTACTGGACTCGAAGAAGTACCTTGTACATCTATCTTACCCCCTTTTAAAATAGCAATATAAACACTGGTTCCTCCATTTGAAGCTTGAATTCTAGTTCCTGCAGGAATCGTTAATGTTACTCCAGATTCTACAATAAAAGAAGAATTTAAATTATAAATTATATTAGAATTTAAAGTAAAGCTTTCATCTAAATTTCCGTTCATAATTCCAGATTGCAAGTTTTCTATAACTTCTGATGCTGGAGGCGTAATAATAATATCTGGGTCATTACTGCCACAATTTGTCAATGTTAAAGTAGCTACTGAAAAAGCTACGATATTTAAAATTTTAAAAACTGATTTTTTCATTTTTAGTTTTAGTATAGTTATTAATTCCCTACAAAGAAATCATCTTAATCCTTAATTTTCTTTACCTTAATATTAATAGTATGTTAGGTTTTGTGTTTTTTTACTTATTTGTTAAGTAATCGTTAATTGACTAAAATTTGTATTTAAAACTAACTGTCAACTGGCTTCCTTTTCTGTAAGACAAAACCGTTTCATTTGTTTCCACTCCGTTTATTAAACTTTTAACGAGTTGTGTTTGTTTAATATCTGGATTTAATAAGTTACGCCCTACAACTTTTACCTGTAAGTTTTTAGACAATTCTTTGCTTACTACTAAATCTAATGTTACAAATCCTTTTTCTATAATTTCATCGTTGTAAAATTTATCACTGTTCACTAAATCTTCTGGAGAACCCAATGCGAATATTTTGTCCGAAGAATAGTTACCTGTTAAAGTTGCTACAAACTCCTTTTCTTTTTTATCCCCATAACTTAGTGATCCATTTGCTATAAAACCTGCTGCTCCTTGTAAACTTGATGAGGTAATATCTTTGTATTGAAAGTCTTCTAATAAATCTTGGTTTAACCACATTTTTGTAACGTTAGCTGTCATATTTAAGACACCTTCACCATCATCATTTTTTAATAGATCTGTTCTCGCTTCTAATTCAAAACCATAAATAGTTGCTTTTTCTCCCGTATTAAAATAACTGAAGTATCCTGATGATCCTCTCGTTAACGCTAAATTGATTGGGTTATTAATTTGTTTATAGAAAGCGGTTACAGAAAATAACTGACCTCTTTGTGGAAACATTTCGTACTTAATATCGAAGTTATAGATTTCTGATTTTTCTAAATCAGGATTCCCACCGATAACACGTCCTGTTGGTGAAACATAATCAAAGGGCGCTAATTCTTTAAACTCTGGCAATGTTTGTGTAATACTAGAGGCAAAGCGTAAATACTTGTTTTCTGCTAACTCGTATTTTAAATTTACACTTGGATATAGACTTTCGTATACTCTATTTAAAGTTCCAATTCTTCCAACATAATTTCCAACATCCCAAATTACATTTATTTCATCTTGCTCAAAACGTACTCCTAAATTACCAGATAATTTAGTATCTAATTGAAAATCAAAATTCACAAAACCCGCCAAGACATCTAATTCTGCTTGATATCTATCTGTAGGTTGTGTAGTTAATTTTAAGCCACTATTAAAACCTGTAGCAGTAAATGTTGATGATAATTCATCTATAGAAGGTGCCGTAAAATCTTTTGCTTTTACACCCACAAATAAAGAATTAAAAGACCTTTCTTTATGTCTATAATTTAAACCATAGTTTAAAGAATACGGTTTGTTATCATCCTCATCTTTTAAACCCAAAGCCCATCTATTTTCTATGAATGCATTGTATTCTATATCTTCAATTTTTTGGCTAGATTTTCTCTGTTGAAAATCTCCAACATGTGCATATTGTATCGTTGGTGAAACTGTAATATCTAAAATATTTACTTCATTTCTAATTCTGTTTGGCTCTTCTGCTAATACAAAATTATACCCCCCAGCCCAATTTAGTTGATTGCTTTCATTCCATTTATGCTCCCCCATTAATTGGTTTATAAAAAGAGTTGTTTGTTTAAAATTTTGATCTCTAATAAATGCTCCATCTTCTTGTGGATCTTGATCAAATACATACCCATAACCTTTTCTACCTTGTTCATATAAGTTATCAAT
This sequence comes from Flavobacteriaceae bacterium ASP10-09a, assembly GCA_000981625.1. GTDB lineage: Bacteria > Bacteroidota > Bacteroidia > Flavobacteriales > Flavobacteriaceae > Polaribacter. The sequence goes on from LAQA01000001.1 coordinate 26,519, forward strand.
TCCGGTATTTACAAACAGCGTGTTATATTTAATTTTATTATTCTCGTTTAATTTTAAACCTACATTTACATAACCTGTTGTATTTGTTCTTGAGATATATTCTTCTACATCATTTTCATTTGGATTGATACCTCTATCTATATTAATTTGTCTTGAAATAGCTGGAAAAGATTTATCCAAAACATTAGATCGATAGGCTCTAAAAACACCATTTCTATATTCAAAAGATTTAGAATGAGAACCTGTTACAAAAACAGATAGGTTTTTCCCAAGGATTTCAAATTTTCTAGCTACAGAAAAAGAGGCATTAAAATTTATTGGAGTGGATAACGTTTTAGTATCCCAACCTTGGTATGTAACTAAATCTTGAAGCGCAAATTGCTTTTGATGAAAACCTAAAGTAACATCCTTGTTAACAAGAGTGGTTCTAAAATCATTAGAAAGATTGGCAACATTTGTATTTGAACCAGTCGCTAAAGAAATAGTAAATCCTTTTTTAGAGTATTCTTTCGTAGCAACATCTACGTTCCCAGAACCTTGATCTGCATAACTAGACGTTGAATATGTTTTGCTAATTCCTACATTTTTAATGATGTTGGTAGAAAATAAATTAAGATTGATGTTTTTATTATTTACATCATCCGAAGGAATTGATAACCCATTCATTGTTGTAGATAAATATCGATCTCCTAAACCTCTAATATAAATATCTCCAGAACTTTCACTTTTCGTAACTCCTGATATTTTTGTGGTTGCATTTGAAGCATTAGAAACTCCAATTTTAGCTAAAGTTTGAGCTCCAATACTTTCTTTAATTACCACTGCTTTCTTTTGTTCAATTAAAAGTGCGCTTGCAGATTCTTTACTTGAACTTGTTCTTATAACAATATCATCTAAAGCAACGCCTTCTTCTGCAGATAATAATTGATTAATTGTAATTGTTTCTTCAGCCTTAATTGTAAATGCTTTTTCAACTGATTTATATCCTAAAAAGCTAAAAACCACTATATGATTTCCTGCTGGCACTTTTAGAGCATAATTTCCATCAAAATCTGAAGTAGTTCCTATAGTAGTTCCCTTAATAATTATGTTTGCAAATGGTAAAGACTCATTGTTTGTTTCTTTGTCTGTCAAGACCCCTTCTAAAGTACCTTTGTCTTGAGCGTTTACAAACTGACTCAAAGCGAACAACGTAATAAATAAAATTTTCTTCATTTTTAGTGTATAATTTACAATTGCAAAAGTCTTATAGGTATGTAAATTCTATGTTAGTTGTAAATTATGATTGTATTACAGAAACATTAACTAAAAGTTAAATCGAAGAAATAGTTAACAGTTTAGTAATTTAAAGAGAACATTAAATTTAAATGTTAGTTGCAAATTTGTAGAAATCTTAAGAGATTAAATGTCATCATAAATCTATTAGTTTTGTCAACTATTTTATATGACTTACTGCCTTTGGCCAAGGCAGTTTTATTTTTTTTTTAATGTTTCATTAACATTTACTTAACATACTTGTTAGTTATTTGCAGCGACAAAACTAATAAATATGAAACCTTTATTGCTACAAAGAGTAGTAACATTAATCTGTATGTGTGTTCTCTTGAGCACAAATGCACAAAAAATCAATGCTCCTAAATTTGGGAAAGGGTTATTTAATTTAATAGGACAAGATAGTACTTGGTCTATGAAAGTTGGTCTGAGATTCCAAAGTCTTGCAACTTCTTCTTGGGATGCTAGCAGTGGCCTTTCTAATCCAGCTTCTTCTTTTTTGATAAGAAGATCTCGTCTAAAGTTTGATGGTTTTGCATACTCTCCAAAATTAAAATATAAAGTAGAATTAGGTTTATCTAATAGAGATCAATCTGGTGCATCTCAATACACAAGTAATGCACCTAGATATATTTTAGATGCTGTTTTAAAGTGGAATTTTTCAGGAAACTTTGTTTTATGGTTTGGACAAACCAAATTGCCAGGAAACAGAGAACGGGTAATTTCATCTGCAAACTTGCAACAAGTAGATCGTTCTTTATTGAATAGTAGATTTACGATTGACAGAGATATGGGTTTTCAATTAAGACACCAATTTAATCTTACAAACACTTTTTTAGTAAAAGAAATATTTTCGATGGCGCAAGGTGAAGGGAGAAATATTACCACTGGAAATATTGGTGGACATCAATACACAACTAGAATCGAACTATTCCCTTTTGGAAATTTCACAGGTAAAGGAGATTATAAAGGAAGTGATTTAAAGTTTGAACAAGAACCAAAATTAGCACTTGGTTTTGCTTATGATTTCAACAATAATGCATCTAAAACAAGAAGTAATCAAGGTTCTTATATGTTAAATGACACGGGGTTTTATTCAACAAATATTTCTACACTTTTTATTGATGCAATGTATAAGCATAAAGGATTTTCTTTTATGGCAGAATATGCAAATAGAGACGCAAAAGATCCTTTAGCAAAAAACTCTGATGGTTCTCTAACAGGTGATGAAGTACAAATTGGTCATGGTTTAAATTTACAAACAGGATATTTACTTTCTAAGACAGTAGAGGTTTCTGCACGTTATACCAATATTTCATTAGATAAAAATATTACTGGGAAAAGCGCAGAAAATCAATACACTTTAGGTTTATCTAAATATATTTCAGGGCATAAATTAAAAGTTCAAACAGATTTAAGTTATACAGATATTGGCTTTAAAACAAACCAATTATTATATAGATTGCAAGTAGATATTCATTTTTAACAAACATTAATATAACATAACCGTAACATTCGCAACTTTTTGTGGTTGTAAATTTGCAAAAATAAATTTAATCAAAAGATGGGAGATCCATATATTTTAATGCTTGTTGCCTTAGCTGTTTTAGCTATCGTTGACTTAGTTGTAGGAGTTAGTAATGATGCTGTAAATTTTTTAAACTCAGCGATTGGCTCTAAAGCAATATCCGTAAGAAACATAATGATAATTGCAAGTCTAGGTGTATTCTTTGGTGCAATTACATCTAGTGGGATGATGGAAGTTGCCCGTAAAGGAATTTTTAATCCTAGCATGTTTATGTTTCAAGACATTATGTTCATTTTTATGGCCGTAATGATTACTGATATTCTTTTGTTAGATATTTTTAATTCACTTGGAATGCCTACATCAACTACAGTTTCTATTGTATTTGAGCTTTTAGGAGCTGCAGTTTGTATTTCATTAATTAAAATATCTGCAAACGATTCTCAATCATTCTCAGATATTTGGAATTATATCAACCATAAAAAAGCATTACAAATTATTAACGGAATTCTACTCTCTGTTGTCGTGGCGTTTTCTATAGGAGCCATTGTTCAATTTGTTTCTAGAGTAATTTACTCTTTCAATTTTGAAAAAAGAGCTACTTATATTAATGCACTTTTTGGAGGTTTTGCAATTACTGCAATTACTTATTTTATTATCATAAAAGGAATGAAAGGAACTCCTTTTTACGGCAATGTAAAGGGCTTAATTGAAGGGAATACAATTGTAATTATAGCAGGAAGCTTTGTTGCTTGGTCTATTATTTCTCAACTACTAATACAGTTTCTAAAAGTAAATGTTTTAAAATTAATTATTGGAATTGGTACGTTTTCTTTAGCAATGGCATTCTCTGGAAATGATTTGGTAAACTTTGTCGGTGTCCCAATTGCTGCATGGAATTCTTATGAAGCTTGGAGTATTTCTGGTGTTTCTGCGGATGCATTTTCTATGGGGATTTTAGCAAAAAAAGTACCCTCAAATGTTTATCTATTATTATTTGCTGGGGCGATTATGGTCGTTACTTTATGGACTTCTAGTAAAGCACAGAATGTAATAAAAACTGGTATTGATTTATCTCGTCAAGGAGAAGGTCATGAGAAATTTCAACCAAACCCTTTGTCTAGAGTTGCTGTTAGATTTGCAATGGTTTTAAATACTGGTATTCGTTATGTAATTCCAAAAAGAACCTTGGCTTTTGTAGATGCTAAATTTCAAAAACCAGTAATCGAATTACCAAAAGATAAAACCTATGAATTACCTGCTTTTGATTTAGTAAGAGCTTCTGTAAACTTAATTGTAGCAGGAATCTTAATATCTATTGCAACTTCTATGAAACTACCTTTATCTACAACCTATGTAACATTTATGGTAGCAATGGGTACTTCTTTAGCAGACAGAGCTTGGGGAAGAGAAAGTGCAGTATATAGAGTTGCAGGTGTAATTAATGTTATTGGTGGATGGTTTCTAACAGCACTTACAGCCTTTTTAGCCGCTGCAATTGTTGCCTACCTAATTAGCTGGCATATGGTTATGATTCCAATTTTATTAGCAGTTGTTGCTCTTTTAATAGGAAGAAACACGTTAATTCACAGAAAGAAAGCTAAAGAAGTAAAAAAACAAGTTTATATTGAAAGAGCTGAATTAATTACCATTAATGGTGTAATTGAAGAAAGTGCAGATCATATTTCTGAAGTTATAAATCGTGTAAATAAATTATATACCAATGTTGTAAATGATTTAGCAAATCATGATTTAAATAAATTACGTAAAACGGATAAACACGTAGAAAAATTAAATGATGAAATAGATGAATTAAAAGACGGTGTTTTCTATTTTATTAAATCTTTAGATGAAACTTCTGTACAAGGAAGTAGATTTTATATTATGGTTCTAGGCTATTTACAAGATGTAGCACAATCTATTAGTTATATTTCTAGANNTAAATAACAATCATAAAAATTTAAAGAAAGGACAAATTAAAGATTTAAAAACAATAGATAATGAGTTATCAAGTATATTAACTAAAGAAGCTGCTATTTTTGAAAACAGACATTTAGATGACCTTAATGCTTTGTTAGTAGAGAAAAATCAATTATTAAAAAGTGTTTCTTTATCTATAGAAAAACAAGTAGCGAGAATTAGAACGGATGAAACAAGCCCTAAGAATACTACTTTATATTTTAGTGTTTTATTAGAAACTAAAGATTTAATCTCTGCATTAATGAGTTTATTGCAAACTTATGAAGAGTTTTACTTAAGTACTAAACAAGTAAAATAGAAAAAATAATTTTATCACTTTATAAAAAACCATGAATTCAAATTCATGGTTTTTTTTATTAAAACCAAAATCCTAAATTAAATAACCAGTAATTTTGATTTCTGTCTGGAGACCAACTATATTTAATTTCTATAGGCCCAATCAAACTATTATAGCTGTAACCAAGAGCATAACCAGATTTAATGTTTTTAAAAACATCTATGTTTTTAAAAACATTGTCATCTAAACGGGCATAATTAGCAATAAAACTTGCATAATGCTTTTCTATAAAACAATAACTAAACTTAAATTCTGATTTTAAAAAAGAATTGTTAGACAATTCTGCAAAATCATATCCATATAAAGAAACAAAAGTGTTTGTGTAGTTTTGATTGTATCCCCCTAAATAAAAATCGAAAACATCTGAGTCTGAATTATTCAAAGCAAAACCAGCTTCATTTGTCATTTGAAAAGTTACTTCATCAGCAATCGTTGTAGCAAAACCTAAAACTCCTTTTGCTTGAGCAAAACTAGTAAAGTTATTATTGTAGTTAGAAGAATTTAGATACCACTTAAAATTTAAATCAGCATAATAACCTTTGGTTACAAAATACTTTTTATCATAAGTATCTAATTTTAAATACCCAAATGCATTGTAATAATTACTGTTATCTAAAATAGTCTTATCGTTATTATTTGTTATCGTTTCTGTACTTGCATTAATATGTTTTTGCTCTAAACCAAGGCCTAAAGCAAACTTTCTATCGAATGTAGTTTGCACAAAAAGCTGATTGGTAATATCTATATATTTTAAATCGATACTATTAATGTCTGGAAATTGTGAAACCACAGAATTGTATTTAGAATTAGCTCTAAAATGATTGTATCTAGATCTAAATCCATAACTGATATAAAAGCCATTATCTACAAAATAATTAAGGTTGTATCTTAAGTTATCACCCAAAATCACATCCAAAGACAATAAATCGTTCTCTACAAATAAGTGTTTTTGACTATAATTTGCTAATACTCCCGATTTATATAAAAAATCATAATGAGCTCCTAAACTTAGTGTTGCATTGTCATTAGATTCCTTTAACTTAAAGTTTAAATGATAGCTTTTATCCGCTTGTTTTTTTAGTTGATATTCAATTCTTCCATAATTTTTTGTAGCTGATAATAAATGAATGTCTTTAGTAATTTCTTGCCTAGAAAGACTGTCTCCCTTCTTAATAGTTAACTTCCCTAAAACATAAGCCCTTGTATAATAGTTGTTTCCTGTTATGTTTATTTTAGAAACATACCTCTTATCAGTATTTATATTTAATAATTTTTTCTTTTTTTTAATAATTTGTTTTACTGCTATTTCTTTGAAAATTTCTCTATATTTTTTAGCTTCTATTTCTCCTTTTTTAATGATTTCATCCTTTTTGTCGAAATCAACAACATTGTATTTAAAAATTTCTGGATGAATATAAACATCTAATTTTTCTTTTTCTTCAGTACTTTTACGATACATCTGATAACTAACAATCTGATTTAAAATAGCAATTACAGAGGTCAGTTTCTCTTTTTCATACAATTTACCCTCAACATCTACACCAATTATAATATCTACTCCTTTAGATTTCATAATAGTTACAGGAAAATTATTCGCAACACCTCCATCTATCAATAATTTATCATCTAAGATTACTGGATCTAACAAAGTAGGAAAAGATCCACTTGCCCTTAAAGCTAGTGGAAGAGAACCCTTTTCTAACAAAACCTCTCCTCCATTTTCTACATCTGTAGCAATACAAAAAAACGGTATTGGTAATTTAGAGAAATCTTTTAAATCTTCTGTAGAATCTAATAATTCAAACAAAAAATTTAGCACATTCTGACCTCTAGAAACAGCTCTTGGCAAACCTACTTTACCTCTTTTTATAGGCAATGTAATCCTTGTTTTTTCTAAATATTCTTTTTCGAAAAAAGGCGATGTACTTCTTGGTAATATATCTCTTAAAAGATTTACAAAATCTGTTTCTGTAACGATGTCTTCTATTTGATTTGCTGAAAAACCTGCAGCATATAAACCGCCAATAATTGCCCCCATACTTGTGCCACCAATATAATCTACCTGAACACCTGCTTTGTCAATTTCTTTTAAAACACTTATATGAGCAAAGCCTTTTGCACCTCCTCCACTTAAAACCAAACCGACTTTTGGTTGTTTTTTTTGGCTAAAAGACACTATAGAAATAAGTAAAAAAAAGAGTCCTAAAAAGTTTTTCATTTTTTTTGAGGATAAAAATATTGATGCACTTTAATCGCTCTGGCATTTCCAATAACTTCTTTTAAATCTTCCAAAGAAGCTTCTTTTACACGTTTCGCAGATTTAAATTTACGTAATAAAGTTGTAATTGTCTGTTTACCAATATCTGGAATTTGTTCTAACTCAGATTTTATAGCACTCTTGCTACGTTTATTTCTGTGAAACGTAATTCCAAATCTATGCGCTTCATTTCTTAAATACTGCGTAATTTTTAAAGTTTCAGATTTTTTATCAAGATATAAAGGAATAGGATCATCCGGATAATAGATTTCTTCCAAACGTTTTGCAATTCCGATTATGGCAATTTTTCCTCTTAAACCTAAAAGATCTAAACTTTTTAATGCAGATGATAGTTGCCCTTTTCCTCCATCGACAATAATCAACTGAGGTAATGATTCATCTTCAGCCAATAAGCGCTTGTATCTTCTGTAAACAACTTCTTCCATCGACGCGAAATCATCTGGACCTTCCACTGTTTTTATATTATAATGTCGATACTCTTTCTTACTTGGTTTTCCGTCTTTAAAAACCACACAAGCAGCAACAGGGTGTGTTCCTTGGATATTTGAATTATCAAAACACTCTATATGTCTCGGCTCTTCAGAAAGACGTAAATCTTTCTTCATTTGCGCCATTATTCTTTTTACATGTCTGTCTGGATCTACTATCTGTGTCTGCTTAAATTGTTCTTGTCTATAGTACTTTGCATTTCTTTCGGAGAGTTCTACAATTCGTTTTTTATCACCTAATATAGGAATCGTCACTTTTACATTTTCTCCTAAATCAACTTTAAAAGGGGCGTAGATTTCTGGTGCTTGAGAAGCAAAACGTTGTCTAATTTCGACAATAAATAACTCTAATAATTGTTTGTCAGTTTCTTCTAATTTTTTCTTAATTTCTGTGGTATGAGATTGAATAATTGATCCATTTGAAATCTTTAAAAAATTGGCATATCCATGTGTTTCATCAGAAATAATAGAGAACACGTCTACATTATTTATAGAAGGATTTATAATCGTGCTTTTTGATTGATAATTGCTTAATAAACTGAGTTTCTCTTTTATCTTTTGGGCTTCTTCAAACTCCATATTTTCTGCAAAGCGTAGCATCATTTCTTGAAACTTATCTAAACTTTCTTTGAAATTTCCTTTGAGAATATTTCTAATTTCTTTGATCGAATTGCTGTAATTTGCTTCGGTTTCTAAAGCTTCACAAGCACCTTTACAATTTTTTAAATGATACTCTAAACAAACTTTATATTTGCCTTCACTTATGTTTTTCAGACTTAAATCGTGAGCACAAGTTCTGATTGGATAGAGCTCCTTTATCAAATCTAATAAAACTCTTACAGTTCTTACAGATGTATAGGGGCCAAAATATTCTGAGCCATCTTTAATAACTCTTCTGGTGGAGAAAATTCTTGGAAAACGTTCATTTTTAATACAAATCCAAGGATAACTTTTATCATCTTTTAAAAGAACATTGTAACGTGGCTTGTACTTTTTAATTAAGTTATTTTCAAGTAAAAGTGCATCTGTTTCTGTATTAACAACGATGTGTTTTATACGAACAATTTTTTTTACTAAAACGCTAGTTTTACCATTTTCATGGTTTTTATTGAAGTAAGAAGCAACTCTTTTTTTTAGGTTTTTGGCTTTACCAATATAAATAATTACATCTTCCTTATCAAAATACTGATACACTCCAGGTTCATTTGGTAGGGTTTTAACTTGAAGTTCTAAAGATATAGACATGTTCAAAAATAATGCTTTTGAGGATATAAATTAGTCAATTCTATAATTGAATTCTGCTAAAAGTTTGTATGTACACAAACCATGACATATTTATCAAAAGATAATTAATTATAAAAAAAATGTAGAATCAAAAAGAAAGATGCTTTAAAGAAACACAAACTAGAGACCAACAACCTACTCTTATTCTTATCGAGCTTATACCAAGTTCTATTTCTTAATTTTTATGGTGGTTATCTTTCTATTGATAACAAGTTCTAATTTTATTCTTTATGGTTTTCTGTAAATTCTTTTACTTCTTTTTCTTCTTTCGGAAAAGCGTGTTTACTAAAAATAAAAAGTAAAGCTACACCAATAGTTATATAAGCATCGGCTGGATTAAAAATGTACTGAAAGAAAGTGAATAAATCACCTCCAATAAATGGAATCCATTCAGGTAAATTTCCACTCCAAATAGGAAAATAAAACATATCTACTACTTTCCCATAAAATAATTCTCCAGTAGTAATTTCTGGAAACATCGTCGCTACTTTACGAGTTGGATGATCAAAAATAACTCCGTAGAAAACAGAATCTATAATATTACCAACAGCACCAGAAAAAATAAGTGAAATACCAACGATAACTGCATTATGAACCTTACTTTTTATGTTGCTTATTAACCAATATATAATTGCGGAAACAGCAACCAATCTAAATAACGTTAAGAAGAGTTTACCTGTTTTCCCACCAAATTCAAAACCCATTGCCATTCCGTTATTTTCAACAAAAAGAATTTTAAACCAATCAAAAATCACAACCTCTTCTCCTAAGATAAAGTTTGTTTTTATATAAATTTTTATAATTTGATCTAAAGTTATTGCAAATATTATAGTACCAATTGCTAGGTTCTTTTTGGACATATTTTTTGAATTTGTGTTCACAAAAATAACACTATTATTGTATTTATTTAGTTGTTAAGAAAATATTAGCTTTTATTGTTACTACAGAAAAATTATTTTTATTTTTCTGTATTTTTTTTATATAATTTTTTTTATAAAAAAGTGTATCAACTTTTATTTTACCAGTTTTAGAAGTTACATTAATATTTGAGTTTTTAAGCGTTCCATAAACACTTCCTTCATACAATTTTATGGATACATTTGCTTTGACTTGGTTTAATTTTACGATTCCTTTTTCTATGAAAATGGTTACATCTTCTTGATAATTTTTAGATTCTATGTTGATTTCATCTCCAAAGATAGTGACCTTTTTTCCTTTAGGAATTTTTATAATTACAAAAGCTCTGTGCAACCTTTTAGTAATATATTTTCTAAAAACAGTTTCCTCTGTTTGTATTTCAGCTATTTTAAATTCAACTTTTAGTACATCATTTTTATTTTCTAAAAAAATATGCTGATCATTAATGTTTTCTGCAAACAACGTAATTTCTATAAAACCTGATGTTGAATTTTCTAATACAAAATTATCTAAACCAATTGTTGAAATTTCTATTTCTTTAGATTGGCTTTCAAATTTTTCTACAACTTTCTTTTGCGATAAAATTACAGATGAAAATAATAAAAATAAAAGGATGAAATTATTTTTCGTTGAACAAAAAAAGCTTCTACAAGAGAAGCTTTTTTTGTAATGTATTATAAACAAAATTATTATTGTTTACGTTTTGCCTCTATGCTTAAAGTTGCATGAGGTACTAATTTTAAACGTTCTTTCTGAATTAACTTACCCATAACTCTACAAACACCATAAGTGCCGTTTTCAATTCTTAACAAAGCATTTCTTAAGTCTCTAATAAATTTTTCTTGTCTAATTGCTAACTGCATATTTGACTCCTTATTCATTACTTCAGAGCCTTCATCAAAAGATTTAAATGATGGAGAAGTGTCGTTTGTTCCGTTATCAGCATCATTTTTATACGCTGCTTTTAACAAAACTAAATCTTCTTCTGCTCTTTCAATTTTTTTATCTATGATTAACTTAAACTCTTGTAAATCTTCTTTTGAATACTTTAGTTGTACGTCTGACATAACTCTTACAATTTTTCAATTAATATTTTACTTTTTATGGTATCAAACTCAATCTCTGTACCATACTTTAATTCATCCACAAAAACCAATTCCTTCGTTAATGTTTCACTCATAATATACTCCCTGTTCTCAGAAATAGATTGGTGTAAGTTTTCAAAATTTAAAACCGTTAATTTAATTTTATCCGTTACTTCTAAACCAGTGTCTTTACGTGCATTTTGTATTCTGTTTACCAATTCTCTGGCTACACCCTCTTTACGTAAATCTTCGGAAATAGTAACATCTAAGGCTACTGTTAACGAACCTTCATTTGCAACTAACCAACCTTCAATATCTTTTGATGAGATCTCTACATCTGAAAGTTCTAAAGTAATATCTTTTCCATTAATAGCAAGAAGAATGTTTTTATCTTTTTCAATTTTGTTAATATCTTCTTGATTGAACTTTTGAACTTCAGCTGCTATAAAACGCATATCTTTCCCAAACTTCGGACCTAATGATTTAAAATTTGGTTTAATTTGTTTGATTAAAATATCTGAAGCATCCTCTAAAATCTGAATTTCCTTAATATTTACTTCATGCTTAATTAAGTTTGCAACAGCTAAAATTTCTTCTTTTTGTTGCTCATTATCAACAGGAATCATAATTTTTTGTAATGGTTGACGCACTTTGATTTTCTCTTTTGCTCTTAATGATAAAACTAAAGAAGATATTATTTGTGCATTTTCCATTTTACGTTCCAAGCTTTTGTCAACAAAACTTGCATCATATTTTGGGAAATCTGATAAATGAATACTTTCTGATGTTTCTTTAGCAGTTACAGAATTCAAATCTTGATACAATCTATCCATAAAAAACGGAGCAATTGGCGCACTTAATTTTGCAATTGTATTCATACAAGTATACAAAGTTTGATACGCAGAAATTTTATCTGTTTGATAATCTCCTTTCCAAAAACGTCTTCTACTCAAACGCACGTACCAGTTACTTAAATAATCTTGTGTAAAATCTGATATTGCTCTGGCAGCCCTTGTTGGCTCGTATTCCGCGTAGAATTTATCAACTTTATTTATTAAAGTATGTAATTCTGATAAAATCCATCGGTCTATTTCTGGTCTTTTTTCTAAAGGGATATCTGCTTCTTCATAAGAAAAACCATCAATATTTGTATATAAAGTAAAGAACGAATAGGTATTATATAAAGTTCCGAAAAACTTACGTTTTACTTCTTCAATTCCTTCTAAATCGAATTTTAAATTATCCCAAGGATTTGCATTTGCAATCATATACCAACGTGTTGCATCTGCACCATACGTTGATAAGGTTGTAAACGGGTCTGTTGCATTCCCTAAACGTTTAGACATTTTATGCCCTTTTTTATCTAAAACTAAACCATTAGAAACTACGTTCTTATAGGCAACAGAATCAAAAACCATTGTAGAAATTGCATGTAACGTATAAAACCAACCACGTGTTTGGTCTACTCCTTCAGCTATAAAATCTGCTGGAAAAGATTCGTTCTCATCAATTTTTTGTTTATTTTCAAATGGGTAATGCCATTGTGCATATGGCATAGAACCAGAATCAAACCAAACATCAATTAAATCGTTTTCA
>LAQA01000001.1:39564-47368 GCA_000981625.1 Flavobacteriaceae bacterium ASP10-09a
TTCCTGTAGATTCAGGTTTCCAGTTAATGGTTTTGTTCAAGGCGTGCATTCTATCTTTTACATCTGTTACTTTTATAAACCAAGAATCTAATGGGTAATATAAAATTGGTTTGTCTGTTCTCCAACAATTTGGGTAACTGTGCTTGTATTTTTCAACCTTAAAGGCTTTATTTTCTATTTTTAATTTAATAGCTAACTCAACATCAATCGATTTTTCTGGAGCTTCACCATCTTTATAATATTCGTTCTTCACATATTTACCCGCAAATTCACCCATTTCTGGTCTAAATTTTCCTTGTAAATTAACTAACGGAACTAAATTATCATTTTCATCTTTTACCAACATTGGTGGAATTTCTGGTGTTGCTTGTTTTGCAACAATAGCATCATCTGCTCCAAAGGTTGGCGCTGTATGCACAATTCCTGTTCCATCTTCTGTCGTCACAAAATCCCCAGAAATTACTCTAAAAGCATCCTGTGGATTATCATTTGGAAGACAGTAATCTAAGATTTGTTCGTATTTAATATCAACTAAATCTTTACCAATAAACTCTTTTACAACATAAAAAGGGATTTTTTTATCTCCTAAATTATAAGAGCTTAACTCTTCTGAGGTTTTAACCTCTACATTATTTTTCCCTCCAAATTGTTTACCAATTAATTTTTTAGCTAAAATTACTTTTGTAGGTTCAAATGTATATTGATTAAAAGTATCTACTAAAACATATTCTATTTTAGGTCCAACTGTTAATGCTGTATTACTTGGTAAAGTCCAAGGAGTTGTAGTCCAAGCTATAAAATAAATGGTTCCTTCATTTTGTAAAAAGTCTGGAAGCGTATTTTCTACAGCTTTAAATTGTGCAACAACAGTAGTGTCTGTTACATCTTGGTAAGTTCCTGGCTGATTTAATTCGTGAGAACTTAAACCCGTTCCTGCTTTTGGTGAATATGGCTGAATTGTGTACCCTTTGTAAATTAATTTTTTATTATAAATCTGTTTTAATAGCCACCAAACAGATTCCATATATTTTGGTTCGTAGGTAATGTATGGATCTTCCATATCTACCCAATACCCCATTTTCTGAGTTAGATCATTCCAAATACCTGTGTAACGCATCACTGCTTTTCTACAAGCTGCGTTATAATCTTCTACAGAAATTTTTTGACCGATGTCTTCTTTGGTAATTCCTAACTCTTTTTCTACACCCAATTCTATTGGTAAACCATGCGTATCCCAACCAGCTTTACGCTTCACTTGGTATCCTTTCATGGTTTTATAACGTGGAAAAATATCTTTAATAGCTCTAGCTAAAACATGGTGTACACCTGGCAAACCATTTGCAGAAGGTGGTCCCTCAAAAAACACAAATGGTTTTGCATTTTCTCTTGAAGTTACACTTTTTTCGAAGATGTTGTTTTCTTGCCAATAATTAAGAATTTCTTCTCCAACTTTTGGTAAGTCAAGTCCTTTATATTCAGGGAATTTCGCTTTCATTTTCTATCATTTCTAATAAGAATGCGAAAATAAGGATTTTCTTGTAATTTTTGATCTTTGAAAGTCGCAAAGTTACAAAGTGATAAAAAATTGCAAAGTTGCAAAGCAATCGAAGCTTAAACTTTATTATGCGATTACTTTAAGTATTAGAGTGTGAAATTATAAACCTCTTTCGTCTTTTATTTTTTCATATGCAGACTGTATGCTTTGAAACTTTTCATTAGCTCCTTTTAAATGCTCTTCCCCTAAACCTTGTAATTTATCTGGATGGTATTTTTTTACCATTTTTCTGTATCCGCTCTTTACTTCAGCATTAGAGGCAGATTTTTCTATTTCTAAAATCTTGTATGCATTTTCTGAAGCATTATAAAACATCGCTTTTATAGACTCAAAATCATATTGATTTATATATAAATATCCTGCAATTCTTTTAATCTCTTCAACTTCTGATAAAGAAACAAAATCATCTGATTTTGCAATACCAAATAAGAAATGTAATAATTGTAAACGAGAAGCGTGAGACATATGCTCTCTAACCTGAATACAAACTTGCCTTGCTGAAACTTCTTTCTTTATGATTCCTTTAAAAAGCTTAAAAGCATTATTCGCTCTTTCTTTTCCATACATGTTCAAAAACTGACTTCTTACAAAATCCAATTCTCTTTGATCAATTTTGCCATCAGACTTTATAACAATAGATGCTAAAACTAAAAGACTCATTTCAAAATCTCCTGATTGAGTATCTGTTTCTATGCTTCCTTTTTCAACATTACGTTGATATTCCATTTGCTCTTCGGTTAAATCATCTTCAGAAAAACCATCCACAAAACTACCAATCGCAAAACCTAATGCTGCCCCAATAGGACCTCCTAAACTAAAGCCTAAACCGGCACCTATCCATTTAGTAAAACTTCCCATACAATATTTTAATTTTGCGACAAATATAAGAAAAGAAGGTTATTTAAGTAAAAAAGAATATTATATCGATTTTATTGATGCACTTATAAAAAACAAGAATTAATTTTCAACTTGAATTGTGCTGTTTTTATCTTTACCTTTGCAACTTAAAATTTAGACAATTATGTATCCAGAAGAATTAGTAAAACCAATGCGCGACGAGTTAATCAACGCTGGTTTTGAAGCATTATATACAAATGAAGACGTAGAAAAAGCGTTAGCAAAAGAAGGTACAACTTTAGTAGTGGTAAACTCTGTTTGTGGTTGTGCAGCAGGTACTGCAAGACCAGGAGCAGTTGCTTCTTTAGGTGTAGATAAAACACCAACTAATTTAACAACTGTTTTTGCTGGTGTAGAAAAAGAATCTACTCAAAAAGCAAGAGAGTATATGATTCCTTTCCCACCATCATCACCCGCAATTGCCTTATTTAAAGATGGTAATTTGGTGCACATGTTAGAGCGTCATCATATAGAAGGTAGATCTGCACAAATGATCGCACAAAACCTAGCTGCGGCATATAATGAGCACTGTTAAAATTTACTGTTAAAATCCACTTTTTTAAAGTGGGTTTTTTTTTAATTAAAACTAAAAATATGGCAACTTTATTTTCTAGTTACACAAAAGATGAGCTTTTAAAAAAATTGAAGAAGCAAAGAAAGATGGCACTAATTCAAGGTTTTGTTATCTTCTTAATGATTATTTTCGCCATCTTTACAACGATAGAAAATGGGATTTCTGTTCAAACCTTTTTGCCTTTATTTTTTAGCCCGATGTTAGCTGTAATGTTCTTTGAAATCAAAAAAATAAAGAAAGAAATCACTTCAAGAAAATAGTATGGACAAAGAAACCATTATACAAAACACCATTAAATTTGTAAAAACAGAATTAAAAAATGCAGAAGGTGGTCATGATTGGTTTCATATTGAACGTGTTTATAAAAATGTACTATTAATTTCTAAAGATGAAAAAGTTGATGCTTTCGTAGTTTCTTTGGCAGCGCTTTTGCATGACATTGCAGATCCTAAGTTTTATAACGGAGATGAAACTGTTGGCCCAAAAGTAGCCACTAATTTTTTAAAAGAACAAGAGGTTGATATTACTATTATAGCGCATGTAGTAAACATCATTAAACACATCTCTTTTAAAAATTCTTTTGACAAAAAGGCTGAAAAATTCAATTCTAAAGAATTAGAAGTTGTGCAAGATGCTGACAGGTTAGACGCAATTGGAGCGATAGGAATTGCGCGTTGTTTTAATTATGGCGGATTTAAAAACAGAGCTTTGTATGATCCTGAAATTGCACCAAATTTAAACATGACTAAAGAGGAATATAAAAACGCTGATGCGCCAACCATCAATCATTTTTATGAAAAATTATTGTTGCTAAAAGATAAAATGAATACGGTTACTGGAAAAAAGATCGCCGATAATAGACATCAATTTATGGAGCTATTTCTTCAACAATTTTATGATGAGTGGAATGGAAAACTATAATTTTAATTCTCTTTTGCAACTTCTAAAGCAGTAATCTTATATTCTAAGGTAGATAACTCATCACCACTTTCAATTATTTTTTCTACAGTTAAACTTTTATTAGAATTTATAAAATCTAAAATTTCTTTACTTTTAAAAGTATAATATTCTATTGCTTTGTCAATTTTATTTTTCATGATATTTGTCTTACTGAATTAAATTTTTCATTTCACTTCTATATTTTAATGCACTTTTACCTGTGAAGATTTTAAACAACTTATTAAAATGAGAAAAATTATTAAATCCACACTCAAAACTTACATCTGTAATACTCATATTACTTTCTGCTAATAGTTTAGTTGCATGAACAACTCTATACTCATTCACTAATTTTGTAAATGTTTTGCCTGTTGATTTTTTAAAATACCTGCAAAAAGCAGGAACCGTCATGCTAACTATTTCAGAAATTTCATCTAAACTAATATGTTCTTTAAAATGGTCGTTAATATGTTTGTAAACAACTTCGATCTTATTACTATCTTGCTGTATGGCTTCAAAAGCAAATCCATTAGCGTTTAACAAAGTGTAATCCCCTGTTGTTGCTAAATCATTTAATATTTCTAAAAAGGAAGTAATTCTATGAACACCATCTAATTCTACAAGCCTTTCTATTTTAGCACCTATTCTTTGTTTTATTTCTATATTAAATCGAATTCCTTTTTTTGCTCGTTCAAAAAGAGCATCAATAGCATGCATTTCTGGAATATTAAAGAAATCATTACCTAAAAAATCTGGCTTAAATTGTATTAAGGTTTCAGAACCATTTGTTGTTAAACGGTCTAAATAACCAACATGCGGTAAATTAGAACCGATTAATACTAGTTGACTATTATTAAAATAACTTATATGATTTCCTATGTGTCTTTTACCCTTTCCTTTATTTACATATACCAATTCTATTTCTGGGTGAAAATGCCAAAAGGGTGTGTTTGTTTTTAAAAACTCTACATGTTTTTTTACCAATAAAGAAGTACCAAAGTTAGGAGTGATTTTTTCAAGTGTTGGTTTTTTCTGTATCATATTACAAAAATACGACACATAAAAGAGATTATCTATATAGAATTATCACTTTTATATACTAAATTAACTTTACATAGATTTAACATTGAATAACCTGTTAATTTAGCACACAAACCGACCAATTGTGTTGTTTTTAGATTGTGGTTCTTCTTATAAATTTGTGGTATAAAATAAAGATTGTATAAATCATAGAAGAAATTTTATGTACAACAGTAATTGTGTTTTTCGCAAGCCATTATTTTATTCAACTCATAATAATAGAGTTTTTGATAACAAATAAAAGTGAATAATTCTTAAAAAATAACATGATAAAAACAAAAGTATTAGTAGTCGCTTTTTTACTAGGAGCATTTGTAAACTATGCAAATAACACTGATTTAAATAACGTATTAAATGCTGAAAAAGTAACAATAGAATTTAATGATGTAAAAGAAGGACACATTCTAACAATTAAAGACAATTACGGAACTATTCTTTATTCAGAAAATGTAATTACAAAAGGTAAACTTGTCAAAAATTTTGATTTCTCAAAACTAAAAAATGGAAATTACTCATTCGAATTAAATAAAGATTTTGAAATTATTGTTAAAACGTTAGAAGTTAAAAACAAAAAAGTAATTTTTAATGAAGGTTCTAAAAAGGTGATTTTTAAACCAGTAATAAGAAACAAGAAAAATATTTTAATGATTTCTCAAATTGCTTTTGATAAAAAACCTACAAAAGTTGTATTGTTTTTTGATGATGAAATTATTTATTCAGAAACTATAAAAGGCGAAGTTATATTAAACAGAGTTTACAAATTAGATAAAGAAGTAAAAGGAAATTATAAAGTTATTATTTACAATAACAATAGAAGTTATGTTCACGACTTTATAATATAGGTACTGTTAATAGGTATCATATTTATTGATTGGGAACTTAATAAAAAACGAGCCTTAATTGGCTCGTTTTTTTATTCTTATTTTCTTAAAAAACTTTAAGCTCCAGGAAAATTAGGCTTTCTTTTTTCTAAAAAAGCAGTTGTACCTTCTTTAAAATCGTCTGTTCCAAAACAATTTCCAAATTCATTGATTTCAACATCAAAACCGTTAGTTCCATCTACAAAATTTGCATTTACAGCTTTAATTGCTCCAGAAATTGCAACGGATGAATTTCTCATAATTTTACTAGCAATCTTTTCTGCTAAAGGCAATAATCCTTCTTGCGTTGTTACATGATTTACCAAACCACAACTCAATGCATCTTCGGCAGAAATCATACCCGCAGTCATAATTAATTCCATTGCTTTTCCTTTACCCACTAATTGAGGCAAACGTTGTGTACCTCCATAACCAGGAATTACTCCTAAAGAAACTTCGGGTAAACCCATTTTTGCATTGTCGGATGCAATTCTAAAATGACAAGCCATAGCCAACTCTAAACCACCGCCTAAAGCAAAACCATTTACGGCAGCTATTACTGGTTTTGATAATTTTTCGATAAAATCAAACAACATTTCTTGTCCTTTTCTCGCTAAAGAACCTCCTTCATCAACAGAAAAATTTGCGAATTCGGAAATATCTGCACCTGCAACAAAAGCTTTTTCCCCACTTCCAGTAAGTACAATTACTTTAACATCTTCATCATTTTCTAAAGCTTCAAAAGCGTCTCTTAACTCATGAATTGTTAGACTGTTTAAAGCGTTTAATTTTTTTGGTCTATTGATTGTTACTTTGGCAAAAGCGTTACTTTTTTCAATTAAAATATTAGTAAATTTCATATTTTATGATTTTTTAAAACTAGTTGTTTTTATTTTTATTCTTTTGGTAAAATTACAGTAAAAATAGTTCCTTTTTCTTCTTCTGATATGAAAGAAATTGTCCCTTCATAAGCTTCTATAATGTTTTTAATCATTGGTAAGCCAAGCCCCATTCCACTAGATTTTGTTGTAAACTTTGGCTCAAAAATTAAATCTTTAACATCCTCAGCAATTCCTTTTCCATTGTCAGAAACCACAATTTTTATATCCTTTTTTTCTAATAAAACAACAACATTAATTATTGGATTTTCTTCATTCTCTGATGCTTGCATCGCATTTTTAACCAAGTTTGTTACAATCCTAATCAATTGTGTTTTGTCTAAATCTGCAAATAACTCATCCTCTTTCGGAGCATAATTAATAAAATCTTCGTTAAAAATATCTAAGGCTAATTTTACAACACTAATTACTTCAATTCTTTCTCTTTTTTGTGTTGGCATTTTTGCAAAATCTGAAAAAGCAGAAGCAATAGAACTCATTACATCTATTTGCTGGATTAAGGTTTTGCTATATTCTGCTAATTTTTCTTTAATTTTTTCATCTTCAGGATTAAATTTTCGCTCAAAACTTTGAACAGTCAAACGCATAGGGGTCAGGGGATTTTTAATTTCATGTGCCACCTGTTTTGCCATTTCTCTCCAAGCCTGTTCTCGCTCGCTTCTTGCTAATTTCGCAGCGCTTTCTTCGAGCTGATCTATCATATTATTATATGCTTCTACTAAACTCTCAATTTCTGAACTTGCCGCATTTAAAATAATTTTCTCATTGCGTTTATTTAAACGGGTTTGCTGCATTTTATCAGAAATAGTCTGAATGGATCTTGTAATATAACTTGATAAAAAATATGCTAAAGCAATGGCAATTAAAAACATTAATAAGTACACCAAACCTAATCTAGAAAGAAACTCTCTCAACTCTTTTTCTATTTCAGAATTATCCTGAGTAAATTGTAATTCAATGATTCCAATTCTTTTAAATTTAGGGCCATTTATATATGAAT
>LAQA01000001.1:47425-55012 GCA_000981625.1 Flavobacteriaceae bacterium ASP10-09a
ATAATTTCTTCTGAAAGTGGTACTGATTCTAACTTTTCAAAAGCACTTGCAATAGATGATTTTAAAAGATTTCCTTTTAAATCATAAATAGAAATATTTAATTTATTTATAGAAGATATTTCATAAATACGCTCTTGAAAGATTTTAGTTAAATTTTCTGTTTTCACAGGATAAGTTGTTTTATTTTTCAACTCTAAATCTATGGTTTGTTTTGTCGTAGCCTCTTTACGTTCGAAACGCAAAATATTATAATCTGTTGTTTGCTCATCATATTGATAAACTGTAACACCTAAAATTAATATTGATGCCAAAAGCACCAACAAAATCATAGATAAAAAAATGCGGATTCTAAGTGATATATTTTTAAATATTTTCAAGAAAATTAGTTTTTTTTATAAGTACCAAAAAGCATTCCAAAAACAACAATTAAAAGAAAATTATTAACTTTCATTTTAATGAATTTTAGAGGTACAAGATAGGTAAATTAAAAAGGGAGAACAATACAGACATTAAGATGAAACCAACGGTAAAAACTTGCTTCTAAATTTTATGATAAGTGGAATGCCTCTCGCTAGGATCCAAAAAGTAAAAGCAATCCAAATGGCTACTAATTTGTAATCTAGCCAATCAAAAAACAAAAGTGTCGGAATAAAAACAAAACCAGTAGAAAGAATTAACAGGTTTCTCAAATATTTCATTTCACCCATCCCTTTAAACATTCCGTCAAAAATAAAAGTAATTGCACTTATTGGTTGTGTTAAAATTACAATCCAAAAAACATGGTAAAATTGCTCTAAAACCAGAGGATCTTTTGTGAAAATCTGACCAATAAAATCATAAAAAACGAATCCAAGAACAGCAATAATCATTCCCATAAAGAAACCATATTTAGCAAGTTTACTGCTTAACGTTAACAATGTCTTATAATCTTTTGAGCCTAATAATTTACCTGATAAAATGTTTCCTGCACTTGAATATCCGTCAATCATAAAAGCACCTAAAAGCCAAAGGTTTAAACCAATTGTATAAGCTGCAATATATTCTTTTCCGTAATCGGTTGCATAAGCAGTAGCGAAAAATAAGGCCGTATTTAATGCAATTGTTCGTATAAAAAGGTTGCCAATCATACCTAATAAACGTGGAATTTCTTTATGAAAAGGGAAACTTAATTTTAATGAAATAGCTGTTTTATTTAGTAATAAAATCAATGCAATTACTGCCATCGTAATTTGTGCAATTATACTTGCATAAGCCGCTCCTTCTATATTCATTGCGGGTATAAATCCTTCAATACCGTAGACAAAAGCAATATCTAAAACAACATTTAATAATGCACCAATAATAGCAATTACCATTGGGTAATAAGTATTCTGTAAACCTCTGAAAATTCCAAAAACGGCAAACACGAAAAGTGAAAATGGAAATCCAAAAATTCTGATTTTAAAATAGGTAACACAAAAATCCAAAACGGTTCCTGAAGCATTATAAAATTGAAAAATCTGTTTTGCAAACGGGTACGAAATTGCTAAAACGAATAGACTTCCAGCAACTACAATTGCAATTGCTTGAACAGGTAGCGTTTTAATCTCGTCCAATTTATTAGCACCTACATATTGTGAAATTATGGAAGAAATTGCACTTCTAATTTGACCAAAAACCCAAATTAGCATAGAGATAAATGCACCAACAATACCAACTGCAGCTAAACTTTCTGTAGCATTTACATCAATATTACCTATAATTGCAGTATCTGTTATAGATAGCAACGGTTCTGCAATACCAGCAATTAAAGCAGGAATAGCTAATTTATTAATATGCTTGAAGCTAATATTGGTTTTCACTAAAAAATGTTTTTTACAAAGGTACATATCTAAAAGTCTGAAAAGCTTTTACTTTCTGAAAAATGAGTAACTTTGCAGCATAAAAAAATTGATCATGCAACACATTTTAGTCCCTATCGGATCTACAAAAAGCGCACAAAATACATTACAATATGCAATTGATTTTGCTTCAGAGATTGATGCTAAAATTTTAGTTTTTAGAGCGTATAGTGCTCAAACAAAAGCTGGAACGATCATTAATATTGATAGTATTATTGAACGTGAAACAAATTTGTACTTACGAACAATGGTAAATTCTGTTGATAGAAAAAATGTGGATGTAAAATTGATTGCTGCGAAAGGTTCGGTTATTGATAGCGTCGAATCTATTGATAACGAATTAGGAATAGATCTTATTATTGTTGGAGCTAAAAGCAATTCAATTAAAGAAGAAATTTTCTTAGGTAAAACCGCTGGGAGTCTTGTAAAGAAAACTAATTTACCAATATTAACAGTTCCTGATGGATATAAATATATTGCTATTAAAAATATTCTAATGGCTTTTAAATCTGGAATTGTAAAAAGTAAAACAGCTTTAAAACCATTAAAGTTTATTGTGAGTAAATTTAACTCTGATGTAAATTTATTACTGGTAAAAACACCTAATTACACGGACGAAGATTTAGTTTTAAATAAAGATTTAGAGCAATTAAAATCTTCTTTATCGATTACTGAACAGGCAACTACTTTTCAAGGTGTTTTAGAACATTTTCAAAAACATAAACCTAATTTGTTGTGTGTTTTTACTCGTAAAAGAGGCTTCTTTAAAAAATTATGGGAAAAAAATACTATTTTAAAAGAAGAATTTAATACAAGTGTACCTTTATTAATTTTGAAAGGGAAGAATTAATATTTTAAATCGGCAGGCTCTATAAAACTAATTGCTGGATTATAAATTTCTTTGATATATAATTTTATCTCGACTAAAAATTCATCTAATTTTTCTTGGGTAATGATTGTATCTGGACTTCTGTAATTTGATGAAAAGTTAATTGCTAAAAACTCTTGATTTAAATTTTTAAAAGAAAATATACCTGCTTTTATATTTTTAGAAAAGTCATGTTTTTTACTTTTAGAATACAAAAAAGCATATAATAAAACCTGAATAGCTTTGAACTGTTCTCTTTCTCTTAATTGATCAAAATTTAGTACTTTTAATTCAGAACTTTTCACCATTCCAGATTTATAATCTATAATTCTAATTTCTCCATTTAACTCATCAACTCTATCTACATTTCCATGGATTCTTATGGGAAAATCTATCCCGTCTATTTCTATTTCTGCTGATAAATTTTCTTCTGTAGCAATAATTTTTAATTGATTATTTTCATCTTTCAACAACTTCTTTTCTTGTGCTAAAAAATTTATAACAAACCGATTCGCAACTTCAAAAATTAATCGATTTTTCCCTGTCCTAAGATCCCCATTTTTAAACTGAAGTTTAAAATGTTTTACAATCAGATCTTTGGTTATTTTTTCCATTTGTAAAATGGCGTCAACATTTAAAAACTCACCTATAAACGGTTTATATAACTCATCTAAAGTTTCATGCACAACAGTACCTAAAGTATTGTAGGCAACAGTTTCTTCTACATCATCGAATTCCTTTATTCTTATAATTTTCTGTTTATAAAATGCAACAGGATTATATAAGTAATTCGTTAAGGAGGAAGGAGAGAAACCGGATTTTGCTAGTTCTTTTAATCGCTCAAAAACCAAATCATTTTTAGAAATTTCTTTTAATGCAACTTTTTGAGCAACCACTTTTGGAGAAACAATTTTCTGAACAATATCTGTTCTCATCATTTCTAATTGCGTTACAAATCTACTTTTTTCACCACTTCCAAAAACATCATGTTCTGTATTATATAAGATAAAAACATTTTTTGCTCTTTGCAGTAATCTAAAAAAGTGATACGAAAAAATGGCATCTTTTTCTCGGTAAGTTGGTAGGCCAAATTCAATTTTTACATCAAAAGGAATAAAGGAATTTTGTTGGCTGCTAGCGGGTAAAACTCCTTCGTTTGCTGATGCTAAAATGATGTTCTCAAAATCTAAAACACGGGTTTCAAGCATTCCCATTAATTGTAACCCTTTTAAAGGTTCTCCTTGAAAAGATAAACTTTCTGAGGATATTAACTGTTTAAAAAACTGGGATAATATTTTTAAATCTGTAAAATAGTGAAACTCATTTTGCAGTGTTTTTAACTGTGTAAATACTGTGTGAAAACGAAACAAATATTCTTTTTCTAAAGAGTTTACGTCCTCTTTTAAAAGATTGATTAAGTCTAAAATTCTGTCAATAAAAACTTCAACAATATCAAAAGGTTTGAATAAGTTTAAAACTACATTTTTAACTTCTAAAGTTTGATCTTCTAAAAATTTTAAAAGTCTATCTTCACTGATAAATGTCTGATTTTCTTTTGCAATTTCGGATGTAAAATCATCTATAGTAGAAATTAAACCATAAATAGATTGATGCTTAAAGAAGCGAATTACATCTTTATAATAAAACTCATTTACACTCTTTTTTTGCAATTTTTCTTGAGAAACAAATAATTGAAAAACAGAAAACAACAAACTTGTTGTTGGAATATCCTTTAAAGGGTAGCCCATGGTAATGTTAATTGCTTTGATGTTTTTTGGCAATGAATTTAGTGTAATTGGCAGCAAAGTTTCATCTGCTAAAACCAATGCTGTGTTTTTAAAATTTGGGTTTTCTTCTAAAATTTCACCAATATACTTTATTTGTGTATTATTTTTTGCAGCACCAATAACCTGTATTTTTTTTGGTGATAAAAATGTGTTTCCTAAAGATTTAAGTTTCTTGTTTTGAAAATATTTCCACTCTTTTTTATATTTTCTAATAAATTTTCCTGCTTGATGATTTGAATTGAAAAATGCCTCATCAATGTCCCAATAAATTTCAGAGTTTCCATTCTCTAATACTTTCTGGAATAGCAACTCTTCAGCTTTATTTAATGCATTAAAACCAATAAAGAATATTTTTTTACTTTCATTGTTTTTTAAAAAACCATCAATTTTTTTTGATGCTTCTCTATACATTAAACCTTGATAACCTATATTCTCATAAATTAAAAATTGATAAAAAGCAGTATAATATGTGTGGAGCTTTTCTAAAAAAGAATAATGATCTTTCATCAATTCCGTTTCTTTAAAAGTACCTTTTACAGACCATTTTCTTAAGCGCTCAATATCTCTTAAATAAATAAAAATATCTTTAGAGTTTATTAAATGTTGGTCAATCTCATTAAAATCTTGCAATACCGTTAATGCCCAAGAAGAAAACGTATCAAAAGAATCAGGATTTTTCTCTACACTTTTATAAATGGTGTAAAAATGAAATAATAATTGAATATTATCTACCTTTTGAACTCCCGAAACTTCCTGAATAAACTGTTCTATATTTAACATCTCTGGCAAAAAACCTACAGAAATCTTATCTTTAAATGTCTGTTTTACAAATACTTTTGCTCTTTGTGAAGGCAATACAAAAAGAACATTTTCAAATGAATTTGTAGTTTGTAAAATATCATCTAAAGTTTCAGAAATAAAAGATTGCATAGCTTTTTTTTGGTTTTCTAAATTACAAAAACTTACATTTATACGTCTTTAATCTTTAATTTTTTTTTAATGACTGATGAATTACATATTGTTGGCATTCAAGCTGATTTATTTTGGGAGAATCCAGTGGAGAACCTCGCCTACTTTGAAAAAAAAATAAATAGTTTACCAGAAAATACGGATTTAATTGTTTTACCTGAAATGTTTACAACTGGTTTTACAATGAATGTTGAAAAGGTTGCTGAAGAAATAAATGGAAATGCCGTTTCTTGGATGCAAAAGATGGCAATAAAAAAGCAAATAGCGATCACTGGAAGCTTAATAATCCATGAAAATAAGAATTACTACAATAAACTTGTTTTTGTGCATCCCTCAGGAAAGATTGAAACGTATATTAAAAGACATTCTTTTACTTTAGCTGGTGAGGATAAAGTATATACTTCTGGCACAAAAAAGCTGATTATTACCTACAAAGGTTGGAAAATTTGCCCTTTAATTTGTTATGATTTGCGTTTCTCTGTTTGGATTAGAAATATTGAAAATTACGATCTTTTAATTTTTATGGCAAATTGGCCTATAAAAAGAATAAAAGCATGGGATACGCTCTTAAAAGCCCGTTCAATTGAAAATATGAGTTACACAATTGGTGTAAATAGAATAGGGATAGATGCTAATAATTACAACTATTCTGGGAATTCTTTAATTGTTGATTATTTAGGTGAAGAGATTTCTAGTTTGACTAAAAATGAAGTTGGAATTATTTCTGCAACCATCAGTAAAAAAACTCAGAATAATAGTAGAGAAAAGCTTGGATTTTTAAATGATATGGATTCATTTTCAATTCATAATTAAATATAAAAAATATGCAAATCGTTAATTCTACAGTTAAAGATATTGATGAAATTTACAGTCTTTACAGAATCGCTTCACAATACCAACGAGCAAAGAAAAAAGTAGTTGTTTGGCCAGATTTTAAGAGAGAAATGGTTGAAATTGAAATTACTGAAAACAGACAATTTAAAATGCTAATTAATAACGAAGTTGCTTGTATTTGGGCAATAACCTTTAATGATGAACAAATTTGGGAAGAGAAAAATAAAGACCCTGCTATTTATATTCATAGAATTGCAACGAATCGAAATTTTAGAGGAAACAATCTTGTTGCTAAAATTGTAGATTGGGCCAAAGAATATGCGAATCAAAAAGAAATTCAGTTTGTAAGACTAGATACTTTAGGAAATAATACCAAGCTAATTGAACACTACCAAAATGCAGGTTTTGATTTTCTTGGTCTGTTTGATTTAAAAAACACAGATAGCTTACCTGAACACTATAAACTTGCCCCTGTTTGTCTTTTTGAAATAGATTTGTATAGAAATTAAAAAAGACTCTCCAGGATTAAATTCCTAGAGAGTCTTCTCATTTATTTCTAAAAAGATATCTTCTTTCGACTTCGCTTAAAATAAATTCCAAGCAAAAAATAGTTTCTTATTTTTCAATACGAAATTATTTACGCTGGTATCATCCATTTAAACTCAAACTTTGTATCTGGAATTTTAATTCTTTCTGTAATTCTATACATTCTGTCCGGAAGTTTCATTAAATAGTCTCTTGCCTTTTCTGCTTCTGGAGTAAGATTTGTAATCTTATCTATTTCCCACATCGTGTTTAGTTTCTTCAAAATATCTACATAATCGAAACCAGTATAAACCCCAACTCTTTGTGCAACTGCTGAGAAATCATCAAACAAACTACCTTTTGCACCAAAAGATTCTCTTAAATGTAAAGCTGGCATTACAATTTTATATTTCATCATGTGTTGGAATGCTAACATCATTTCACTTGGATCGATCTTAAAAATTTCTTTTACAAAATGCGAGTATGCTTGGTGATGACGCATTTCATCTCCTGCAATAATTTTAGACATTTTACCTAAAGCTTTATGTCCTTTTTTACGAGCAATCTTTGCAACATTATTATGAGAAACATAAGTTGCTAATTCTTGAAATGTGGTGTATACAAAGTTTTTATATGGATCTGTAGAAGTACCAATATCAAAACCATCTGCAATTAAATGTTGGGTAGAAATTTCTACTTCACGCATGTTTACACGACCAGATAA
>LAQA01000044.1:0-241 GCA_000981625.1 Flavobacteriaceae bacterium ASP10-09a
CTCTTAGTAATGAAATTAAAAAAGAAGTAAAAGTTAATATTGTACAAAATTCAATAGATGTTTCTGTAGCTACAATTACTACCAACGAAACTGTAGACGGAAAAACGGTTACTGAAAAAGTAGTTATTTCTGGTACTTTAGAAGAAGTTAAGACGGCTATGAAAGAGTTAGAGGGATATACTGGAGATATTCAAGTAAAATTGAATAATGGAAAACCAACTCCTCCAACACCTCCAACGAA
>LAQA01000044.1:263-14732 GCA_000981625.1 Flavobacteriaceae bacterium ASP10-09a
CTCAATTGAGGTGCTTTTTTATTTTAAAACAAACTGAAACTTGTCTCCTGTCGTTTTCTGTGACAATCTATTTATACTTTCTTCGGATACTTGTAAAACTCGGGGATAACCACCTGTAACCTGGCAATCTCTCATTAATACAATCAATTTTCCTGAAGGAGTTAACTGAACCGTTCCAGATAGTACTGCAGATGTTAAGATTGAAGGAAGGTTATTTTCTAAAACTTCATTGAGTTTGTATCCCATTCTATTTATATCTTTTGAGATACTAAATTCAGTTTCAAAAAGTATTTTATGTTGATGAATATCTAATGCATCAAATTCAGGTCCTCTAAAGCATTCAATAACTTTAGATTCAAAATGATTTTTGTTCACCTTCACTAAAGTCTTCGAAGTTTCGAAATCTATTTTCACATTATAAATAGGCAAAAAATCTCCTGATTTTAAAAGAAAATCATTCGTAATATTTTTAAACGTACTTCTACTACCCATCTTTTTATCAGATAGAATTCCTCCTTTTACAGCTAAATAACAACGAACTCCAAAATTCACTTTTCCAAAGGATAAAGTATCGTTTTCTTGAATGATGATTTTAGAGTTTAATAAAATAGGTTTATTGTTAATCTTTGGAGAAAAATCTCCTCCAGAAATACAAATCGTGGTTTTTGATAAAAACTGAAGTTTACAGCCTCCTAAAGTAATTTCTAAAAGAGCACAGTCTAAAGAATTGTTTAAAATATGATTCGTTAAATCTGATGAATAAGAATCCATAGCACCCGAAACGGGAACACCTAAAGAAGCAAAACCAACTCTTCCTTTATCTTGAATGGTTGTGTAAAACCCTGATTTTAAAACTTTAATCATTAATTACAGTTTTAAAAAGTTGATATGATTTTTTTGACACTAAAATTTCGAGTTTTGAAAATTCTCTTTTAGTAATTGCAATGAACTTTATTTGATCTCCTGATTTTGCAAAGCAAGGATTGCTTACTTCCAAATCAAAAAAATTAATTGGAGTTCTTCCTATGATATTCCAACCACCAGCAGAATTTACAGGATAAACTCCTGTTTGTTCGCCTCCTATTCCAACAGAACCTACCTCAACATTTAATCGTGGATTTGGTTTTCTATCTAAAAATAATTTCGAGTTCAATCCTCCTAAATAAAGAAAACCAGGTAAAAAGCCAATAAAAAAGACCGTATAAATACTTTCTGAATGTGTTTTTATAATATCAGAAATCTCTAAATTTAAAGATCGTGACATTTCTTTTAAATCAATTCCAAATTCTAAATCATAACAAACTGGAATTTCCCATATAAAATTTTGTATTGGCTTAGTCGTTAAATTTAAAGTATAGATTGATTTTAATTTTTCAACTTCTTTATCAAAGTCTAAAATGATGTCTTTGAAAATTATGGTTAACGAATTGTATCCAATACTATAATCTAGATAAGATTCGCTCTTTTGAGAATTAATTTTATCCTTAAATTCTAATATATCTTTTAAAATAGCTTCCGCTATGATAGCTTTCCATTCTATCAAAATTGCTTTCGCTCCAAAAGGTTTATATGTATGCATTTTACCCAACAATAATTCCCTGATTTTTTAATTTTTTCGACACATATTCTACGATTTCAATTGCATTTTTAGTGTCTCCGTGTAAACAAAAAGTATCTGCTTTTATTTTTACTTCTTTCCCTGAAACTGTTTTTACTTTACCTCCTTTTACAATTCGACTAACATGCTGAAATACCTGCTTTTTATCTAATATCAATGCATTTTCATAGGTCCTAGAAACTAATGTTAAATCATCATTATAATTTCTATCAGCAAATGCTTCGTACTTAATTTTTATATTATTTTCTATAGCGACTCTTTCAATTACAGAATTATAAGGAACATATAAATAAGAGTCAATAGCATACTTTTTAATAGTATTAATAAATAAAACTGCTAACTTTTCATCAACAGCAATAGCATTATATAATGCACCATGCGATTTTATATGATGTAACTTTATATCGAAAAAAGAAAGCCTATTCATAAATAAGTTCAACTGATTTTCTATGCTTTCTTTAAAAGCATCATCAGAAATATTTATTAATTTTCGGCCAAAGTTTTCTGTATCAGGAAAAGAAGGATGCGCTCCAATTAAAACATTATTTTGAGTCGCAATCTCAATAGTTTCATCTATTGAATTTTTATCACCAAAATGACCACCGCATGCAATATTGCAAGAAGTGATATAGGGCATTAATAAATGCTCATTATTTAAACCTTCACCAACATCACAATTGATATCAATTCTCATTTTATATAAAATTAAATACTTTTAAAATTCCTTTCGCCCCTAAAAAAATAGAAATTGCTAAAATTATAAAACCTAAAATATTTTGTGTTTTCGTATTTACAAAATCCCCTAAAACATTTTTCTTATTCATAATCCACAATAAAATTCCTGCAATAACAGGCAATAGCATACCGTTTGCAATTTGAGCAAATTTTATAATTTCAATTGGCTTAATGCCTATGGATGAAAATAAAACACCTAAAAACAAAATAATAATCCAAACCATTCTAAATGATTTTGACTTCATATTTCCTTTCCAACCTAAACACCCTCTTGCCACATAAGCAGCTGCCAAAGGTGCTGTAATTGCAGATGTAATACCTGCTGCAAATAAACCCAATGCTAAAAAATACTTAGCAAATTCACCATATAAAGGTGCTAATCCTTCTGCCAAATCAGCAGCGTTAGAAATATTTTTAAACGGAATTGCAGCAGCAGAAACAATAATTGCCATTGAAACCAATCCTCCTAAAATAATAGAAATAATTGTGTCCTTTCTAGCTGATTTTAAATCTTCTATTTTATTCCAACGTTCCTTAACTAAAGAAGCATGTAAAAATAAATTATATGGCACTACAGTTGTGCCAATTAAACCAATAATAGTTAGCAAACTTTTCTCTGGGAATCTAGGGATAAACATCCCTTTCAACAATTCTAATACATTTGGCTTTGTAACAATCGCTGTTATTAAAAATGAAACACTCATTATTAAAACTAAAGTTACTAGTGCTTTTTCTAAAAATTTATAATTTCCAATATATAGCAATATAAATGCAATAACGCCAATGACTAAACTCATTAAATTAATAGATAAACTACCAATATTTAAAATTAATTTTCCAAAAATTGTTTCTAATCCTAAAATTCCACCACTTATATTACCTGCTTCATAAGAAGCATTTCCCACTACAATTGCTGATAAAATTAAAATAGTCACAAACCATTTAAAAAAAGGAATTTTGATCTCTTCTCTAATTACCTCAGATAATCCTTTTTGAGAAATGATTCCTAGTCTTGCAGCCATTTCTTGTAAAACAATCGTTGCAATTATAGAAAGTAACATTGCCCACAATAAATTGAAACCAAAATTAACTCCAGCAAGTGTACAAAGAGTAACGGTTCCTGGACCAATAAAAGCAGCAGCAATTAGAGTTCCTGGACCAATATTTTTAAATATGTTTTTAATCATTTTTTGTTGAATTTAAAGCATAAATAGCAAAACTCCCTAACCAATGACCGCCTTCATAATTATCTCCAACAACATTTGGCAAGGAATAATTGATGTGCTTATTGGCAACATTTTTTAAGTGATTGTATTCTGGTAAATCATTCGCTATTTTATTTAAACACCAAGCTCTTGAGAAATTAACACCATCCAAATGCACTAATTTCCCATCAGTTCTATCTAAAACTTCACCAACCGCTAATTTAAAATCTTTATTTTTTAATTTTGGTAAAAATTCTGAAAGCCAATTTTTAAATTCATTTTTTGGTAAAACTCTTTTCATAATTGCTGCTTCTTGCAAACAAGCTGACAAGAAATCAAATCCACTTGGTTCCCAAGAAATTGGACAATTTTTATCATTCATAAAATAATCTTTCGCTCTATTATTTATAATTTTCACTAATTTTTTATCTCCAACAGTAGTTGCATAATCCCATGCAAATGCTAATCCAAAAGCAGTATTTGGATGTTCACCAACTCTAATTGGATATTTTAATCTTGGTAAAAATTCGATATATTTCTGAACCATTAAATCGGTTAGTGGCTGCAAGTTTTGCTCTAATTCTTTTGCTATTGGATCGTTCCAAGTATGAAGCTCTTCTGCCAACTTCAACAACCAAGCCCAACCGTAAGTTCGTTCATAGCTTTTATTATACTTCTTATTAAAATAAGCAACTTCCTTCTCAATATTCTCTTTTGAAATGCTAGTCAACAATATTTCTTTAGTTTTAGATGCATCTTTTAGGTTTGGAAATTTTTTGAGTAACGAAACTAAGCTCCAATGACCATGAACTGACGAATGCCAATCAAAACACCCGTAAAAAGTTGGATGTAACTCTTTGGGCGACTTTAAATCTTCATCTCCGCCAATCGTTTGATTTAACTTATTAGGATACTCTGTATTTACACAATGAATTGGTAATTGTAGAAGTCTATTTGCTTGATCAAGATTTAAAGTTAAAATTGTTCTTGTTGTTTCTAAAGGATCTGCAATTCCATTAGCACTTCTATCATTTGGCGGAGCTATTGTTTTCTTTTCGCTATTTTCTGTGTTACAAGCCAATAATAAAGTAGAAAGAAGTACTATTTTTATAAGTTTCATGTAGTCGTATATATTTCTATAAATCTATAAAAAAGAATGCAACAAAAAAAACACCTCAAAAGAGATGTTTTATTAAAATATAATGTGTGTAAGAATTTAAAAAGTATAACGTTGAGGACCTCCTCTTCGGACTTCTTCACTTGCAAATTCTTCAAATTGTTTAAAATTTACTCTAAATGCATTTGATAACTGAAAAGCAGTTTTGTAATATGCTTCATCATCATTCCAAGTAGATCTCGGACTTAATAATTCCGAGGGAACTCCTGGACAACTTCTTGGTTGTGCAACTCCAAATACAGAATGGATATGATAATTTTCATACGTATAATCGCCCAAATCTCCATTTAAAACGGCCGTAATCATTGCTCGTGTATACTTCAACGGCATTCTTCTACCAACTCCATATTTACCACCAGACCAACCTGTATTTACCAACCAAACATTAACACCTGCATCTTTCATCTTTTTGCTCAACATCTCTGCATATCTTGTAGGATGTAAAGGCATAAAAGGCGCACCAAAGCAAGCTGAAAAACTTGGCATAGGTTCTGTTACTCCAGCTTCTGTACCTGCAACTTTCGCTGTATAACCAGATATAAAATGATACGCTGCCTGACTTGGAGTCAGTTTAGATATTGGAGGTAAAACACCAAAAGCATCAGCAGTTAAAAAGAAAATATTTTTTGGGTTTTCACCTATTGAAGGTTTCTGAATATTATCTATATGATAAATTGGATAACTAACTCTTGTATTCTGAGTAATTGAAGTATCAGCAAAATCGATAACTCCTTGATCATCCATTACCACATTCTCTAAGATTGCTCCTTTTTTAATGGCAGAAAAAATCTCTGGCTCTTGTTCTTTTGATAAATTAATCACTTTGGCATAACATCCTCCTTCGAAGTTAAACACCTTGTTTTCTGCTGTCCAACCGTGTTCATCATCACCAATTAAACTTCTATTTGGATCTGTAGATAAAGTTGTTTTTCCTGTTCCTGACAAACCAAAAAAGATTGCTGTATCTCCTTCTTTACCAATATTCGCAGAACAATGCATTGGTAATGTGTTTTTAAATACAGGAAGTATAAAGTTTAATGCAGAAAAGATTCCCTTTTTAATTTCTCCTGTATAACCTGTTCCTCCAATTAAAGCAATTTTTTTTGTGAAATTTAAAATCGCAAAATTGTGTTGTCTTGTTCCATCGGTAGCTGCATCGGCCATAAAACCTGGTGCATTAATAACTGTCCATTCAGGAGAAAAGTCTTTTAATTCTTCTTCTGTTGGACGTAAAAACATGTTATAAGCAAACATATTACTCCAAGGATATTCATTTACAACTCTTATATTTAGTTTGTAATTTTCATCTGCACAAGCATAACTATCTCTAACAAAAATTTCTTTTTCAGATAAATAATCAACTACTTTGTCATAAAGCTTGTCAAATTTATCCTCTTCAAAGGGTAAATTAATTTTACTCCACCAAACTTCATCTTTGGTAATGTCGTCTTTTACAATAAAACGATCCATCGGAGAACGCCCTGTAAACTCTCCTGTATTTATAGCAATTGCTCCTAAAGAAGAGACTACACCTTGATCTTTTTTTATAGTTTCATCATGTAATTCATTAGAATTTAGCTGATAACGAACTATTGCATTCTTGATTCCTAGACTATTTAACGAAATCGATTTCGTATTTGTATCTACCATATCAATATATTTTATTGTTTTTAGTTTGAAACAAAATTAAACAATAATTTAAAACAGGACTATTTTTGTTTAAAAATTATTAATATTTTATTGGTTCTTACGTTTCGTTACGAATATTACAATCATTGACACCCAACCCATTAAAAAAAACAACCCCCCTAATGGGGTTATAAACCAAATAGACTTTGCTGTAACTGATGTAAGTTGAATCAAATAGATAGATCCAGAAAAGAATAAAACACCTAAGAAGAAAATATAACTAATTGTATTTTTTTGTTTCATAGAAAACCCATCAAAAGTATTTACAAATAACAATACAATTACATGATACATTTGGTAACGTAGAGCAGTTTCCATACTTAATAATTGGTCTGAAGTCAGTATTTCTTTGAAAGCATGCGCTCCAAAAGCACCTAAAACAACTGCTGATAATCCTAAAAAACAGGTAATTACTATATTTTTAAACATTTTACTGTGTTTTTGTTAAATTTTAAACAAATAGAGTATCTTCGTATTTCATACAAAAATACATTATTTATCATATGAAAAACATTCTAATTATTGGAGCTGGAAAATCTAGTTCTGCACTTATAAAATATCTTTTAGACACCTCTGAAGAAGAGAAATTATCTTTAACCATTGGAGATATTTCAACAGAAAATGCACATAAACTAATCAATAATCATAAAAACGCAACAGCAATTGTTTTAGATGTATTTGATAAAGAGCAGCGCGAGAAACAGATACAGAAAGCAGACCTAGTTATATCAATGTTACCAGCAAGGTTTCATGCAGATGTAGCTAAAGATTGCATTACATTCGGAAAACACATGGTTACCGCTTCTTATATTTCAGATGAAATGAGAGCGTTAGATGCAGAAGCGAAGAAGAAAGGATTAGTTTTTATGAATGAAATTGGTCTAGATCCAGGAATTGACCACATGAGTGCAATGCAAGTAATAGACAGAATTAAAGATGCTGGCGGTAAAATGCTATTGTTTGAATCTTTTTGCGGTGGAATTGTTGCACCAGAAAGCGATAACAACTTGTGGAATTATAAGTTTACCTGGAACCCTAGAAATGTGGTTTTGGCAGGACAAGGTGGTGCAGCCATGTTCATTCAAGAAGGTACCTACAAATACATTCCTTATCATAAGTTATTTAGAAGAAGTGAATTTTTAGAAGTGAAAGGAAACGGAAAATTTGAAGCTATTGCAAATAGAGATTCCTTAAAATATAGAAGCATTTATGGCTTAAACAATATTCCTACAATGTACAGAGGAACGATTAGAAAAGTTGGATTTTCTAGAGCATGGAATATTTTTGTGCAATTAGGAATGACGGATGATTCTTATACCATAGAAGAATCTGAAAACATGAGTTACAGAGATTTTGTGAATTTATTTTTAGCTTATTCACCTTCAGATTCTGTAGAATTAAAATTACGCTCTTACTTAAAAATAGATCAAGATGATGTCATGTGGGAGAAATTAATTGAGCTTGATATTTTTAATCCAAATAAAAAAATTAGCTTAAAAAAGGCAACTCCTGCTCAAATGCTTCAAAGTATTTTAGAAGAATCTTGGACTTTAGATGAAAATGATAAAGACATGATTGTAATGCAGCATCTTTTCGGTTATGAGCTTAATGGAGAAAGATTTCAAATAGAAAGTAGTTTTGTTGTTTTGGGAGAAAACCAAACCTACACAGCAATGTCCAAAACAGTTGGTTTACCTGTTGGGATTGCTGCGGTAAAAATTTTAAAAGGAGAAATTAAAACTCCGGGAGTTCAAATTCCAATTTCTAAAGAAGTTTACGAACCTATTTTAAAGGAACTAGAAGCTCACGGAATTATATTTTCTGAAGAAAAAGTACCTTACTTAGGGTATAATCCTAATAATGTAGTTGGGTAATAAAGTGTTAGTTTAAATAATTTGTATCGGGAACTTTTAATAAAAATATCTCGATACAAATTTAACAAGAAATCTAATTGAATCGATGTGAAAAAGTGGAGTTACATTTTCAAATAAAAGTCTTTAGTTAATTCAATATACTCATTTGTGTATTGATGACGGCCAGTTTCAATAACTAAATGTTCTGTTTTTAATTCTTTTTTACTGAAAGAAAACTCGAGTAAACTTCTTTTTATTTCTGATAACTGATTGCCTTGAACACGACAAACTCTGTTTAAGAATAAATTATATTGTTTAGCTAAATTAATAAAACTCTCCTCTTCCTTGGAAGGAATAATAACAACATATTTTCCAAGAAGAGACAATATTTTTGAAACACCCAAAATCAATTCTTCAAAAGACAATGAAGAGGTGAATCTCGCTTTATTTCTTGCCTCATCATTAGTTTCATATTCATCCGTATAAAAAGGAGGATTAGATACTATTAAATCGTAAGATTCCTGCTCTTCAGTTATTTCATTTGCAAATTCTTGAAAAGTTGCGTTATAACAATACAAACGGTCTCCCCAATCTGATTTTTCAAAATTCTCTACAGTTTGTTCGTAAGCATTTTCATCAACTTCAACTGCATCTATTGTCATAGCATCAGAACGTTGCGCAAGCATTAAAGCAATAACACCTGTACCAGAACCAATATCTAATATCGAATCTGGGTATTCATCCACAGAACACCAAGCACCTAATAAAACACCATCAGTACCAACTTTCATCGCAGTGTTATCTTGATTTATTGTAAATTGTTTGAACCTAAATGGTAACATAGTTGAGATTCTAAAAAAATAAAAATCACCCCTTCTTATGAAATGATTAATTAAAATGATAACTTTTGATAAGGACCTCAACAAAATTAGCTTATTTTTATTGAATAATAATGGTCCTTATCAGCTATTCTCTTTAAATTTGAATAAATTCTGAAAAAAATTATGAAAAAAGCAGTCTTCTTTTTCTTCACACTTTTATTCGCCTCTTGCTCAACTATTATAGATCCCATAACACCTGAAATAGTCGAAATAATTCCTAAAGATGTAAAGATAATATTCACTACATCAGCTCCTGATTCTGATGAAATAAATGTTTCCTACAAGGATTTTGGAATTAATGAATGGGTATATGGTCCTAGAGAATTCTCTTATGATAGTAATGGAAATTCGGAACCAATTATCATATCATTCCCTGAATATCCATATAATGAAATTGCAGGAGACGCCTACAGGAAAAACGGACATGCTTATATCTTAAAAGTACAAATCTTAATTAATGATGTGCTTGTATTAGACAACGAAACTGTCGGATCAGAAGAAGTTTGGGCTCAAGTTTTCTTTAATTACAACATAGTCGATTAATAAATTAAACTCCTTATAAATATTATTCACACTAAATTTCAAACTATTTTTAGGATAACGTATAGCTACCTCATAAAAGTTACTTAAATTCTGTATTTAATTTAAGTAATTACTTAAACTTTGACATATTATTTTGCTTTTTATTATGAAGAAAATAATATTGCTACTCATATTTTTCTCTATTCCTTGTTGAACAAATTCAAATATCTTATCCCAAGAGAAATAATAGAAATCACAACAAAAGATATTGAAATTATTTTTTTTACAGCTGAATCCAATTAAAACGAAATAGCGATTACTTGCTACGATTTTAGTATTGGGACTGATGCTTCAGAAAGTTGTTTTTTCGGATATAATATTGGTGTAAACCCTTGGCTAATAAAATTATATTTGTTGTATCTATTAGAGTTGAAGGTTATTAAAACAAACTTAACACAGCAGGGCTAAAGGTTCAAGTCTTTATTTAAAACGCGTTAGCTAAAGAAGAAAAAAGCACCAGCTCGAGCGTTCATTTTACTAGTGTAAATTTCAACTACGACACCCCTAATTAATTTTTATTTTGTAGAAAGGAAGGGATTCGAACCCTCGATACGTTGCCGTATACACGCTTTCCAAGCGTGCGCCTTCGACCACTCGGCCACCTTTCTTTTTATTTTTGGTTCTTATAAAGTCTACTTTTTAGTAAACTATAATAATATTAAAAATATATTTTTATAAATAAAGTTCTATTAAACCTTCTGGAGTTTCTACTTCTATCGTGTTGTTTTCTCTATCCACTTTTTTGATAAAATCATCAACCATAGGAATAAAAATTTCTTTTCCATCTCTATCAATTTCAAAAAGTGGTTGTGCAGCTTTGTCGTTTATGTGAACAATTTGCCCCACTTCTCCAAAGTTAGCATCAACAACCGTAAAACCAATTACTTCATGGAAATAAAACTTGTCGCCAGATAATTTTGGTAACATCGTAGAAGGTAAATAAATACCACATTTCAAGATAGAGTCAGCTTCTTCATCAGAATATACATCTTCAAACTGAACACGTAATTGATTCCCTTTATGTAGTGAACTTTTTTCAATAAAAAATGGAACCAAGTTACTGCCGAATTCGACGTAAACTGATTCCATTTCTGTATACAACTCAGGTTCATCTGTATCTAATTTGATAACAACTTCACCTTTAAAACTATATTTTGTTACGATTTTGCCTAAATAAAAACAATCTTCTTTACGCATCTTCGTATAAATTTATAATTTATTCTGCTGCTTTTTCTGCTGCTTCATCAATTGTTTCAGGAGCCACCTCAACAGCTTCTTCAGCTACAACTTCAGCAACCTCTTCAACAACTGGCTTAGCTGCTTCAATTCTTGCTTCGTTTACTGCTTTTTCTGCTGCGAATGCTGTAGCTTTTGCTTCAGATTGCGCTTGAGATAATCCAGCTTCTTTATCAGAAACTTTAGTAGCTTTTTCTTCTAACCAAGCTGCAAATTTAGCATCTGCTTGCTCTTGTGTTAAAGCTCCTTTTCTAATACCACCAACTAAATGATTCTTTAACATTGCACCTTTATAAGATAAAATGTTTTTTGCAGTATCAGTTGGTTGAGCACCATTTTGTAACCATTCTACAGCTTTATCAATATTTAAATCGATAATTGCAGGGTTCACGTTTGGATTGTAAGTACCTATTTTCTCTAAGTATCTACCATCTCTTTTTGCACGAGCATCAGCGGCAACGATCCAATAGAATGGTTTCCCTTTTTTACCGTGTCTTTGTAATCTAATCTTTACAGACATAATTTGTTAATTTGTTAAGGTTCTCGACCTTGATTATTAAAAATCTTACCATCTCGTAGTAAGTGGGCGCAAATATACAAATTAATTCAAGACAAAAACATTTAGTTTTAAAAGATATTTATGTCATTATTACAAGGGTCGAGCTTTCGCTACTCTCTTTCTTCTAGGAGCTTAAACAAATCGTTCTATCCCTAACAGTGCCTATCCAAAGACAAATACTTTTACAATGAACAATAGTTAATAACTTCATCATAAATTCTATTCAAAAAGACCTATTTTTACAACACAATTAAACAGTTAAACACATCAACATTTATACCCAATAATGTACTTAATTTTTGATACAGAAACTACCGGTTTACCTAAAAGTTGGAATGCTCCAATTACAAATACAGATAACTGGCCAAGATGTGTTCAAATTGCATGGCAATTGCATGATGAAATGGGAAATGTTATAGAACACGACGATTTCCTAATAAAACCCGATAATTATAATATTCCTTACGATGCAGAAAGAATTCATGGAATCTCTACTGAACTGGCAGAAGAACAAGGTATTCCGTTAGACGAATGTTTGGTTTTATTTAATGAAGTTTTAAGTAAAACCAAGTTTATTATTGGTCAGAATTTAAATTTCGATTTAAATATTATGGGGTGTGAGTTCCATAGATTAGGAGTTGAAAACAAGATGACTTCCCTCCCCATTTTAGATACTTGTACAGAAAAGACGGCATTGATGTGTCAAATTCCTGGAGGTCGTGGCGGAAAATTTAAATTACCAACATTAACTGAACTACATAACCATTTATTTGCTACTGGTTTTGGCGATGCGCATAATGCAACTGCCGATGTTGAAGCGACAACACGTTGTTTTTTAGAGTTAATTCGTATTCGAGAATTCACTAAAGAACAATTAGATGTTGATGCAGATTATTTTAAAAACTTCTCAGAAAAAAATCCAAAACCAATTCAAGTAATTGGTTTAAAGCATATCAATCTAAAGAAAGAAAGCGATAAAATTCGCAAACGTCTTGAGAAATTAAAAAATACAGCCTCCACCAAATCTACTTCTGTAGGTTTAGCTGAATTAGAAAATATACAATTTTCGCATTTACACAATCACACCCAATATTCTGTTTTACAATCTACCATGCAAATTGGCCAAATTGTAGCTGCAGCAGCTGAAGATAACATGCCAGCAGTTGCCATGACAGATACTGCAAACATGATGGCTTCCTTTCATTTTGTAAGTGCCATTTTGAGTCATAATAAAACAGCTAAAACTCCAATAAAACCAATTGTTGGTTGTGAGTTTAATGTGTGTGAAGATCATAAAAATAAATCACAGAAAGACAATGGTTATCAGGTTGTTTTACTGGCAAAAAACAAAAAAGGATATCATAATTTAGCAAAAATGTCTTCAATTGCTTTTGTAGATGGATTCTATTATGTTCCAAGAATTGATCGAGAAATCATCAAAAAATACAAGGAAGATATTATTGTTTTAACTGGAAATCTATATGGTGAAGTTCCGAGTAAAATTCTAAATCTTGGAGAAAAACAAGCCGAAGAAGCTTTACTTTGGTGGAAAGAAGAGTTTAAAGACGATTTTTATATTGAGTTGATGCGTCACAATCAGCAAGATGAAACCATTGTAAATGAAACGTTACTAAAGTTTTCTAAAAACCACGATATAAAGATTATAGCAACCAATAACACTTTTTATCTAGAGAAGAAAGATGCAAATGCACATGATATTTTATTGTGTGTAAAAGATGGTGAGAAACAAACGACACCTATCGGAAAAGGTCGTGGTTACAGATATGGCTTACCAAATCAAGAGTATTATTTTAAGTCTTCGGATGAAATGAAAACGCTTTTTGCTGATTTGCCAGAAGCAATTATCAATATTCAAGAAATTGTAGATAAAATTGAAATTTTTACACTTGCAAGAGACGTTTTATTACCCGCTTTTGATATTCCTAACGAATTTAAAGATCCAAAGGATGAAACTGACAAGGGAAAACGTGGAGAAAATAATTTCCTAAAACATCTAACTTTTGTTGGTGCTAAAAAGCGGTATGGAGAAATTACCGAATCCATCAAGGAACGTCTAGATTTTGAATTATCCGTAATTGAAAAAACAGGATATCCTGGTTATTTTTTAATTGTTGAAGATTTTATTCGTGAAGCAAGAAACATGGATGTTGCAGTGGGTCCCGGACGTGGATCTGCAGCGGGTTCTGTAGTTGCATTTTGTTTGTGGATTACCAATATAGATCCAATTAAATATGACTTGCTTTTTGAGCGTTTCTTAAATCCTGAACGTGTTTCGATGCCCGATATTGATATCGATTTTGATGATGAAGGCCGAGGACGTGTTATGGATTATGTAATTAATAAATATGGTGCAAATCAAGTTGCACAAATTATTACTTACGGAACAATGGCTGCAAAATCTTCTATTAGAGATACTGCCAGAGTTTTAGACTTACCTCTTTTTGAAGCGGATAGAATTGCAAAATTAATTCCGAACATCAAACTAAAAAATATTTTTGGTGATGACCCAAAAAGTAAAGGGAAAGTTGCAGGTTTACGAGCAGAAGAGAAACAATTAGTTGAAGAACTAAAAAACATGTCTTTCGGAAATGATTTAGTTTCTGAAACTATTAACAAAGCGACAATGCTAGAAGGTTCTGTTCGAAATACAGGAATTCATGCATGTGGAGTGATTATCACTCCAGGAGATATTACCAATTATGTGCCTGTTGCTTTGGCAAAAGATTCCGACATGTATGTAACCCAATTTGACAATTCTGTAGTTGAATCTGCAGGTTTGTTAAAAATGGATTTCTTGGGATTAAAAACATTGACTTTAATTAAAGACACTGTTAAAATTGTAAAAGCTAAACATAATGTAGATTTAGATCCAGAGAACTTTCCTTTGGATGATGAAAAAACTTACGAGCTCTT
>LAQA01000044.1:14797-30289 GCA_000981625.1 Flavobacteriaceae bacterium ASP10-09a
CGTTTTTGCAGATTTAATTGCAATGAATGCATTGTATAGACCTGGTCCAATGGAATATATTCCGTCTTTTATTAACAGAAAACACGGAACAGAAGATATTGAATACGATTTACCTGCCATGGAAGAATATTTGGCAGAAACATACGGAATTACAGTCTACCAAGAGCAAGTAATGCTACTCTCGCAAAAACTGGCAAATTTTACGAAAGGTGAAGCCGATGTTTTGCGTAAGGCTATGGGTAAAAAACAAATTTCGGTTCTAGATAAGATGAAACCAAAGTTTGTAGAACAAGCTGCTGCTAACGGACATGATGCCGAAAAATTAGAGAAAATTTGGAAAGATTGGGAAGCCTTTGCAAGTTATGCTTTTAACAAATCTCACTCCACTTGTTATGCCTGGATTGCTTATCAAACGGCCTATTTAAAAGCACATTACCCAGCAGAATATATGGCTTCTGTACTTTCCAATAATATGAATGATATTAAATCTGTTTCTTTCTTTATGGAAGAATGTAAACGAATGGGATTACCCGTTTTTGGGCCAGATTTAAATGAATCTTATTTAAAGTTTTCTGTAAATGATGAAGGTGCTGTTAGATTTGGAATGGCAGCTGTAAAAGGTGTAGGTGCATCTGCAGTTA
Organism: Flavobacteriaceae bacterium ASP10-09a; assembly: GCA_000981625.1. Lineage (GTDB taxonomy): Bacteria > Bacteroidota > Bacteroidia > Flavobacteriales > Flavobacteriaceae > Polaribacter. Next base: position 15,439 of record LAQA01000044.1, read on the forward strand.
GGGCTATTATCAAAGAAAGAAAAGAGAATGGAAATTATACGTCTATTTTCGACTTAGCAAAACGTGTAGATCTACGAGCTGCTAACAAAAAATCTTTTGACAGTTTAATCAAAGCAGGTGCTTTTGATTCTTTTTTAGATACACATAGAGCGCAGTATTTTCATACTGATGAAAAAGGTTTGACCTTTTTAGAACGCGCCATGAAATTCGGAAGTAAATATCAAGAAAACGAAAATTCTGCACAAGTTTCTATGTTTGGTGAAGCCTCTACGATTCAGTTCCCAGAACCAGACATTCCCGAATGTGAAACTTGGGGAACTATGGAGCTATTATCACAAGAAAAAGAAGTAATTGGTATTTATATTTCTGCACATCCATTGGATGATTTTAAAAATGAAATGATTTTTTGTAATGCTACATTAAGACATTTTAAAGACGACATTAGTAAATATGTAGGTGTAAATTTATCTTTTGCCGGTATTATATCTGATGTACAACACAGAGTTTCTAAAGCTGGAAAAGGTTGGGCTATGTTTACTATTGAAGATTATAGTGATAGTAATGAATTTAGAATTTTTGGTGAAGATTATTTAAAGTTTAAACACTTTTTAGTTCCTAATTCGTTCTTATTTGTGCGTTCTACAATTCAGCCTGGCTGGACTAACAAAGAAGGTGTTACAGGTGAACCACGCTTAAAATTTACAGATTTTAAACTGTTACACGATATTATGGATGAATTGTGTAAAAAAATAACCATAAAAATTCAACTACAAGAAATTAAAGAAGATACCATCTTAAATCTTGAAACTATTCTAAAAAATAATCCTGGAAAACAGTCTTTAAACTTCACTATTTGGGACGCTAAAGAAAAAATTGAAGTGAGTTTACCCAGTAGAAATACAAAGATTCATATTTCAAATAAATTGTTAGCAACATTAAAAAGTCAAGAAATTAACTTTAAATTGAATTGATAATAAATTTCAAATACAACCGAAAAAAAATATCAAATCGATATTTATAAACAGCTACAAATTTCACAAGAAATTATTTTAATCGTACTTTTAAAATAAAGAATTTTAAAGTACCAAAAACAGTTTATCAATAATTATTAAAACAATCTAAACAAGTTTATTTTTTTAATTTAGAAAATAAAAAAATCTTAGAAAAAAGTAAATCCTACTTCTCAAGTTAATAAATCAGAAATAAATTACGTGTAACTTTTAAAAATTTAATAAATTAAATTGATTCTTAATAGTAGAATAAAACAAAACGAGGACTTCAGAAAAAGGATTAATGTTTATTTTTGTCTAATCTTTTAAATAATAAATGGAACAGAACAAAAATGGTACTTGGGTAAGTTGGAATGAGAATGTAACTTACAATTACAAATCACTCTACAAAATCACTACGGAAACAGAACTTCGAGAAGTGATTGCCAAATCAGAAAAAATACGTGTTTTTGGAACCAAGCAATCTTCGGCAGATATTGCATCTGGTTTAGAAACATTGATAGACATAACTACTTATAATAAAATTCTTTCTTATAATGACGTAGAACATAAAATCACGGTGCAATCTGGAGTAATTTTAGGCGATTTACTAGAGGCTATAGAAGCTAAAGGTTGGTGTATTCCTTGTTTACCAGATATTAACACCATTACTATTGGTGGCGCTTTGGCAACAGGAACCCACGGAACGAGTGGAAAACTGTTATGTGAATACATGACAGATTGTAGTATGGTTTTAGCTGATGGTTCCTTAAAAAGAATTAATCAAAAAGACGAACTAATAGATGCGGTAAGAGTTTCATTAGGAGTTTTAGGCGTGATGTCTGAGATTACTTTTAAATGTGAACCAATTTACACACTGCATGTAAAAGAAGGTCCAGAGGATGATTCTGAATGGTTACCTAAAATTAAACAACGTCTACAAAAACACGATTTCCTTAGAATCTTATGGCTTCCTCACACGGATAAAGGCTATGTAATTACTGGAGATAAGATTGATCCGAACACAGAAATCACAGAAAACTTAGGACCTGCATATTTAAAGCATCGAAGAACAGCCTCTAGGATTCTATACAAATATTCACATATTTTTCCTTGGACTACAGCAATTGCTAACAAACTTTTATATAGAGGTTTTTTTAGTAGTACCAAAGAACATAAAGGGTCATTATACCAAGCTACAGTTACTAAGTCTAGGGGTTCAACTATAGAATTAGCAGAATGGACTATTGGCTTAGATATATTTCCAACGGTTTTTGAAGAATTGAAAACTGAAATCAACAAATGGAGCAACAAATCGTTTATTCATATTCCTATGGATGTCCGTTTTGTTTATAAAGACAAATCATGGTTAAGTTATGCTTATGGAAAAGATACGGTAACAATGGGATGCGTTTCTAGAAACGCCGCAACTGCAGATACCTATGAAGCTTTTAAAAGTATTGAGAAAATTTTCTTAAAATACGGAGGAAAACCACATTGGGGAAAGCGCTTTGTTGCAAAAGATACCACCTTGTCTAAAATTTACGATAAATGGGAAGATTTTAAAGTTTTAAGAAAAGGATTAGATCCAACTAATAAATTTTTGAATCCTTATTTAAGCAAATTATTAAACGAAAAAGAAAGACCGAATGCACTTACCTAAGGGGTTTTTATTTGATTTTGATGGCGTTGTTGTAAATAGTTTTGAAAGCCATGGTGCTGCTTGGAGTGCTGCTTTTAAAGAATTATTTAACGAAGAAATAGCTCCGTTTCCTAAAAGTCATGCAGGAAGATCTCCCATGGTCATTGCCGAATACTTTTGCAGTGTTATTGGTGAAGAAAAACGTACTGAAGAATTGTATGCTTTAAAGGACAAATATTTAGATATTCATTTTAAGGCTCCAAAGTTATTGCCTGGCGTTAGAGAGTTTACAACTTTACTAACCAAAGAAAAAATACCTTACGGAATAGCAAGTAACGCTACAAAGCAGTTTTTAAAGAACAGTGTTCATCATTTAAACTTAAATTTTACAACTGTTTTTGGCGTAGAAGATTATGAAAAACCAAAACCAGCACCAGAAGCATATATTACGTTAGCAAAAGCTTTAGGTTTTAAAGAAAATGATTTTAAAGATATTTGGGTTTTTGAAGATAGCTTGACAGGCACAAAAGCTGCAAAATTAGCGGGCATGATTCCTATTGGAATTTTAACGCAATACTCTAAAGATGAATTGAAAAAAGCTGGAAGTGATTTAGTGTTTCCGACATTATTAGAAGCCTATAAATATCTTATAAATTAACCCACTATAGACTCATGTAAGTAAAAGAATGACAACCTATTGAGTTACTTCTCTGAATAAGGTTTCTAAATCTTTGTTATGTGTATTTAATCCCAAAATTTTAAGTCCGTTTTCTTGTGCAAAATCAAATACTTTTGGGCGCATATCTTTTTCACTTTCAAAAGTAATATACCAATTATTTCCATGGTTGTTTTTGTATGAAACGACGTTTGGTAATCTGTTTATAAACTGCTCTGCAATTTTATAATCGAAAGTAACTTCTATAATTTGTTGATTGTTTTCTTTAAGTTCAGTCAGTTTTTTATCAACTAATATTTCACCTTCTTTAATGATGATAACGCGATCACAAACAGCTTCTACTTCTTGCATTATATGTGTAGAAAACAATACTGTTTTTTCTTTTCCTAATTCCTTAATCAATTCTCTAATTTCTACTAGTTGATTTGGATCTAAACCTGTTGTTGGTTCATCTAAAATCAATACTTTTGGATTGTGTAAAATAGCTGCAGCTAAACCCACTCTTTGTTGATATCCTTTGGATAATTGATGGATTTTCTTATGAGCTTCAGCTATTAGCCCAACTTTTTCAATACAGTTTTCAATTTGACTTTTATCAACTTTAAAAATAGCTGCTTGAAACTGCAAGTATTCACGAACATACATATCTGTATACAAGGGATTATGTTCTGGTAAATAACCAATTATCTTCTGTGCTTCTAATGGGTTTAATAGTACATCAATGTCATCAACAAAAACTTCACCAGAATTCGGTTTCATAAATCCAGTTAAGATTTTCATCATCGTAGATTTCCCTGCTCCATTTGGACCCAAAAAACCAATAATTTGACCTTTATCTGCAGAAAAAGAAACAGCATTTAGTGCTTTTTGGGTTTTATATATTTTTGAAACGGATATAACTTTTATTGACATTTTACAAATGTAATTTTATTTACTTTGATAACGAAATTATCCTCTTTTTAGTTCGTTTCTTTTGAAATTTTCAATTTAAATTTTCGAATATTCTTCATTCTAGACCAAGCTAATTTATGACGTTTTTTATAAATCCATAAGCAGCCTAGATCTAATAAAAAGTAAAAAAAACTAATACCACTTGGTGGATTATGACTTGGTAAAAAATCAAAAACTCCCCAAGCTCTTACTGGCCATTTCCAACATAAATAATTTGTGCCAATAATTTCTAAATAAGCAACTGAAATATACATCGTTAGATAAAAAAGGCGTTCTCTTGGTTTGTTTCTTAAAATGAAAAGTGTAGCTATTGTCATCACAAAACCAAATACATCATTCTTAAAAACCAAAAAAACAGTAGCATATATCAAAATGAAAATTGCTAAAAACCATTCAATTTTTATTCGATTTTTTATAATCGATTTTGCTTTTGAAAAATAGAGAACAGCTACATAAACCAAAGCATGCCCTGGAGGCACATAATGTGGTATATTTTCTAATCTATAGGTATACATTCCTAAAGCAATTGAAAACAGATATTCACCAATAATTCCAATGATTACGGCATAGATCATTAGCTCTTTGGTTCGTTTATTTACATAGCAAAAGGTAATTGCAAAACCAATAAACATACTAATATTTGCATAAAATTGTGCATCTTTAGTGATTTCTAACATATAGAAACTATCTAAAAAAAGCCCGAAAAGGATAAACAAATAAAGTACTCCTAAACTTTTAAAAGTTGCATATAGTGGAGATTTTGATGCTAACAAACTCATTTGGCTAAAGTAAATAAAAAATGGCTCAAAAAAATTGAGCCATTTTAATTAAAATATAATAAATTATGTATTACAGTTGATAACGTATTCTAAGACTTACAAATCTTGGTAAAATAAATGTTTCTCGCACATTGAAAGATATACTACCTTGACTTACTGAGGCTTGTGAACCTGTTGCTAATAAGTTACTACCCACCAGTTCATATTCGAACTTGGCATCTTTGTCTTTTCTATATGCTAAAGTAGCATTCCATATTTGAAATGAATTAATAACACTCCCTCCTTGCCTAGTTTCATTATAAGAAAAATCTGATTTTACCGTTAATGAATTCCATATATATGCATCAAAATTAATTGAAGGCACGTGTGTTATAGACTTTACATCTGCTGCTCTAGAACTGTTATTTTGGTCTATAAAAGATACTCGATAACGTAAAGTAACATTGGGTGCTTTTGTATAATTTGTACCAATACTTGTATTTAATCCTTTTGATATGCTTTCATTTGTATTCTCTCTAGAATTAATAAATTGATACGTTTTATTATATGAAAAATTACCTCCTAAAGAAGTTCTTATTTTTTTAATAGTTTTACCAATTCTACCAAAAGCGTTAAAACTTTCATTATCAAATGGTGAATTTAAAGAAGTACTACTAGAAACGACAGAGCCTGGTTCGAAAATGGTATTATTATTTACTTGATTTGCAGTTTTTTTGTAACTTATTCTTGCAAAAACATTACTTGCATTAAATAAGTTAAAACTAGAATATCTTAGGGCTACATTATGGAAACTAGCATTTATTAAATTTGCGTTTCCTGCAAAAAAAGAATTATAACTATTTGCTACAATACCTCTCGCTATTTTATTTACATCCGTAAAATTTACTTCTTGTTTGTAAGTAAAAGTTAAACTTTCACTTCTTTTAAACTGCATAATCACATCAAATTCTGGTAAAAATTTAGCAAAAGCATCTTCAAAAGATTCTGTAGAAAACTGTGTATTTCTTGAGTTGTAAGAGTGCAGAGTAAAACCTGGTGTAAATGTAAAAATACCTGCTTTTAAACGATATCTTAATCCTGCATAAATATCTGTAAAACTATACTCTGTATCGTTTGTTGTTTGAAGATCATTTAGGCCTAGAATAGTTGGGTTTGGATCAAACTCAGTACCATTATCTAAAATTTGAAAAAATCTTGAATTAAAATTTTGCTTACTTAGAATGGTTCCTGCAACAAAGTTTAAATTACTTTTAGTATTCAAAATATAATAATAATCTAATTTTGCATCTAATTGATTTGTTTTTACTTTTCTGTCTTGCTCTAAGTTATAAAATTGGTTACTCCTGTCTAATCCTAAACTTTCTGCAGCATCATCAAAACCGTCTTCAAATTCATCAAGAGCAGTCTGATCTGTTGGGTTATTGTTTAACGGATCATTTTCTAAAGAAGCTACGTAAAAGGGATCTTCATCTTGCAATAAGTGCTTCACTTCTAAAGCAAAAATACTTTTTTCACTTGCTGTATAGAAATAGCTTAAGTTTTGATTGATTGTAAATGGAGTTGCACTTTCTCTTTCAGAAATATTACTTAAAACTCTTGAATTTACAGCATCTGTTCTAAATTCATTAGAAAAACGACCCGTTACATCATAATTTAATTGGTTGCTAAAATCTTTCTTGTAAATTGAACTAAATCGAAATAAACCCGTATTACTTGTTTGATCTGTTTTATTATCAACAAAATCATCTGGAGTACTAGGATCTATATAGTCAATATCATTAATATTTCTTTGACCGTTAGTGTTACTCGACCAAATTAAGAAACCACTTAAATCTAATTTTTTATTAGGAGAATAACTAAAATTTAATGCAGATAATTTAGTTTCAATTTTATTTGCATTTCTTGCGCTGACATTTAAAAAACCAATCCCTGCGTCTCCAATATTAATGTTTGTACCATTTGAGGGGCTTTGACTTTGAAAGCCTCCACCAAAACTTCTTACATCTCTTCTACTTAGTACGACATCTCCAATATTGTTTACATCCCCAATAATATTTATGGTGTATTTTGGTGTGTAATAAAATAATTTCGGCTGAAAAAGATACAAACCGGTATCTGAAGAATTTCCTGCACCAGCCGTAACATCTCCAAACCAAAAGTTCTTTTTACCTTCTTTTAATTTAATATTTATAGCAACTCTATCTTGGTTGTTTTGAACACCACTTAGTTGATTTACATTTGAATAATTTCTTAATATCTGAATTTTATCTACAGCATTAGAAGGAATATTCTTTGAAGCTAATTTTGTATCACCACTAAAAAATTCTTTACCATCTACCATTATTTTTTCAACAACTTTCCCCTCAACTTCAATTTCACCTGCATCATTTATTTCAACTCCAGGTAACTTTTTTAGTACATCTTCTAATTTTCTTTCAGAACCATTTTTAAAAGAATCTGCATTGTAAATTATAGTATCTCCTTTTATAGTTACTGGCATTTTAGAAACGATACTAATACCGTCTAACATATTATCTTCGAGCATTGTATAAATGTTAGAAATGTTCGTTTCCTTTGTCATCATAAATTTACTAATTCCCTTAAAACCGATGTAGCTAATTTTAATGTTGTAAACTGTATTTTTTTTAAGATCCAATTTAAAATTTCCTTGAGCATCTGTAAAACCATAAGAAGCAATTCTTTTAGCAACGGTATCTAAAGCAATTACGTTTGCCATTTCTAGAGGATTACCAATTGAATCTTTAACAACACCTTTTAAATTAATTTGAGCAGTTGAAACCCAAGACACCATAAAAATGGCAATAAGTATAATTTTTTTCATATAATATATTATTGTTGGTTAAGCTGAATTAGACTGTTTAATTTCTTCGACCACCACGACTTCCTCTGCTTTTAAATTGTTCTCTAATTTCTTCCGTTTTCTCTTTTACAATCTTATTGTAATCTTCTCTATTAACTTCTTTACCTTTTGTTGGTTTTTTTATATCTATTGTTTCTGATGGATTTAAGACAATTTCTGTACACAACATTGTTGTTCTTCCTTCATTTATTTCTAAAATTAAACCTGGTAAGCCAAAATAAGTTTCTGGACCAGAGCTTACAGGGATTTGGGGAGTGTACCAAGCAGTAACAAAAATCATTTTTACAGCTTCCTTTGTGTCTACTGTCTTTGTAGAATCTTTCTTTTTATTGTTTCCTCTTCGGCTAAACATACTTCCCCAATCAACTTTATTATCTACTTTTTCCATCGTTGCTTTGTAGCAAGTATATTGACCAATCTTCTTTGTTTCTGTGCCCATCTCCCACTTTGGTTGATCCATTGGTTCCACAACCAAAAAACGTTTGCTAAACTGCTCAACATCTTCAATCATTTCTTTATTTTTAAGGTTCTTATATATTGAGCCTTGGCCGTTACTATTTCCCCATCTACGACCAGCTGTTCCGGGAGCATCTAATTTTACATTCTCTTTAAAAGATGATTCTGTTTTATTAAAATTTAGCGTGAAGGTTTTTTCTAAATAATTCTTAAAACGAGCCATCATTTGTTTCTTTTGTTGCTCGCTCATTTTATCACCAAATCGACTCATGTCCATAGTAGTTTTAGACATATATGTTGCTTTTCCTTGAAATTTTTTTTGAGCAAATGTTGCAACAGTTAAAAATGCTAATAAAAGTGTAAATAATGATTTCATTGTTTTTTGTTTAATTTCTATTCAAAAATACTTTTAAAATTCTTCTATAAGACTTAAAAAAAACTTAAAAGTTTAATGATTTTTTAAAAAATCAAACGTTCCTTTTAAATATTACCCTCTAATCTTTATTTCGATGCCTATTGTATAGAAGAATTAATTGTGAAAATTAAATATTTACTAAATAGAAAATAAAACTAATTTTAAGTTGATTATAATGGGGGATTTCTCATTTAACTTAACCAATAAAACTCTTAAAAAATTAATTAGAAATTGAGCAACTTAGAAATCGAGAAGCACAACTACTCTTTCATCTATTTGAAAAGAAGAATAAAAATCTAGATAGAACACTTATTCTAAACAAATTTTAGAAATATGATGATTTATTTAGTACAATAAGCATGTATGTTTTTATTAGTAAACTCAGAAAGAAATTAAAAAAAGACATAAATATTAAAATTATAAATATTCAAGGTTAGGGATATAAATTAATTTGTTAGTCTTTATACTAACTATATTTTTTACTACCTTTATCATTACTTTTAATTTTAGAATATTTAATATATGCACGTTGCAATTGCAGGAAATATTGGTGCTGGTAAAACCACACTAACAAAACTATTAGCCAAACATTATAAATGGAACCCACATTACGAATCTGTAGATGAAAATCCCTACTTGGATGATTTTTATGCAGAAATGGAGCGTTGGTCTTTTAACTTACAAGTTTATTTTTTAAATAGTCGTTTTCGTCAAATCTTAGAATTAAGGGAATCTGGCAAAAACATTATACAAGACAGAACCATTTATGAAGACGCTCATATTTTTGCGCCAAATTTACACGCAATGGGTTTAATGACCAATAGAGATTATAATAATTACAGCTCTTTATTTAATTTGATGGAAAACTTGGTTTCTCCTCCAGATTTATTAATCTACTTAAGAGCAGACATTTCTACTTTAGTTGGACAAATTCATAAACGCGGCAGAGAGTACGAAAATTCGATTAGTATTGACTATTTAAGTAGATTAAATGAACGCTATGAAGCTTGGATTTCTACTTATAAAAAAGGAAAGTTACTTGTAATTGATGTTGATAATTTAGATTTTGTAACAAATCAAGAAGATTTGGGTTACATCATCGATAGAATTGATTCACAAATTCATGGCTTATTTTAAGAAATCAATCAATATTATAAATAAAGAAATCACACATATTAAAAACACTGTTTTGCTCTTTTAATAATAAAAAAATAAAAAATAAAACTTTTGTAACATTCATAAAAGTTCTTACGTATAATGAATTGTAGCTAATACATTAATCCTTCGAAAAGATATAGAGAATTAGATGAGACAACTTAAAATTACCAAGCAGGTTACGAATAGAGAAACTGCATCCCTAGACAAATATTTACAAGAAATTGGAAAAGTAGATTTAATTACTGCTGATGAAGAAGTAGAATTAGCGCAGCTTATTAAGGCTGGTGATCAAAGAGCATTAGAGAAATTAACGAAAGCCAATTTAAGATTTGTTGTATCTGTTGCAAAACAATATCAAAATCAAGGATTAACATTACCCGATTTAATTAACGAAGGAAACTTAGGTTTAATTAAAGCAGCAAAACGTTTTGATGAAACTAGAGGTTTTAAATTTATATCATACGCTGTTTGGTGGATTCGTCAATCGATCTTACAAGCTTTAGCAGAACAATCTAGAATAGTACGTTTACCGTTAAATAAGATTGGTTCTATCAATAAAATTAACAAAATGTACGCTTTCTTAGAGCAAGAAAATGAGCGCCCACCAAGTGCTGAAGAAATTGCAAAGAAATTAGACATGACTGTTAATGACGTAAAAGAATCTATGAAGAATTCTGGCCGTCACGTATCTATGGATGCACCTTTAATTGAAGGTGAAGATTCTAACTTATACGATGTATTAAATTCTGGAGAATCTCCAAATCCTGATAGAGTTTTATTACATGAATCTTTACGAATTGAGATTAACAGAGCATTAGAAACGTTAACTCCGCGTGAAGCAGATGTTGTTAAATTATATTTTGGTTTGGGTGAACATCAACCAATGACTTTAGAGGAAATTGGTGAAACTTTCGATTTAACACGTGAGCGTGTTCGTCAAATTAAAGAAAAAGCAATTAGAAGATTAAAACATACTTCTAGAAGTAAAATTTTAATGACCTACCTTGGGTAATCATTAATCTTAATAAAACTCAAAAAACTCTCGAATTTATTTTCGGGAGTTTTTTTTATTTAAAGCTATTTTCATCTTTCACTTCTCGTTTTTTACATTGTATTATTGATAAAAATTCACTCGAACTCACAGAAAAGCAACCCTCAAACAAACCTTTCAATCAGTAATAAAGCTATCTATAAAATATATTACTTCTTCAATCTAATTCTCATTAACGAATTAATTATCTTTGTTGCATAAAATAACAACACAACAACAAACTAATGAGTAATTTAATTGCACCTTCAATTTTAGCAGCAGATTTTGCCAATTTACAAAGAGACATCGAAATGGTAAACAATAGTGAAGCCGATTGGTTTCATATTGATATTATGGATGGCGTTTTTGTTCCTAATATTTCTTTTGGAATGCCTGTTTTAAAAGCGATTACTAAACACGCTAAGAAAACAATTGATGTACATTTAATGATTGTAAATCCTGACCAATACATTCAAACCTTTGCCGATTTGGGCGCAAATATTCTGACAGTACATTATGAAGCTTGCTCACATTTACATAGAACAATTCAAGCGATAAAAGCAACGGGGATGAAAGCAGGAATTGCATTAAACCCTCATACACCAATTGCCGTTTTAGAAGATGTAATTAAAGATCTAGACTTGGTTTGTATCATGAGTGTAAATCCTGGTTTTGGTGGACAATCTTTTATTGAAAATACTTACAAGAAAGTAAGTCAATTAAGACATTTAATAGATTTTACTGAATCCAATTGTCAAATAGAAATTGATGGTGGAGTTACTGACAAAAATGCAAATGCTTTAATTGAAGCAGGCGCAAATGTTTTAGTTGCAGGAAGCTATGTTTTTGGATCTGAAAACCCAACAGAAACCATAGAAGACCTAAAAAACCTAATCGGATAATTGTTATTCGCAGTAGTAGATATAGAAACTACAGGAAACGGACCTAAAGGGCAGAAAATAACCGAAATTTCTGCTTTAATTTTCGATGGAAAAAAAATTATTAATGAATTTACTTCACTTGTAAATCCTGAACAAAATATTCCAACATTTATTACCAATCTTACTGGTATTACGAATGCAATGGTAAGAAATGCTCCTAAATTCTACGAAATTGCAAAAAAAGTTCAAGAAATTACTAAAGACACTATTTTTGTTGCTCACAATGTAAATTTCGATTACAATATAATTCATTCAGAATTTAAAAGTTTAGGTTTCGATTTTAAAAGAAAAAAGCTCTGTACCGTTCGTTTAACTAGAAAAATAATTCCTGGTTTACCTTCTTATAGTTTAGGTAATATTTGTACTTCAGAGAAGATTCCTATTAACGGAAGACACAGAGCAAAAGGAGATGCTGAAGCAACAGTAGAATTGTTTAGACGCTTACTATTAAGAGATGATAATTTTACAATCAACTCTTTTTTAAATCCGAAATCTAGACAAGCAACACTGCCACCACTTTTAGATAAAATAGTAGTAGATAAACTACCTGAAACATTTGGTGTTTATTACTTTAAAAATTTAGCCAAAGAAGTTATTTATGTTGGCAAAGCAAATAATATAAAACAACGTGTTATCAGTCATTTTTATGACAAAAAGAAAAAAGAGCAGACCATGTGTTTAGAAACTGCAGATATTTCTTTTACAAAAACTGGCAGCGAGTTATTAGCCCTATTGCTAGAGTCTTCAGAAATAAAACATATATATCCGAAATTTAATAGAGCACAAAGAAGAGCAGGAGAAGCTGTTGGTTTATTTTTTTACGAGGATCAAAAAGGTGTGATTCATTTAGCATATAATCGCTTAAAATTAGCTCCAAATGCAATCATGAAATACTATTCTGTTGCAGAATGTAGAACACATCTAGAATCTTTGTGTGCAGAATTTGAATTGTGTCCAAAATACTGTCATTTACAAACCAATGTATCTAGCTGTTTTCATTATCAATTAAAAGAGTGCAAAGGTATTTGTTGCGATAAAGAAGCGGTCGAAGATTATAATAAAAGGGTAAGAGAAGCCATCAAATCTGTTGGAATTGGGGCTGAAAATTTAGTTATTAAGGAAAAGGGAAGAACAAAAAATGAAATTGGTTTTGCACTAATTTTAGATGGAATTTACAAAGGTATTGGGTATTTAGATACTTCTCAAGAAGAAGGATTAGAAAACCCAGAGGACTATCAATTTTTTGTAGATCCTAAAAAGGATAATAGAGATGTTCAAAGAATCATCACTTCGTATTTAAAAAAGAAAGAGAAATTAAAAGCAATTGAAAATGGAGAAATCAGCATATAAAATTCATATTATTGGTGCAGGAATTAGTGGTTTGATTGCTGCTAAAATTTTAGAAAATCATGGCTATCATCCAACAATTATAGAAGCTTCTAGCAGTGTTGGCGGGCGCGTAAAGTCTGATATTTTTAAAGGATATACTTTAGACCATGGCTTTCAAATTTTATTAACTTCATATCCTGCAGCAAAAAAATATTTAGATTATGATGGGTTAGATTTGCAGAAAATTTTGCCTGGAGCAACGATATTTAAAAATGGAAAATCGCAAACTATTGGGGATCCTTTGCGAAGCTTGTCTTTATTATTTCCAACTTTACTTTCTTCTATTGGAACGCTATCTGATAAAGTAAAAATCTTAAAACTGAATTCAATTTTAAAGAAAAAGAAAATCGCTACTATTTTTAAAACTAAGGAAAAAACGACACTTCAATATTTAAAAGATTTTGGTTTTTCTAATGAAATAATTACTAATTTTTTTAAACCTTTTTTTAGTGGAATCTTTTTAGAAACCAAATTAGAAACTTCTAGCAGAATGTTTGAATTTGTCTATAAAATGTTTGGTGATGGTTTGGCGGTAATTCCAAAAAATGGAATGCAGGCAATACCCAATCAATTAAAAGGCAACTTAAAAAAAACTGCTTTTAAATTTAATTCACTTGTGGAAGAAGTAAAAGACAAGCATATTATTTTAAAAGATGGTAATACCTTACAGAGTCATATTACCATTATTGCTACAGATGCTAGTCCTTTGATTTCAAACTTAAAGAATCAAGAATCAGATTGGAAAAGCTGCGATACTTTGTATTTTGAAACGGTAAAGAGTGTAATAAGTAAACCGTTAATTGGTTTAATTTCTGATGAAAATGTACTAATAAATAATATTTTTTACCATACTAGTGTCGCAACTTCTAATAAAACAGCTAAAGAGTTACTGTCTGTAACGGTCGTTAAAGATCATCAGTTAGATGAAAAAGATTTGATTGACAGAGTTGTGGATGAAATGCAATCTAAATGTGGTATTTTGGATGTAACTTTCTTAAAAAGATATCAAATTAAAAAAGCGTTACCCAAATTAACTAATCTTCAGTATGAAATTTCGAGCACAGAAACAAAGTTAAAATCTACTATATTTTTAGCTGGAGATCAATTATTAAATGGTTCTTTAAATGCTGCTATGATTGCTGGAGAGAGAGCTGCAATGGGTGTGATACAAACTTTAGAAGATGGTTTAATTGTAGATGAATTAACGTCAGAATATTCATAATGAAAATTCTAATTTCTTCTTTAATAACGGGGGTGTTTTCGAGTAAACTCTAGGCTAATTTTTTTACTTTCATATACCTATATAAGATAGGTTTTTCATGAAATTAAACACCAAAATTTTCAGCAACAATCTTCTTTATCTTCCTATTCAATGATTTTAATGCATTATAGCTAGTATGTTCTAAAACAATAACAACTAGATCATCTTCTAAATATGTTGTAAGCCCAGTGCTAAATCCATTCCATTTACCATAATGGTAAATGTTATTTTCCTCTTTAGTGTCTATTCTAAAACCAAAGCCATAAGGAACTTTTCTACCATA
>LAQA01000044.1:30450-30558 GCA_000981625.1 Flavobacteriaceae bacterium ASP10-09a
ATCGATACCCATCTAATTGATTATCTTTAATGGAATCGTTTTCAAAACTGTATACGTATGAATGTTTCATTTGTAGTGGTTCAAAGAAATTTTTATCTAGAAAAGAAC
>LAQA01000045.1:0-7685 GCA_000981625.1 Flavobacteriaceae bacterium ASP10-09a
AAAAGGTTCTAGAAACTAAAACACCCCCAAAAGAACGGTTGTCTAATAAACCACCATAATCACGAGCAAAAGGAACTCCTTGTGCTACACATTGATCAATGATGTTTGCAGAAACCTCTGCCAATCTATATACGTTTGATTCTCTCGATCTATAATCTCCACCTTTTACAGTGTCGTAAAATAAACGATACGTAGAATCTCCATCTCCTTGATAATTTTTTGCGGCATTAATTCCACCTTGTGCTGCAATTGAATGTGCTCTTCTTGGTGAATCTTGGTATGCAAATGCCTTTACATTGTAGCCTAATTCTGCCAATGTTGCAGAAGCAGAACCACCTGCCAAACCTGTACCTACAACAATAACATCTATGTGACGCTTGTTTGCTGGATTTACAAGATTGATATGATTTTTATAATCTGTCCATTTATCTTTAATGGGACCTTTTGGTACTTTTGAATCTAAAGCCATAATTGTATAAGATTAATGGTTAAAGTGATGATAAATTGCAATAAAAATAAAACCTGCTGGAATTATAATTGAATATGCTTTACCAATAGTTTGTAATGTTTTCTTTCTTCCTGCAGTTCCACCCATTGACTGAAATGCTGATGTAAAACCGTGTGCTAAATGCAATCCTAAGAATACAAATGCTAAAACATAAGCACCAACTCTAAGTGGATTTGCGAATTTATGTACCAATTCTTCGTGGTAACGGAAACCTTCTATACCCTCCATAGTACCAGACCAATCTCCTTGTATAAATTTTGTGTTCATTTCTGGAAACCAAAAATCGATAAAGTGTAAACCTATAAAAGCTAGAATTGTAATTCCACTCCAAATCATGTTTCTACTCATCCAAGAGGAGTTTGCAGCACCATTATTCTTTGCATACGATACTTTTCTTGCGTTAGAGTTTCTTAATTCTAAAATGAAGCCCATAACAAAATGAAATACAACCGCAAAAATTAATACAGGCTGCAATGCAAACTGAACCAAAGGATTTGTACCCATAAAATGTGAAACTTCGTTAAAAGTATCTGGACTTAAAACTGATAAAATATTTATTGCTAAATGTTGAAGTAAGAAAAACATCAGAAAGAATGCAGAAAGCGCCATGGCTACCTTTCTTCCGATTGAAGATTTAAAAAATCCGCTCATTGTATAATTAGTTAAAAGTTGCAACAAATTTAAGGCTAAACTAATTGCTCCGCAAAATATATGAATTGTTTTGTCTTGTATTTAGAACAGTTTTAAATAATTACTCAATCGATTGATTAGAAGCAACCAAACATTTATTGTTTTCCCATTTTGCTTTTAGTTCTTCTTTTGATACAATTCGACCATCACAGGTTAAAAAATTTCCCTTTTTATCTTTCTTAATGATTTTAAAATTACCAAATTTTATGGCGTTTATAACCCTATATATTAAACCTTTTTTAGAGACCTTGCTACCTTTCGAAATTAATTTTAAGCCTTCATTATTATTGTACAAATCCATTTCTGAAGATATTTTATCAGGCACAAATCCATTTTCTAATTTTCTTTTTTTATAAGTTAAATAGTTTTCTTTTTCGTGAGCTTTTCCTAGAGATCTAGCTGCTCTCTCTCCTATTTTTTGATGCAGTCTAGCCATCCAATAAGCGTGTCTAAAAGCATCTACCTGACCTCCAGAAGCATCACCATCTAACAAATTTGTTTTTTTAATTGAATCTGTAATTCTATTCGCGTCTTTAGAAATCTCTAACGATTTTACTGCTTTAAAAGGATGCAACAAAACCCAAGCCTTTTTAGGGAAAGAAAGATCAAAAAAACTTTTAAATTTAGATTGTGTATTTGCTGAAATTGAAACCATGAAAAAGAGTAAAATTAATATTCTTTTCATATTATTTAATCTCAAACTCACTTTGAGAATTTTCGCTTTTAACGGTATATTTTCCTTTTGGTAAATAATACACGCCATTTTTAGCTTTTTCTAAAGCTGTTTCTTTATTCAATTTTTCATAAGCTCCTTTTCCTTTTTTAGAAAAAGAAACATCAAACATTGCTTCGTTAAAACCTCTATCTGCATCAAACAAAATAGAGCTTACTTTTATAGTACCCCTGTATATGTTTATTTTTACTTTTCTATTTGAACTGGTAAAAAAAGGAATTTTAATTTTTGGTGTATTTGCATCTCTCCATTGACTCCAAGAACGACCCCAATTTTTGCTTTTTCTAATATTTTTAATCTCAAAAAGGTGAAAGTCTTTTTGCAGTAGTTCATTTGTCAGTAACTGTAATTGAGCAATATCTGCTTTGTATAGACTGCGTCCATGAGTACCAACTATTAAGTGTTGTGCAGTAGGTTGAATTACCAAATCATGCACAGCAACATTGGGTAAATTCTTCGAAAAAGATTGCCAAGATTTTCCTTTGTTAAAAGAAATATACAAACCATTATCTGTGCCAACATACAGCATATTTTCGTTTACTGGATCTTCCTTAATTACATTTACGGAAGATATTGGAATTGAACTTCCAATATTTGTCCAAGTTTTCCCGAAATCATCAGACATAAAAATATAGGGTGTAAAATCATCAAAACGATACCCGTTTAAACTTACATAAACGCGTTCTTTTTTGTGGGATGAAGCTACAACTCTAGAAACCCATAAATCTTTTGGAAATGACTCTGAAATTTTCGCCCAAGAACCTCCACTGTTTTTAGAAACATGCACAAATCCATCGTCTGAACCAGTATATAATAGTCCAAATTGAAAGGGACTTTCAGCAATTGTTGTTATGGTTCCATATGCAACATTTCCTTTTTTGCCTCCAGTTGTTAAATCTTCAGAAATAGTTGCCCAATCATCCCCTTTATTTAAAGATCTATGTAACTTATTACCTCCTAAATATAAAATATCTTGATTGTGTTTTGATAAGTGAATTGGTGTTTGCCAGTTAAATCGATACGGATTTTCACCTAGAAAGTGTTTTGGCTGAATGTAAGTATTCTTTCCTGTTTCTCTATTAACTCTATAGTAATTCCCAAATTGATACCCTGTATACACAATATTCGGATTTCTATCATCTACCTGAACTTGCATTCCGTCTCCACCCATAATTGACTCATATGGATTTTGACCTGAATGTTTCCAACGTTTATCAATTTTTGCATTATGACCAGCAACCCAAACGCCATTATCTTGCAAACCACCATACACTTTATAATTTTTCTGATTGTCTGCATACACCGAATAAAATTGCCCAACTGCTGGGTCATTTAGTTTTATCCAATTTTCGCCATCATCGTAAGACATATTTAAACCACCGTCATTTCCATTTAAAATATGTCCTGATTTTTTAGGATTTACCCACAATGCCTGATGATCAGAATGCACATTTTCTTTTCCTATTGATATAAATGTTTTTCCGCCGTCTTTCGACTTTATAATTGGCACTCCTAAAACATAAATTCCATTTTCGTCTTGCAAGTCGACTCTAATTTCACCAAAATAATATCCATAAGAACTGTATACACCGTCTAAAAAATTATCGTGTGTTTTTTTCCAAGACTTTCCGCCATTTACAGTTTTAAATACTTCTGCACCTATTACTTGGGTATCGAACATCATTGAATTTGCGTCTTCTAAATATTTCGCTAAATCAATTGGTTTTACAGAACCAACACGTACCATTTGTTTTACGTTTTCTGCCCTGTATTTCTCTTGAAACCCATTGTTTTTTAAATATGTGTTTAGTTTTTTGTCTGATAAACCTAGAAAAACTGAGGTAGACATCGTTTTAAAATCACCTTTTGTCAACCCGTCTGAAGGTTTTTTATTGGTGTCTTTTGGTCTTCTAAACTGACTATCGTGCAAAGCATACACTGTATTTTCATTAAAAACAGCTAAGCCAATTCTACCAACACCGTTTCCTATTGGAAAACCACTATTATTAGCAATCTTTGTCCAAGAAGTTCCTGCATCTATACTTTTGTAAATTGCTGAATTTTTTCCATCACCATCAAAATTCCAAGCTTTACGCTCTCTTTCCCAAGAAGCTGCATACATAATGTTAAAATTTTCTGGAGCAACAGCAACGTCAATAATTCCTGTATTTTCATCAACAAATAATGATTTTATCCATGTTTTACCTCCATCCGAAGTTTTAAAAACGCCTCTTTCAGTATTTGAAGAATACAAGTGACCAATAACCCCAATAATAACTTCATTACCATTATTTGGATTGATTAATATTCTACTGACATGATGGGCATCTAACAAACCAACATTGTTCCAAGTTTTGCCTTTGTTAGAAGATTTTAAAACACCAATTCCTGCATAAGAAGAACGTGAAGAATTTTTTTCTCCTGTACCAACCCAAATTGTTCCTGTTTCCCAATCTACAGCAATATCACCTACATTTTGAGTTGGAGAATTGTCTAAAACTGGTGTAAAAGTTGTTCCATTATTATTGGTATACCATACTCCACCAGAAGCATAACCTACGTAAAATTCAATTGTATTGTCTGGATTTACATCGACATCTGCAACACGTCCACTCATAACAGTCGGACCTATATTCGTGAAATTGACATTTTTTACTAGTGAGTTTTTTACTAATATATTTTTATCCTTAAGAGATTTTTCGATTAAAACAGGACTTGTTGGTGACTGCTGTGCAATTAAAATACCACAATAGAAAAACAATGTGTAATATATAATTTTCTTCATCTTCTAATTATTAAGTTTAATGTTTTAAATAATACTTTTAACCTTTGTGTATTTAGGTTTAATTATAAAAAATAATCTTTTATTTATTTTTACTAAATTAGCAATAATTAATCAATTAAAAATTTTACAAAATGGGGATTTTATATACAATAATTATTGGAGCAGTTTGTGGTTATATCGCAGATGCTCTCATGAGAAACAATGGCTATGGCTTAATCATAAATATCATTATAGGTATTGCTGGCAGTTATTTAGGTGGTTGGGCTTTTGCTCAATTAGGACTGACCGTTAATGTTGGCTACCCAATATTGAATCAGATTATTATTGGCGCATCTGGAGCTATTATTATTTTATTTATTCTTGGTCTAATAAGAAGCGGATCAAATAGAGGGAGTAGAAGAAGATAATTTAAAACATTTTTAAACTTTAAAAAGATGCTTTACAGCATCTTTTTTTGGCTAAATCTTTTATGAAATAATATAAAGCACATATTACAGACCCTTAACAATTAATCAATGTACATTTGCCTTTTCATACAAAACAAAAAAAATTCTTAAATATTATAAATGTCATTTAAAGACTTAGGCTTATCGGATGCTTTAGTAAAAGCAGTGCACGAAAAAGGATATACAATTCCTTCTCCAATTCAACAAAAAGCAATTCCTCATATTTTAGAAGGAAAAGATATATTAGCTTCTGCACAAACAGGAACTGGAAAAACTGCAGGTTTCACCTTACCAGTTTTACAACATTTAGCAGAAACAAAACACCCAAAATACAGACCTTTACGTGTATTGGTTTTAACACCAACAAGAGAATTAGCTGCACAAGTGCATGATAATGTTAGGGAATACAGTAAATATGTAGACGTAAGATCTGCTGTAGTTTTTGGTGGTGTAAACGCAAAACCACAAATTGCAACTTTAAGAAGTGGTGTAGATATTTTGGTAGCAACACCTGGTAGATTATTAGATTTACATGATCAAAAAGCCCTTTCTTTTAAACGTATAGAGGTTTTAATTCTAGACGAAGCAGATAGAATGTTAGACATGGGGTTTGTTAGAGATATTAACAAAATCATTAGTTTTATGCCTACAAAGCGTCAAAACTTAATGTTTTCTGCCACTTTTTCTAATGATATTAAAAAATTAGCTTCTGGAATTTTAAGAAATCCTGTTTATGTAGAAACAGCTCCACAGAATTCAACAGCAAAAAAAGTAACTCACAAGGTTTACAAAGTTGATAAAAACAAAAAAACAGAATTTACTATAAAGTTAATAAAAGACGGAAACTGGAACCAAGTTTTAATTTTTACAAGAACAAAACATGGTGCTAATAAATTAACTGAAAAACTAGTGAAAGCTGGAATTTCTGCCGCTGCAATTCACGGAAATAAAAGTCAAGGTGCTAGAACAAAAGCTTTAAAGAATTTTAAAGATAATACGATCAAAATTTTAGTTGCCACAGACATTGCTGCTCGTGGTTTAGATATCCCTTTATTGCCTCACGTTGTTAATTTTGAGCTACCAAATGTACCTGAAGATTATGTTCACAGAATCGGTAGAACAGGAAGAGCTGGTGCAGCAGGAGAAGCTATTTCTTTAGTATGTAGTGAAGAAAGCGAATACCAAAGTGAAATAGAAAAACTACTAAAAGAGAAATTAAAATCTACAATTGTAGAAGGTTTTGAACCAACAGATACAGATCCACCAAAAAGAGCCGCTTCACAAAGTAAAGGTTCTTTCGGAAAAAAGAATAAAGGTTCTTCTTCTCAAGGAAATAAGCCAAAAAGTAAACCTCATTTTAAAGGAAATAAGCCTTCTGAACCCTCTGGAAGAGGAAGGAATAGCGCTCCTAAAAAGAAGCGTTACTAATTTATAAAACACTTATTTAATTTTATACTTAAACCTTTTCTGTTTTCAAAAAACAGAAAAGGTTTTTTAATTATTAGCTATATTATAACTCGTTTTAACTTCGTATTAATTATTCCTACCTTTGTATTTTAACATAAATTTACCTGTATGAAATACGATAAAATAAACGCACAATTATTTATAAAAAACCGTAGAAACTTTGCTTCTGAAATGAAGTCAAATAGTTTGGCTATTTTTAATTCTAATGATGTTTATCCAATAAGTGCAGATAGCACAATGCCTTTTGAACAACACAGAGACATCTTCTATTTAAGTGGCGTAGATCAAGAGGAAAGTGTTTTAATGTTATTTCCTGATTGCCCAAATGAAAGCTTACGAGAAGTTTTATTTGTTACAGAAACTAATGATCATATTGCAGTTTGGGAAGGTGAAAAACTAACCAAAAAAGCAGCTCTTGAAACTTCTGGTATTAAGACCGTTTATTGGCTTCAGGATTTAGAAAAGATATTGTTCGAAATGTCTTCTTATTGCGATACTTTTTACATCAATACTAACGAACACTATAGAGCCAATATAGAAACAGAAACTCGTGAAAATCGTTTTACGAAGTGGTTATTAGCAAAATATCCTGCACATTCTGTAGCAAAAAGCAATCCTATTTTACAACGTCTACGTTCTGTGAAAAATACAATTGAATTGGATTTAATGCAGCATGCATGTGATATTACTGAGAAAGGTTTCCGTAGAATTTTAAACTTTATAAAACCCGGTGTTTGGGAATATGAAATTGAAGCAGAATTAATTCATGAATTTATAAAAAATAGATCTAAAGGATTCGCTTATACACCTATTATTGCTTCAGGTAATAACGCAAATGTTTTACACTATATTGAAAATAATCAGCAATGTAAAGCGGGTGATTTAATCTTGTTTGATATTGCTGCAGAGTATGCAAATTATAAAAGTGATTTATCAAGGACCGTACCGGTTTCTGGTAAATTTTCTGATCGCCAAAAAGCAGTTTACAATGCTGTAAACCATGTTAAAAAAGAAGCTACAAAAATGTTACTTCCTGGAACTTTATGGAAAGAATAT
>LAQA01000045.1:7747-12649 GCA_000981625.1 Flavobacteriaceae bacterium ASP10-09a
AAGATAAAAATTGGCCTGCTTATAAAAAATATTTTATGCACGGTACTTCACATCATATTGGATTAGATACCCACGATTATGGACTTTTACACGAACCAATGCAAGCAAATAATGTATTTACTGTAGAACCAGGGATTTACATTCCTAAAGAAGGTTTTGGAATTCGCTTAGAAGATGATGTTGTTGTTCAAGAAAAAGGAGAACCTTTTAATTTAATGGGAAATATACCTATTGAGGCAGATGAAATTGAAGATATTATGAATTCTTAAATAATTGAAATAATTAAAAGCGGGTGGAAAAACTCGCTTTTTTTATGCCAAAGATTTTATAAAACCGATGGTACGATTGTTAAAAGTTTCTGGTTGTTCTACGTTTACAACATGGCCACAATTATCAATGACAAAAAGTGAAGACGTAAGGTGCTTTGCTACAATATTTTTTATGGATGGTAAAAACAAATGATCTTCAGCTCCCATCACATATAATGTAGGAATTTCAATATCTTTTGTTCTGAAAAACCGCAGAAGTGGATTGATTTCTGATGTTAATTTAAACCAGCGTAAAAATTCTTTTTGGTATAATTTCTTTGCTTCATTTACAAACAATAATCTAGATTTCTTGTGATTTTTCTTTGGCATTATAATAAATGCAAAAAGCTTATACAGCATCATGTAAGGAACCACAGACTTAAAGATATTACCAACTTTCATAAGTACTTGAGAACGAAAATTCATTTTAATAATAGCACCACCCATGATCATGCTTTTTACCAATTCTGGTCGTTTTTCGGCTAAATTCCGAATTAGAATTGTGCCTAAAGAAATACCAATAAAATGAGATCTTTCTATCTTAAGAAAATCTATAACCTCTACAATATCTGAAGTAATTGAGTCAAAGGTATATTTAGATTTAAAGGTGTCTTTTAACTTTGGCTTGCTATTTCCGTGTCCACGTAAATCTAATATTAGTACGTTAAAATGCTTTTTAAAATCGCGCACTTGCTTAAACCAAATAGAACTGCTACCTCCTGCACCATGCACAAAAGTTACCCATTCTTTAGAAGTTGTATGCGGATATAAATAGTAGTTTAACAAACTTTTACTTTAAATTTAAAGCACAAAAATAACTTATTATTATTTAAAAAACACATTCAGTTCTTTATTAACGTTTTTTAGTAATACCAAACTTATAGTATTTACCAATTCAATAAACTTAGCGTTTCAAAAATTAGTCTTTTTTATTTTGAACCAAATTCAACACGATAAAAACCAACAAAGCAGGCAACACCCAACCCAAACTATCCTCTGCTAAAGGAATGATACTTTTAATCCCTATTAGGTTTTCTCTTGGTATTACAAAACCTAAAAAATCTGTAATACTAAAGATAAACGTCACTAAAACGACACCTCTAAAAACCAATTTTGTTGCGTATTTATCTGGTACAATATTTAATAAAATCAATACAATGGTTATTGGATACAAAAACATTAATGATGGCACTGCTAATGTGATGATAAAATCAACTTGATAACTTCCAACAACAATTCCGATTACAGAAGCAATTGCTGCCGTAATAATGTATGCCTTTCTTGAATCATTACAAATTCCTTTTATATAATCTGCAGTTCCAGTTACAATACCAACAGCGGTTGTAAAACATGCTAAGGCAACCAATACGCTTAAAAAAGTAGTTCCAAAATTACCTAAAGTTGATGTGCTTAATCCTGACAAAACTTCAATTCTAGTCGCATCTTCTGTAAACGCAGAACTAAACAACGAACCGCTTAAAATTAAACCTCCATAAATTAATAACAACCCTGTACCTGCAATAAAACCTGCTTTTCTAATGAGTTTTCTTTTTGCATCAAAAGTTGTGTGGCTACTATAATTTAAAGAAATAATAATTACAGCTCCAACAACGACACCTCCAATGGCATCAAACGTTTGATACCCTTCTAAGATTCCATCTACAAAAGGAGTTGTAAATGTTGATGGATTAATAGTTCCTGAAGATGTAAAAACAGCAATCCCTATTATTATCAATAAAATTAAAACAATAATTGGTGTTAAAAACTTACCTATTAAACCAATAACTTTCGTGCGGTTTACTGCAAAAATAAAGACCAACACAAAATAAATAACACTTGTTAAAAGTGGTGGTGTTTCAAAAAATGGTTGCACAGTCATTTCATGCGTTACTGCAGCTGTTCTTGGTGACGGAATTGCAACTGCAATGATGTAAATAAGAAAACAATAAACGGTACTGAACACTGGTGAAACTTTCTTTCCAAAATCGTACAAAGTTCCTTGTAATTTAGCGTGTGCAAAAATTGCCAAAATAGGAATAGTAACTGCTGTTAGCACAAAACCTAAAACGACAATCCACCAGTCTAAACCTGCCTTTACTCCTAAAGTTGGCGGCAAAATTAAATTTCCTGCTCCAAAAAAGAGTGAAAACAATGCAAAACCTGCAATCCAAATTTCTTTTGTTTTATTCAAGATCAGTTAATTTTTTTAAGGTTTAAATCATGAAAATCAAAACTAAAATCTGTTATTGGTGCAATATATTTCATTTTTGCACCAGTTGCATTTCCTTTTTCATCAAAAGAAAACTGAACAAAAACATCTGCATCATAGCTTCTATTGTTCCATTTTGCAACGTATGTAGTTTCATTGTAAGGTAATAGTTCTCCAAATAAATTTGAAGAACGCTCGCACTTTATACTATATGAATTTCCATCATGAACAATCGTTATATTTCCAAACCAATCGTCATTATAAATCCCAATAATTTGTACTGGTTTTGGTAGGTTTTTATTGGTTTTAGCAATTGCAACTTTATTAAAAACAGTTGCTTTTATGCTATCATTATATTTTAAATAATTGGTATTTCTGTCTCCGTAACTTTTTAACCAATTTCTATCTTCGTAACCTAAATAACTATCTTTTATCGTGTTGGTAATCGTATTAAATGCGCTTCCATTCATTTGATTCGTTAATACGACAATTGCCAAATCTAAATCAGGAATCATCGTAAACTGAGTAACTGTACCTAACAAACCACCTGTATGATATACTTGCTTATGCCCGCCTTTTACATCCGTTAAAAACCATCCTAAACCATACCCTTTAAAATTAGAATTATATGCATCGTTTTTTCTAACTTTTAAAGGCGTTTGCAATTGCCATAATTCATGAAATTGTTTCTTGCTTAGTAAGCGATTACCATTTTCAGTAACAGCGTCATTCATTAAAAATTTGCCCCAAGTAAGCATATCTTTTATGTTACTCATAATTCCGCCAGCAGCATTTGCGGTTGCGCTCCAATCATGCGGGATTTGAATTACTTTGCCGTCTGCTCTTGTATGTGCATCAATAATATTGGTTTTATTCATTACTCTATTATAAGAACCTTTGCTGTTGAGCATTCCAACAGGTTTCATAATTTTAGTTTCAATAAATTCTGCCCAAGAAAGACCACTTACACGTTTTAAAACTTCGCCAGCAATAATAAACATATTATTATTGTACTTAAATTCACTTCTAAATGAACTTACTGGATTTAAGTATTTTACATTATTTATAATATCTTTTATTGTAAAATCATTCCCTTCTGGGAAAAACATTAAATCTCCTGCTCCTAGTGCTAAACCACTTCTATGAGTAACCAAATCACGAACTGTAAATTGCTCGGTAACCCAAGCGTCTTTCAATCGAAATTCCGGGATATGTTTTCTTACTTTATCATCCCAATTTAGTTTTCCTGCATCTACCATCATTGCTAAAGCAAAGCAAGTAAAACCCTTACTATTGGAAGCAACACCAACCAAAGTATTCTCGTTCATGCCTTTTTTATTGGTTAGAGAACGAACTCCATGACCCTTTGCATAGACAATTTTTCCGTCTTTTATAATTCCGACAGAAATCCCTGGGACTTCAAAAGTTTTTAAAGTCTTTACTATTAAATCATCTAGTTTTTCAGGCTCAATTTGAGCGTTTGTGGTTAAGGAAACTAAAAATAGAACAAGAAGAGCTGTTTTCTTAAAAAACATAAGATGGTTTTGTTGATTTGACCTCAAATATAGTAAATAGTTTATCATGTTTTAAGATTCTAAAAACGAATCAAATGGTATCTTTGTTTCTATGATTTTAGATTATAAAAACGCTGCTATTTTTTATACTGATCAGGGAAAAGGAACCGTTGTTGTTCTAATTCATGGGTTTTTAGAGAATTCCACAATGTGGGATAAAATTACTCCAGAACTTAGCAAAAGAAACAGGGTAATTACCATTGATTTGTTAGGTCATGGAAAATCTGATTGTTTAGGCTATGTGCATTCTATGGAGTTATTTGCAGAAACCATTGCAGCGGTTTTAAAAGAATTAAGAATTAGAAAATGTATTTTAGTTGGGCATTCATTGGGAGGTTATGTTGCCTTGGCTTTTGCAGAACAACATCCACAGAAAGTAAAAGGGCTTTGTTTAATGAACGCTACTTCTAATGAAGACAATTCAGAACGCAAATCATTGCGTTTACGTGCCAACAAAATGATATCCAATAACTTCACAAATATGGTACGTATGTCTTTTGCCAATTTGTTTGGTCCAAAAAGTAAAACTATATTTAAAGAAGAAATGGAATTGGCAATCTCTGAAGCTTTAAAAACACCTGTGCAAGGTTATATTGCGGCGCAAGAAGGCATGCAGTTGCGTGTAAATAGAAACCATATTTTAACTGAAAACACTTTTAAAAAGCTATTAATTATTGGTGAAAAAGACCCTGTTTTAGATTTTAAAACTTCTTTGAAAGAGGCTGAAAAAACGAATTCAAAAATTATTGTTTTCCCTGATGGGCATATGGGCCATATTGAAAATAAATTGGCTTTAAGTGACGCTTTAACC
>LAQA01000045.1:12786-26945 GCA_000981625.1 Flavobacteriaceae bacterium ASP10-09a
AAACTCTTGAATTTCCTAAAAGGAATAATTAACGCGTGAGCGTTTTACATTTATTCAGATTTGTATTTTGAAATAAAATTTAGCTACAAATGAATATTTAAAAAACAGTAAGATACCCATTACAATCTTTTACGAAAACAAAGACAATATAATTCCCTGTAAATCTTCTTTGAAATTAGAAGCCAAATTTAAGAATACAATAAATCTAATAGTATAAGAAAGACAAGGACGCAATGGAATAATAAAAATTAGAAACGAAAGCAGAGTACCACATAAAATTAATTATTAACAAATCGTTTATTTGCGAACTTTAGTACTTAATCAACGTACCGAACAGTATACCTCAACATTAAATAAGCCCTTTTAAAAAAACAAAACGCGCAAATTTTAAATTTGCGCGTTTTTATATATTCGTTTATGTATTTTTTATACTTCTTTAGTTAAATTCCAACCTTGCGCCTTTAACTCAATTTCTTGACCCGCTCTTGTAATTAAATTTAACCCTTGGTTTTCAGCAGTAACATGACCTATAATAGAAAAATTAGGATTTCCTTTTATGCTTTCAAAATCTGCAATTGGTACTGTAAATAGAAGCTCATAATCTTCACCTCCACTTAAAGCCACCATCGTAGAATCTAACTCAAATTCTTCACAAGCAGAAATTACTTGCGGGTCTAAAGGCAATTTATCTTCATAAATTTTACAACCTACTTTACTCTGTGTACAAATATGAAAAAGTTCTGAAGATAATCCATCAGAAACATCAATCATAGCCGTTGGTTTAATTTTTAATTCTTTTAAGAAACCAGCAATATCTTTACGTGCTTCTGGTTTTAATTGACGCTCAATTAAATAGGTGTAATTATCTAAATCTGGTTGATTATTTGGGTCCACTTTAAAAACTTGTTTCTCTCTTTCTAAAACTTGTAAGCCTAAATAAGCAGCACCTAAATCGCCAGTAACCACAATTAAATCGGTTTCTTTTGCTGTATTTCTATAAACAATATCTTCTTTGTTCGCTTTACCAATTGCAGTTACAGAAATTAAAATACCTTTGGTTGATGATGTTGTATCTCCACCAACTAAATCAACATTATACGTTTCACAAGCAAGCTGAATTCCTGCATACAATTCTTCAATTGCTTCTAAAGAAAACCGATTAGAAACCGCAATAGAAACTGTAATTTGTTCTGCAGCTCCGTTCATTGCATACACATCAGATAAATTAACCATCACAGCTTTATACCCTAAATGCTTGAGTGGCATATAGCTTAAATCGAAATGCACACCTTCTATTAACAAATCTGTTGTAACTAAAGTTTGTTTTTCTGATGCATCTAAAACTGCTGCATCATCTCCAATAGCTTTTACTGTTGACGAATTTTCAACTTTAAAGTATTTTGTAATGTGCTTGATCAAGCCAAACTCTCCTAGTTCTGCTAACGATGTCTTTTGTGTATTTTTATCTTCTAACATCTTGCAAAGATAGGTACAATCTTAAAGATTACAGAAGTACTTTAACAGAGATGTTTATCAATCTTTAAGATAAAATAGTACCTTTGATTAAACAACTTAAACCTAGATGAAAAAAACAACAATTATACTTCTTTTCTTATCACATATAATTGTTTCACAAACACCTTGTGAAGATGGTTTTGCTGGAGAATACCCTTGTAATGATTATGATTTAATGTCTAATATTTCTGTAGATATTTTAGCAAATACGAATGGTAATCCTGAGGGAAGTGATATTTGGGGTTGGACTGACAGCACAACTGGTAAAGAGTATGCAATTGCAGCGATGACAAATAGTACTGCTTTTGTAGATGTAACAGACCCTGTAAATCCGATTTTTTTAGGAAGATTAGATTCTAATGCTGGAAATAATTATTGGAGAGACGTAAAAGTATATAGTAATCATGCTTTTATTGTCGCAGATAATGTAGGCGCTCATGGTATGCAGGTTTTTGATCTAACAAAATTAAGAGGAATTACAACTGCTCAAGTTTTTACAGCCGACACTATTTACAATACCGATGATTTAGGAAGTTGTCATAACATCGTAATTAACGAAAACACAGGAATTGCATATTTAGTTGGATGTAAAAATACTTCAGGTAGCAGAATTTCTAACGGTGGTCCTATTTTTGTTGATATTTCTGACCCTAAGTCACCTGTAAAAATGGACAGCTATTCCTTAGACAATTACTCTCATGATGCTCAGGTAATTAACTACACGGGGCCTGATTCAAATTATACTGGAAAAGAAATTTATATCGGTAGTAATGAAGATAAAATTACAATTTTAGATGTTACAGATAAAAACAATGTTATAAAAATAGCTGAAATTGACTATTCTCAAATTGGTTATACGCATCAAGGTTGGTTTACAGAAGATCAGCGTTATTTTATTTTAGGTGATGAAACTGATGAACAAACCTTCGGCATGAACACAAGAACATTGGTTTTTGATTTTTTAAGTCTAGACAATCCTTTTTTATCATCAACTTATTATGGAGCTTCTGCAGCAATAGATCATAATGGATATGTAAAAGGAAATCTTTATTACATGGCAAATTATAGAGCAGGATTAAGAATTTTAGACATTACAAACATTAGTGCTGCAACAGATTCTATGACAGAAGTTGGCTATTTTGATACGTATCCTAATAATAACGGAACAAGTTTTAATGGCGCTTGGAGTGTTTATCCCTACTTCGCAAGTGGAAATATTATTATTAACGACATCGAAAGAGGTCTTTTTGTAGTTAGAAAAAGTGAAACATTAAATCTAGAAAACCTGGATTTAAAAAGGGATTTTTCTATATATCCAAACCCAACATCCACAAAAACAACTATAAGAGCTTCTAATAATCAAGTTATAAAAAGTGTCCAAGTTTTTTCTTTGTTAGGGCAAAAGATTTTAGAACAGAATAATATTAATAGTAACAACTACGTTTTAAATACTATCGGTATTAAAAAAGGTGTTTATCTGATAAAAATTAATAACCTAGGAACAATTAAACTTATAATTAAATGATAAAAAGAATGCTTAAAAAAATGTTTTTATTAATTTTCGTTTTAGCACTAAGCTGCTCCAAAGACAGTATTTTTATTCCTAATGAAGAAGCAATAGTGATCATTCCTCTTGAAAAATGTGAAAATGGGTTTGCTGGAGAATACCCATGTAATGATTACGATTTACTAGCGCATATTCCTTTTGAAATAATTGACGATACCCCAGGAATTATCGGCACAGCAGGAAATGATTGTTGGGGTTGGACAGATCCTTTAGACAACAAAGAATATGCTTTAATGGGTAGTAATAAAGGCATCACTTTTATTGACATAACAAACCCAACTGATGTTGTAATACTTGGTACTTTGCCAACCAGAACAGTAAGTAGTTCCTGGAGAGATGTAAAAGTTCATAATTCAGTAGCGTATATTGTTAGTGAAGCTGCAAATCACGGGATGCAGGTTTTTAATTTAGAGAAATTAAGAGATGTTGCAAATCCTCCTATAGAGTTTCAAAGCGATTTTGATTATACTGACTTTGGAAGTGCACATAACATTGTTATAAATGAGTCCGAAAATTATGTCTATCCTGTTGGAACAAGTCGAAACGGAACCTATAAAGGTGGCCCTTTGTTTATTAATGTTCAAGACCCCTTAAATCCTGTTGATGAAGGTGGTTTTATTAATTATTCTCATGATGCGCAAGTCGTAACTTATAACGGTCCAGACACAGAACATGTTGGAAAAGAGATTCTAATTGGTAGTAATGAAATAGAAGTTGTAATTGTAGATATTACCGATAAAAGCAACCCTATAAAATTATCATCAATCAGCTACACAAATGTAGAGTACACGCATCAAGGTTGGTTTACAGAAGATTTTAAATATTTTATTTTAGGGGATGAATTAGATGAATTGAGAAAAGGTATAAATACAAGAAGTGTTATTTTAGACTTTACCGATTTAGACAATCCTTTGCATCATTTTGATTATTTAGGAAACTCTGCCGCTATAGATCACAACGGTTATGTAAAAGGCAATACTTATTATCAGGCAAATTATACAGCAGGAGTAAGAATGCTAGACCTTTCTAATATCGAGAATAAATCAATTTCAGAAATAGGGTATTTTGATACATATCCAGAAAATGATAATTCCGCATTTAATGGTGTATGGAATGTATATCCTTATTTTCCTAGTGGAAATATTATTATAAGTGATATTAATCGCGGTTTTTTTGTCATAAGAAAATCAGGTTCTTAATTTTTACATGAAAAAACTCTGCTACATAACGCTGCTCTTTTTTTTATGTAACTGCTCTAAAGAAGATGTTGGAACAGCTCCTGAAGTTGTTATAAACACAATTCAAACTTTTGGAGGTTCTAAGAACGATGCCATAAACTCTATTGTTGCCACAAATGATGGTGGTTATGCTGTTCTTGGTTATACACAAAGCAACGATTTTGATATTATCGATAAAAGCAATGAAAGTTTTGATTTTTGGGTGATGAAATTTTCATCCGAAGACCAATTACTTTGGAATAAAACGTTTGGCGGTTCTAATGACGATAGAGGAGTTGATATTGTGGCCACAAATGATGGTGGATTTGCTGTTTTAGGGGCTTCAAGTAGCTCAGATTTAGATGTAAGCCAAAATGCAGGTTCACATGATTTTTGGATTCTTAAAATTACTGCTGAAGGAGCCGTTTTGTGGGAAAAAAGTTTTGGTTTTTCTGGCTCAGATAAGGGTATTTCTTTAACAAATACAGCAGATAACGGATTTCTTTTAACAGGTGTTCTAGATGTTTCTGCCTCTGGAGGTCAAGGAAACTCTAAAAGCGCTCAAAAGCATTCAGGTGGTGATATTTGGGTATTAAAATTATCATCAAATGGTACTTTAGAATGGAGTAAATATTTTGGGGGATCTTTTACTGATACTCCTTTTGGAGTTGTAGAAACTTCGAGTAATGAGTACATAATAGCAGCTTCTTCTGACAGTGAAGATTTTAATATTTCTAATAATAAAGGAACATACGATTTTTGGATTCTTAAAATTTCTAGTAATGGAACTCTAATTTGGGAACAGAATTTTGGAGGTTCAGAAATTGATGAACCTAGAGCAATTACGGCAACAAATGATGGTAACTTTATGATTGTTGGTGATACACGAAGTTCAAATATTGATGTCTCAACGAACAATGGAGCAGCAGATTTATGGATGATAAAAATCGCTACTGATGGATCTCTAATTTGGGAAAAAACAATTGGAGCAAGTAGTTTTGATGTTGCACGCTCTATTTTCAAGACACAAGATCATGGATTTGTAATTGCAGGAAGCTCCAGAAGTTCGAATGCAGGTTTTACAAACCAAGGTCAAAATGATGCTTGGATTCTTAAAGTAAATTCATCTGGAGAAATAGACTGGCAAGAAATAGTTGGTGGTTCAGAAATCGATTTTTTATATGATGCAGTAGAACTCAATAATAAAACAATTATAGCCGTTGGCGAAAGCAATAGTACCGATGGAGATGTTTCAGAAAACAAAGGCTTTTCAGATGGGTTAATCATCAAAATAAAGTAAAAAAATGAAGAAAATAATTGGTTTATTGTGCATCATAATCTCATTCTTGTCCTGTATTGATGAAAAAGACTGCTGTGTAAATTTTGAACCTGTAAATGTCACACTAAAATTTACCCAAAATTGGGATGGAGTTCCCTTAACTTCAGCAGATTTCAATGACTTTAAGTTTACAACTCAAAATGGAGAATCTATCAGTATAAACCGTTTAAGATATTTGCTTTCTAATATTTCAATTGGAAATACAATCAAAGACTATCATTTAATAAATAGTGAAGAAAGTTTCGGTTCAGAGATCATTTTAGAACAAATTCCTCAAGGTTCAACTTTCTTGAAATTTACATTTGGTTTTGCAGATTTAGATAATACGGACGGAATTTATCAAGATTTGAATTCAGTTTCTTTTAATGTTCCAGCAATGTTAGGTGGTGGTTATCATTACATGCAATTCGACGGCAAATACAAAAACAATAGCAATCAAGATGCAAACTTCAACTATCATACAATAAGAGCTGTAAACAAAACAGATTCTACTAATTTAATATTTCAAGACACTTCTTTTGAAGTTCATTTAGGTATTATAGAAATCAAGGACGATACATCAATTGAAATTAAAATGAACATTGCGGAATGGTTTAAAAATCCAAATACTTGGAATTTAAATGAACTAAATTCAGTTTTGATGCCTAATTTTGAAGCCCAAAAAATGATGAGTGCAAATGGTACATCCGTTTTTTCATTAGGTGAAATAAATTAAAAACGTCCTTCCAAAAGAAGTATGACTAAATAAATATACCCTTTAAAGAAAGATATCTCACCCCTTTAAATGACAAATAGAGTAACATGAAAAATACGTTTTTTTTCTTTTTTTTCTTTTTTCTTCTAACGAACTGCACGTCCAAAGAAGAAGATATTTATACGCCAATTCCATACAATTTAGAAATTCCAACACTTTTTGCAAACAAGTTAATTGCCCCCGTAATACCAGCAAACAACCCTTTAACAGAAGAAGGAGTTGCTTTAGGAAAAAAATTATTTTTTGATAAAATACTATCAGGTGATGAAACACAATCTTGTGCTAGTTGCCATAATCCTCAAAAAGCATTTACAGACAATCAACAATTTAGTGACGGAATTGATGGCTTTTTAGGAACAAGAAATGCAATGCCTTTATTTAACTTAGCCTGGAACTTTGATGAACGCTTTGCTTGGGATGGAAAAGAATTCAGTTTAGAGAATCAAGCACTTGAGCCTATAACGAATCCAGTAGAAATGCATGCAAACTGGACTATTATTGCCGAAAAATTACGGCAGCATTCAGAATACCCAACCTTGTTTATACAAGCATTTGGAACCTCAAAAATAGACTCTACATTGGTCACGAAGGCAATTGCTCAATTTGAAAGAACACTTATTTCTGGTAATTCGAAATTTGATCAATATTTAAAAGGAGAAACAATTTTAACCCCTGAAGAAGAAAATGGGTTTAACGTTTTTATGGATGAGGCAAAAGGCGATTGTTTTCATTGTCACGGAAGTAACAATAACCCAATTTGGTCGGATAACAAATTTCATAACAATGGCTTAGACGCTACTTTTGTAGATATTGGTTTAGGTGCAGTAACTGGAGACCCTTCAGATAACGGTAAATTTAAATCTCCATCAATAAGAAACTTAGCATTTACAGCACCTTACATGCATGATGGTCGATTTGCAACGCTAGAAGAAGTTATTAATCATTATTCAGAAGGCTTACAGCCCTCATCTACCATAGATCCTTTAATGAAGAAAGTAAATCAAGGAGGGGTTGATTTATCAACCCAAGAAAAAGCAGATTTGAAGGCCTTTTTATTATCCCTTTCTGATTTCGATTTCATCAATAATCAAAACTTTCAAAAGTAATCGATAAAACCAATTGCTTCATCACATTTGATAATATAACTTTGTACTATTATCCTACTTATATTGTATATTTGCATACT
Source organism: Flavobacteriaceae bacterium ASP10-09a (assembly GCA_000981625.1). GTDB lineage: Bacteria > Bacteroidota > Bacteroidia > Flavobacteriales > Flavobacteriaceae > Polaribacter. Next base: position 20,365 of record LAQA01000045.1, read on the forward strand.
ATTTAGATTAAATTTAGATTAAAAAATTATGATAAAAGTATCAGATACGGCAAAGAAAAAGGTCATCGAATTAATGACTGATGACGGCTTTGACGCAATAACAGATTTTGTGAGAGTTGGAGTAAAAAGTGGTGGTTGTTCGGGTTTATCTTACGATTTAACTTTTGATAATAAACAAGCAGAAAACGACAAGCTTTTTGAAGAAAATAATGTAAAAATTATTGTTGACAAAAAGAGTTTTTTATATTTAGTTGGCACCACCTTAGAATATTCTGGAGGTTTAAACGGAAAGGGATTTGTATTTAACAACCCAAACGCAAATAGAACTTGTGGTTGTGGGGAATCATTTTCACTCTAAAAAAAATTAATCCTAATCTTCCCAAAAGAGAAGGAGAAAAAAATGAAAAAACATGAGTAAATACACAGAAGACGATTTAGAACAAGAATTAAAAACCAAAGAATATGAATATGGTTTTTATACAGATATAGAAAGTGAAACTTTTGCGAAAGGTTTAAGTGAAGATGTAGTTCGTGCAATTTCTAAAAAGAAAAACGAGCCAGAATGGATGACTAATTGGCGTTTAGAAGCGTATCGTGTTTGGGAAAAAATGGACGAGCCAGAATGGGCAAATGTGAATTACACAAAGCCAAAATTTCAAGATATCGCCTATTACTCAGCACCAAAAGCAAAACCAAAATTAAATTCCTTGGATGAAGTAGATCCGGAATTACTAGATACGTTTAAGCGTTTAGGGATTTCTGTAGATGAACAAAAAAAGCTAGCTAATGTTGCTGTTGATATTGTAATAGATTCTGTTTCTGTAGCAACTACTTTTAAGAAAACGTTAGGTGAAAAGGGTATTATCTTTATGCCAATTTCTGAAGCAATCCAAGAACATCCAGAATTAGTTCGAAAATATCTAGGAACGGTTGTGCCAACAACTGATAATTTCTATGCTGCATTAAATTCAGCGGTTTTTTCTGATGGTTCTTTCTGTTATATACCTAAAGGCGTTCGTTGTCCGATGGAATTATCTACCTATTTTAGAATTAATGAAGGTGGAACAGGACAGTTTGAAAGAACACTTGTTGTCGCAGATAAAGACAGCTATGTTTCTTATTTAGAGGGCTGTACAGCGCCAAGTAGAGATGAAAATCAGTTACATGCGGCAGTTGTAGAACTTATCGCAATGGATGATGCAGAAATTAAATATTCTACGGTGCAAAATTGGTATCCTGGAAACAAAGAAGGAAAAGGTGGGGTTTATAATTTTGTAACCAAACGTGGTTTGTGTGAAACGAATGCAAAAATTTCTTGGACTCAAGTAGAAACAGGCTCTGCAATAACTTGGAAATACCCAAGTTGTATTTTAAAAGGAAACAATTCTATTGGTGAATTTTACTCGATTGCAGTAACAAATAATCATCAGCAGGCAGATACAGGAACAAAAATGATTCATTTGGGGAAAAACACCAAATCTACTATTATTTCTAAAGGAATATCTGCAGGTAAATCTCAAAATTCGTATAGAGGTTTGGTCCAAATAAATGCGAGAGCAGAAAACGCTCGTAATTTTTCACAGTGTGATTCTTTATTAATGGGAAATGATTGTGGAGCACATACGTTTCCATACATAGAAGTTAAAAATAAATCAGCACAAGTAGAACATGAAGCAACTACGAGTAAAATTGGTGAAGAGCAATTATTTTACTGTAATCAACGTGGAATTGATACTGAAAAAGCAATCGCACTAATCGTAAACGGTTTTAGTAAAGAGGTTTTAAATAAATTACCAATGGAATTTGCTGTAGAGGCTCAAAAATTATTGGAAATTAGTTTAGAGGGTTCAGTCGGTTAAATAGAGCGTTCTATAATTACTTTGGAAACACTTGAAAATTACAAAAATTATTAAAAAAATAAGATATTTATATCATGTTAAAAATTAACAATTTACACGCTTCTATAGAAGATAAGTCGATTTTAAAAGGATTGAATTTAGAAGTTAAAGCAGGCGAAGTACATGCAATAATGGGGCCAAATGGAGCAGGAAAAAGCACATTAGCAAACATTGTCGCAGGTAAAGATGAGTATGAAGTTACTGACGGAATAATTGAATTAAATGGTGAGGACATTAGTGAGTTAGCACCTGAAGAAAGAGCGCATAATGGTGTGTTTTTATCATTTCAGTATCCTGTAGAAATTCCTGGGGTTTCTGTAACTAACTTTATAAAAACCGCTATCAACGAAACTCGTAAAGCAAAAGGTTTAGAAGACATGCCTGCAAAAGACATGTTAAAAATGATTCGTGAAAAATCAGAATTATTAGAAATAGACCGTAAATTTTTATCTCGTTCTTTAAACGAGGGGTTTTCTGGAGGAGAGAAAAAACGTAACGAAATTTTTCAAATGGCAATGTTAGAGCCAAAATTAGCCATCTTAGATGAAACTGATTCTGGTTTAGATATTGATGCTTTAAGAATTGTGGCAAACGGTGTAAACAAGTTAAAGTCTAAAGACAATGCGGTTATTGTAATAACCCATTATCAACGTTTATTAGAATATATAGTTCCTGATTTTGTACACGTTTTATACGACGGAAAAATCGTAAAAACAGGTGATGCTTCTTTGGCTTTAGAATTAGAAGCAAAAGGGTATGATTGGATTAAGCAAGAACTTGTTCAGTAAAAAAGTTTAAAAGTAAAAAGTATAAAAAGTTGGATAGGTAATAAAGTATCGTAAAACGAAACTTTAAAAACCTTAAAAACTTTCAACTTTAAAACGAAAGTAAATGGAATTAAAAGATAAATTATTATCATCATACGTAGCATTTGAAAACGATGTAGATACGAATTCAGATATTCATGAAATTCGTTCAAAAGCGTTTCAAAATTTTGAAGATTTAGGTTTTCCTACTAAGAAGCTGGAAGATTGGAAGTACACTTCTTTAAACTCAGTTTTAAAGCAGGATTATAGCATTTTTCCAAACAAGGATAATGGGATTCAATTATCTGATGTACAAAAGTATTTTATACACGATATAGACACATATAAGCTTGTTTTTATTGACGGTAGATATAGTTCTTTCCTTTCTGAAAGCACCCATGATACTTTTGATGTTTGCTTAATGTCTGCTGCATTAATAAAACCAAAATACAAAGCTGTTATTGAAAATTACTTCAATAAGATCGCTAAAAAAGACAATTTAACGTCTTTAAATACTGCTTTTGCAAACGAAGGAGCATACATCTACATTCCTAGAAATATCGAAGTAGAGAAGCCGATTCAGATTATCAATTTTACGACAGGTTCTGAAACTGCAACAATGTTGCAACCAAGAAACTTAATCGTAGTTGAGCAAAATGCTCATGTTCAGATTATAGAACGCCACCAAAGTTTAACTTCAAACTCTGTTTTAACAAATTCGGTCACTGAGGTTTTTGCAGCAAAAGATGCTACTATAGATATTTATAAGATTCAGAACGATGACAAAAATGCTTCATTGGTAGATAATTCTTATATCGAACAAAAATCAAATAGTATTGTTTCTGTCCATACTTTTTCTTTCGGAGGAAACATCACTAGAAACAATTTAAACTTTTATCAAAGAGGAGAGCACATCGACTCTATTTTAAAAGGAATTACCATTATTGAAGGTAAACAACATGTAGATCATCATACTTTAGTACATCATATAGAACCAAATTGTGAGAGTCATCAAGATTATAAAGGAATTTTTGACGAGCGTTCTACAGGTGTGTTTAATGGAAAAGTAATTGTAGATAAAGAAGCTCAAAAAACCAATGCGTATCAAAAAAACAATAATGTTTTAATTAGTGATAGAGCTACAATAAATGCAAAACCTCAACTAGAAATTTTTGCTGATGATGTAAAATGTTCTCATGGATGTACTATTGGACAACTTGATAATGATGCATTATTTTACATGCAACAACGTGGAATTCCAGAAAAAGAAGGAAAAGCTTTATTAATGTATGCTTTTGCAAACACGGTTTTAGAAAGTGTGAAAATACCAGAAGTAAAATCTAGAATTACCAAATTAATTGCGGATAAATTAGGTGTAAATATTGGTTTCGATTTGTAACTATTAGAATCAAATTTTAGATAATATATAAACCACGCAATTTGCGTGGTTTTTTTGTAACTTTAATAAAAATTAAAGGGATGAACAGAACGGTTAAAACGGTATTACTAATTGCCGGAATTATTTTACTAATCTACGGGATTTGCACAATGATTATACCTAAAACAGAAATTTCTAAAGTAAGTCTAGATTTAGTAAAAATACAAAACAACAGCATTTCTTATATTACAATTGGATTCGGAATTGTAGCTATATTTTTAAGCTTAATTAAAGAAAAAGATTAGTTAGTTATCTGATTATTAAATCTTAATATTTTTATTTTAAGTCGTATTATTTAATGCTTTTAATAATTCCATTTAAAAGAGCATCAACATCTGCATTTTTAGTTAGCCCCATTCTTACAACTACTAAGTCTTGATCTGGCAAAACATATACATTCTGACCTTGATATCCATTAAAAGAATACATGTTTTTTGGTGTGTTAGGATATCTTTTTCCGGCATTTAACCAAATCTGGGCACCATACCAACCTTTTGAAGTTGGAGTTGGTGTCGTAGCGTATTTCACCCATTCTTTCGTAAACAACTTTTCTCCATTCCAATTTCCATTATGTAAATACAACAAACCTAATTTAGACCAATCCCTAGCAGTAGCCCATCCATAAGAAGAGCCTACATAATTACCTGCCAAATCTGTTTCTACAATCATAGAATTCATCCCGATTTTATCAATTAAATCTACATACCAAAAATCTAAATATTCTTGATGTGTTTTAAATTGTTGACGTAAAATACCTGACAGCAAATTTGTAGTTCCTGATGAATAATACCAAGCTTCGTTAGGCTTACCAACCAATGGCTTATTAATTTGACTTTTAGTCATATCTCTCTCTAAAAACAACATCTTAGAAACATCAGAAAGGGTATTATAATCTTCATCCCATTCTAAACCAGTGTTCATTTGCAGTAAATTATGAATGGTAATTTCTTTTCTTTCGTCATTTTCCCATTCGACAAAAGGCGCTTTATCAAATACATTTATTTTATTTTGATATTCTAAAACACCAAACAAAGTACTTACAATACTTTTAGTCATAGACCAGCCTAAAATTTTTGAATCCTGATTAAATCCATCTGCATAGTGTTCTGCTATGATTTGATTTTTATATACCACAACTGCCGCTCTAGTTTGATTTACAGAATCAAACAAAACCTCTAAGGTTTCGTTTAATTTTGAATAATCTATATTGTTAAAAAGTGTGTCTTTTTGTGGTGCATTTCCGTAAGGAAAAGGAGTTGAATTATTCGCTAATTCTCTTTTTGGTACTATATGTTTTTTATTTATATCATCATCCCTTAAAGCTAGAACACTTCCTAAACCATCTCTGTAAAACGCTTTTCTAGTTAATAAACCTAAAACACTGGAAGTGGTAAGTTTTTTATCCGTATTAACCTCATCACTAGCTAAATATATCGGAGAAAAATTAGTGTCGGTTTTATTTGTAAATTCAAGAGTTCTATTTGCAAGAAAAACAGAAGAAGCTGTACTTTTTGCAGAATAACCAGCTATAATATTAAGTTTTGGATAATTATAAATAACTGCAACTATAATAATAGCCAATAATATTAATAGAAATATTTTTAACTTTTTCATTAATTTATCATATTTAATGATGTAAAAATAAGAAATTCATATTGACTTTTTTACAACTTTAAAAATGCAAGGTTTATCTTTGTATCTTAAAATCATTTTTATGTTTAATGTTGATAAAATTCGAGAAGATTTCCCCATTCTTAAAAGAACTGTTCACGGAAAACCTTTGGTCTATTTTGATAATGCTGCCACTTCACAAACACCACAAATCGTTATTGATGCTATTGTAGACTATTATAGTAATTACAATTCAAATATTCATAGAGGTGTGCACACGTTAAGTCAAGAAGCAACTGATAAATATGAAGGAGCACGTATTAAAATTCAACAGCACTTTAATGCAAAAGAAGCATATGAAATAATTTTAACAGCTGGTACTACACATAGTATAAACATTGTTGCATCTGGGTTTACATCCCTTTTAAACAAAGGTGACGAGCTTATTGTATCCGCTTTAGAACATCATTCAAATATTGTTCCTTGGCAAATGTTGTGCGAAAAAACAGGCGCTATTTTAAAAGTGATTCCAATGACTGAAGAAGGTTCTTTAGATATGGAAACATATCACCAACTTTTAAATAAAAAAACAAAATTAGTTTTTTGCAATCATGTTTCTAATGCATTAGGAACCTTAAACCCAATAGAAGAAATTATTGATGCTGCACATAAAATTGGTGCTGCTGTTTTAATTGATGGAGCACAGGCAACACCACATATAAAACCTGATGTGCAAAAATTAAATGCCGACTTCTATGTGGCTTCTGCTCATAAATTATGTGGACCAACAGGTGTTGGTTTCTTATATGGAAAGCAAGAATGGTTAGA
>LAQA01000045.1:26999-44412 GCA_000981625.1 Flavobacteriaceae bacterium ASP10-09a
TTTGCCTCATAAATTTGAAGCTGGAACTCCAAATATTTGTGGAGGAATTGCTTTTGGAGTAGCCTTAGATTATATGAACACTGTAGGTTTTGAAAACATTGCTTCCTATGAAGACGAACTTTTAAAATACGGAACACAAGAACTTTTAAAAATTGAGGGTCTTAGAATTTACGGAACTACAGGTAAAAAAACAGCTGTAATTTCTTTTAATATTAAAGGAATTCATCCCTACGATATGGGTGCAATTTTAGACAAATTAGGCATTGCTGTAAGAACAGGTCATCATTGTGCACAGCCTATTATGGACTTTTATAAAATTCCAGGAACCGTAAGAGCTTCCTTTTCTTTTTACAATACAAAAGAAGAAATTGATATTTTGGTAGCAGGTATTAAAAGAGCACAAATGATGCTTTCATAAAACATCATAAATATTTAAAATAAAAAAGGTTGAGAATTATTCTCAACCTTTTTTATTACTTAAAATCTTAAAAGACTATCTCAATGCTGGAGAATAGTTTGTAGGATAATCTCCTGCTTTAGCTAAGCCATCAGTAGCTAAAGTAAAATTAGAACCAAATTCTGCATCAATTGCTGCTAACATTTTGTTTGCCATTAAAGCATATCCTCTAGCTGTTAAATGAACTCCATCTAAACTCACTAACCCTCCTGTTACTAAGCTAGTATTCATCGTATAATTATCAAACATAATACCGGTAGAGGCTTCTGTTAAAACACCTTTAAAATCTACTAAAGCAACATTTGGGTTTGAACTTGCAACCGCAGCTATAGTTGTGTTATAAGCATCAGTAGCCATCATTATAGAAGCCTGTTCTTGCGGTGTTAAAACCCAATTATCAGCTAAAGGCACTGTTACTCCGTTAATTAATTGTGGGTTACCTCCAACTGTTGTACCAATAACGGTAGAACTCGCTAATAATAATAAATCATCAGAAGTTGCATGTCTGTATTGCTTTAATCCAGCAAATGCAGGGTTTAAAGCTTCTAAATCTGTTAAATCTTCATCCACAATAACAACCGCATTTTGTCCTTCAGAAAAATTAATTGTTCTTTTAGCTATTTCAGCGTCAGCCATTTCTTGAGTCATCGGCGTGTAAGCAACCAAAAAACCAAAAGCTTGTTGAATTCCGCCATTATAAGGTGCATATGCTCCATTGACTGCTCCAGCTGTAGCTGCATCTAACGGTACTGGGTTATAAGGTACCGTCGTAAAGTTTGCTAAATCTGTAATGTAAGGCACATTTGCTACAACTCCTTTTGCTCCATTTGCCGTTAAAGCAGTAACCATACCGCTAAAAACTGATGCAAAAACATTAGGATCTGTAATATCTGAACCTCCATAAGTAGCTGGGTTGTAGTTACCTGTTTGATCTACTCCTGAACCTCCAGAAAGCGCATAACCTAAAACATCATTCCCACCAATTTCTGATAAAGTAAAAAACGTTGGGCTTTGAGCTAATGCATCACCCATAACAGACGCTCCAGGACTAGATGCCATTCTACCAAAATAAGGATTTAATTGTCCATAACCAGCAACTCCTAAATGAAAACTTTTTGCTCCAGGAGCACCAAAATTATTAAAAGGTCCTGCAAGAACAGTTGTTAACTCGGTTGTTGGTAAAGCATCTAACCTAGCTGGACCAGCACCATTAAAATAAAATCTTGGTGGCTGAACTGCTGTTCCTCCGTAAACCAATCCTCCAATATTATCAGCCATTAAAGGCTGATTAAATTCTGTTCCGAATTTTGAAGCCAAAATATTTGGAAAAGAATTTTCTTGAGCTGCGATAAACATTGCTCCATCTGTATAACCTGCTGTAAACGAAGCACCAATTGAAATGTATTTAGAAAGATCTAAACCATTTGTATCCAATGCAACTACTGCTTCTACTTCTGCGGGAATTGCGTCTAATTCATTATTAACATCACAAGAAACAATGCTTAATGATAAAAGAAACAATCCTAAATATTTATATGTATTCATAAAATGTTTTATTTTTTTTATTAGTTATTAATTGTCCAAGAAAGGTAATATTGAGACCCTATTGCACCGACTCCTGGCGCACTTAAGTATTCTTGCCCCATTAAGTTTGCACCACCTAATTTTATCACAGATTTGGTATTAGGAATTCTATAATTTATTTGAGCATCAACAACTGTTCTTGCTCCTATAGTTGCATCTAAGAAACTAGATTCCCATAAATATTCATCTTGCCATCTTACATTTACGTTAAAACCAAAGTTTTTGAATAATTCAGTTTTCCCAAATTGTAATTTAACTTTGTGTTCTGGTGTATTAAAACCTGCTTCAAAATCTGGATCAGAAGATTGATCAAAATCAAACTTAGCATATGTATAATTTAACCCTAAATTAAAGCCATCAAAAACTGATGTGTTTAAACCAATTGTTGCTCCGTAAGAACTGATGTCTGCTGCAGAATTAGTATATGTTTGAAAAACAGTAAAATCTCCACCGCCTAAAGCTGCTAAAGCAATAGGAATTTGAGCTCCTCCAGGACCAATCGGTGCTGTGTCAGATAAATCTGCTTGTCCATAAAATGGAACAGCAACGTTTTTACCAGAAATAAAATCTTCGTAACTATTATAGTACACGCTTAAATCTACAGTAAATCTTTGTTCTCCTGCATTTAAAAGCCCTCTATACCCTATTTCATAAGCAGTTACTTTTTCTGGCGCTACTAAAGACACATTCGATTTTGTTGGAGCTCCAGCTAGTACTGAAGATAACGAAAATGAATTTTCATAAGCCGCTCTTCCTGAAAGCGATATTGTTGGCGAACCTGTAAAGTTCTGACCCGCTCCACTAACAGATAAAGGAGATGTTAAATACCTGTCTAAGTTATCAGGTGCAGATCCTACTAAAAACGCTCTACCTGCATTTAAACCAATATATTGATCTTGTGTTGTTGGATTTCTAAATCCTGTTTGAAAAGAAGCTCTAAAGTTTTGATTTTTATCTTCTCCTGCTGCATATGCTAAAGATATTCTTGGAGAAAAGTTTCCGTCAAAATTTTGTGCTTTATCATAACGTATAGATGCAGTAAATTTTAAACGATCGTCTTCTAAAAATTTCTTTTGTAACTGTGAATAAACCCCATACTCATTATACTCTATAGGACCGTCATAATCAGTAAATATACTTCCATTAGAATTTAAAGAGTACAATCTGTAAGACGCACCAACTTGAATTTCTGCCCAATCTATATAATCTTGAAAATTATAATTTGCATCTGCATGATAGTATTTTGTTGCATCTTGAAATTTAGAACCTGTTACCAAGTCTGGATCTGAAGTTACAGTATCAAAAGCTTCTTGAAAACCTGCTGTTCCTGGTAATAATCTACCAGTTTCTGCTGTTTGTCTTGCAAGAGCGTGCGCCTGATCTGAAGTTAAACCTCCTAATGTTCCTTGTAAATAAGCACCTGTGTATTGTCCAAACCAAGTGCTATCGTCTTTCCATGCTCTGTTAATATTAATGGCAGCAAAACGTGTATCAAAAGAATTACCTGCGTCTTCATTTGTCATATATCCTCTAACAAAGAAGTTTTTCCCTTTAATTTCTAGTTTATGTTGCTCCATAAAAAAGTCTTTAATATTGTATCTATTTACACCTTGGTAGATTGTGTTACCAACACCAAATTTAGAATTCCATATAATTTCTAAACGGTCATTTCCAAAAGGACGATAGTTTAAAGAAGTACCAAATTTCACACTTCTAGCTTCATATGTCATTAAATCTTTTTCATCATACCCTGTTCTACTAATGTTTTCACTTGGTACAAGTGCAGAAGCTCCTCCAGGAATAAGACCTAAGCCTTCTAAAGTTTGTGCAACCCCTCTAATATTTGTAGAAACTTCATCTCCATAAATATTTAATCCATCATAGTTTCTGTCAGAGTCTCTATCTCCAGCGGTATATTCTCCATTAGCAGTGTTTCTGTAATCTGTAGCATACCATTCTGTACCGTCTAAATATGATAAGGTTGCTTTGGCTGCAAATTTATCAGAAAATGCGCGCGCTATTCTAATGTTAAAATCTTTGTATTCATTATCTCCAGCAGCATCTTGACTCGTAATACCTCCTTTAAGAGAAACGCTTATTCCTTGATCATCAAAAGCACTTTTACTTGTCATAAACATAATACCATTAAAAGCATTTGCACCATATAATGCAGAAGATGCTCCTGGTAATAACTCTACTGTTTTTACGTCCAATTCAGACATTCCTAGTAAATTTCCTAAAGCAAAATTTAATGCTGGTGATGAATTATCCATACCATCTACCAATTGCATAAAACGAGTGTTAGCAAACGTTGCAAAACCACGAGTGTTTACAGATTTAAACGTTAAACTATTTGTATTGACGTCTACACCTTTTAAATTTTCTAAACCATCATAAAAAGAGGGAGCAGATGTGTTTTTAATTGCTCTAGAATCCATTCTTTCTATGGTAACCGGGGATTCCATAATACGTTCTGGGGTTCTAGAAGCAGAAACAACAATCTCATCTAAAGAAGTTTCATTTTCAGTTAAATTAACCTCAACTTTTTGATTGTTCTTCGTGATTTCTACCGATTCAGTTTTAAAACCTAACATAGAAATTTCTAAAGTAAAAGGTGGGGTGTCAGCTACTTTTAACACAAAATTCCCATCAAAGTCAGTGTTCGTTCCAACAGCTTTTCTAGAAATTTTAATATTTGCCCCAGGAAGTAGGTCTCCTGTTTTAGCATCTTTAACTGTACCTGTAATAGTAGTTTGAGCTACCATTGCTAAGCCACTAAAAGCTATAAATGCAATAAGTAAAATCTTTTTTATCATAATTTGAATTATTTGTTAACTTAGATGCAAAATACAATTTTTTTTCAATTTATGAATATATCTGTGAAAATTTTATCATTTTGTGAATAATGCGGACTTTTTTTAATAAATAATGAGGTCTGTAAATGGAAACACTTTTATTTTAATTTTCAATTACAGTTATTGTACATTTGTACTTTACAAAATTTCTTTTTTTTGAAAATAGTCCAAAATACTTCAAACTTTTCTGTTAGAGATGAAACTTATGTTACCATTGGCACTTTTGATGGTGTTCATTTTGGGCATCAAAAAATTATTGAAAAACTAGTTAAAGAAGCTAAAAAAGCCAATAAAAAATCAGTAGTCCTAACTTTTTTCCCTCACCCGAGAATGGTATTACAAAAAGACGCTTCTTTAAAATTAATTAATACAATTGAAGAAAGAGCCGTTTTACTCGAGAAAACAGGTTTAGATTATTTAATTATTCATCCTTTTAGTAAGGAATTTTCTAGGATGTCGGCACTAGAATTTGTTCGAGATGTTTTAGTGAATCAACTAAATATTTCTAAATTAATTATTGGCTATGATCATCATTTTGGAAAAAACAGAGAAGGAAACATTACCCAACTCACAGAATATAGCCACGTATATAATTTTAAAGTAGAAGAAATTCCTGCTCAAGATATAGACACTGTTTCCGTGAGTTCTACAAAAGTTAGACGCGCTTTAGTAGCTGGAAATCTAAAAACCGCAAACAATTATTTAGGGTATAGTTTTATGCTAAACGGTACTGTTGTAAACGGTAAAAAATTAGGCGGAACAATTGGATATCCAACTGCAAATATAGATATTAAAGAAACCTATAAATTAATACCTAAAAATGGGGTTTACGTTGTAAAGTCAACTATTCATAAAAAAATAGTTTTTGGAATGATGAATATTGGAAATAGACCCACCGTAAATGGTAATCATCAAACTATAGAAGTTCATTTCTTCGATTTCAACCAAGATTTGTATCATCAGAACTTAACCATTGAACTTATTTATTTTTTAAGAGATGAGCAAAAATTTGATGGTATTGATTCTTTAGTTTCTCAACTAAAGAAAGACGAAGAAACGGCAAGAGATTATCTCAAAAACAATCTCTAAATCTACATTGGTAAAGTCTTAATCTTGCTGTATATTTGTGGCTTATAAAACATGCAAAAATGTTACAAGTACACTTTATTAGAGAAAACAAAGAAACTGTTTTAGCAGGATTAGCAAAACGTAATTTCGCAAATGCTGAGTCTATTATTGAACACGTTTTATCTGCTGACGAAAATCGTAGAAAAACACAGGTTCAATTAGACAATACTTTAGCTGAATCTAATAAAATCTCCAAAGAAATTGGAAACTTTTTTAAATCTGGAGAAATACAGAAAGCAAATATTTTAAAAGAAAGAACCGTTCAGTTAAAAGAAAAATCGAAAGAACTTTCTGAAAAATCAAATGCGATTGCTGATGAACTTCAAACGCTTCTATATCAGATTCCAAATGTGCCTCATGAAAGTGTAAAAGCAGGAAAATCAGAAGAAGATAATGAGAATATTTTTAGTGAAGGAAATATTCCTGATTTAGGAGAAAATTCTCTTCCTCATTGGGAATTGGCAAAAAAATACGACATTATTGATTTTGAATTAGGTACTAAAATTGCTGGTGCTGGGTTTCCTGTTTACAAAGGAAAAGGAGCAAGGTTACAACGTGCATTAATTAATTATTTTCTAGATAAAAACACAAAAGCAGGGTATACAGAAGTTCAAGTTCCGCATTTGGTAAATGCAGAATCTGCAACAGCAACAGGGCAATTACCTGATAAAGAAGGACAAATGTATCATTCTACTGTAGACGATTTGTACTTAATACCTACTGCAGAAGTGCCAATTACAAATATGTTTCGTGGAAATTTAGTGCTAGAATCAAATTTTCCAATTACACTTACAGGCTATACACCTTGTTTTAGACGTGAAGCTGGAAGTTATGGAGCGCATGTTCGTGGTTTAAATAGATTACATCAGTTTGATAAAGTTGAAATCGTACGAATAGAACACCCAAACAATTCTTACCAAGCTTTAAACGGAATGGTAGAGCACATAAAAGATATTTTACGTGAATTAAAATTACCGTATAGAATTTTACGTTTGTGCGGAGGTGACACAGGATTCACGGCTGCTTTAACATTCGATTTTGAGTTGTTTTCTACGGCTCAAGATAGGTGGTTAGAAATTAGTTCTGCATCAAACTTTGAAACTTTTCAAGCAAATAGATTGAAACTTCGTTTTAAAAACAAGGATGGTAAAAGCGAGTTAGCCCATACCTTAAACGGAAGTTCTTTAGCTTTACCTCGTGTTTTAGCCGGTATTTTAGAAAATTATCAAACAGCAGAAGGAATTAAAATACCAGATGCATTAGTTCCTTATTGTGGGTTTGATATCATAAACTAATATTCAGTTGCAATTTCCAGTAAGTTTTTAACTCGTTATTGAAAACTACAAATTAAAATTAATTAGCTACAATAGCAATCATTAATCTTTTATACTTATTCATCTCTAAAAGAGCATCGAAATAGGCACTAATTTGGCCGTTTTTCATAAACTCCATTGAATTGTATTTAGCGTTTTCGTATTTATTGGTTAGATCTCTCATAATTTTATTTTGATTCGTTGTTTTACAGTGTAGACAACTTCCGTGCCAAAATGTTACAAGAGAACTTTCAAAAATAGATTGGTTTAATAAAATTTTAACATTTAGGTTGATTATCTTTGAAATTATGAAGTACTTTTTAGTTATTATTTTTCTTTTAATGAGCAACCTTTTAGTTGCCCAAGATTCAGTTCAGAACGATTTTTTCTTAGCTGAAACTTATTTTAGACAAGGGGAATATGAAAAAGCAACTCAGATTTATAAGAAATTGTATAATAAAAGTGAATTTAATAATACTTTCTTAAACCGGTTAATTTCTTGCTACCAACAAACAGACGATTTTAAAACGGTAGAAAGCTTACTTCAAAAAAGAATCAAAAAAAATGCATCCCATACTTATTTATTTGTTTTTTTAGGATACAATTATCAACGGCAACAACAACAAGAATTAGCAAATACAAATTACCAAAAAGCCATAAATTCTTTAAATAAAAATACTACTTATGGGGGGCTAATTGGGCGACTTTTTAAAGAGTATAATTTACTAGACAATGCGATTTTTGCCTATGAGAAAGCAATGCAAGGAAACCCAAATGCAAACTATAATTTTCAAATAGCTCAAATTTATGGTGAAAAAGGAGCATTCAAAAAGATGTTTGAATCGTATATAGATATGGTTGATAAGAACCAAAATTATTTAAACTTAATTCAAAGATATACAAGCAAATATATTACGGATGATTCAGAAAATGAAACCAATATTCTGTTTAGAAAAACCCTTTTAAGAAAATCTTTAAGCAATCCAAAAGACGAGTGGAACGTCTTATTAAGCTGGTTATTTGCACAACAAAAAGAATACAAAAAAGCACTCATTCAAGAGAAGGCATTGTACCAAAGAAATGCTTCCGATTTAAATGCTATTTTTAATTTAGGTAGTGTTGCATTTGAGCACAATAACTATGAAGCGGCTACATTATGTTTTAATTTTATCAACGAAAAATCTGTTTTAAACAAAGAAAAAATTGACTCCAACTTATACCTCTCAAAAATTGCTGTTGCTACTAAAAATCCTAAAACCGAGCAATTATTTCAATCGTTATTCAATAAATTTGGAATTAATACAGCCACTATAAAATTACAAGTTGAATATGCTGATTTTTTAACGTTTAGTGAAGACAAACCACAAAAAGCGAATGTTATTCTAGAAAAAGCATTGACTTTTTCTCGTACAAAATTTGACAAGGCTAGAATTAAATTAAAATTAGGAGATGTGTTAGTTTTTAGAGAAAAATTCAACAAAGCATTGCTTTATTTTTCTCAAATTCAAACACAATTAAAAAATCATGAACTAGCGCAGCAAGCTCGTTTTAAAGTGGCCCAAACAAGCTACTTTAAAGGCGATTTTACATGGGCAAAAGCACAACTAAAAATACTAAAAGGTTCAACAACACAGCTCATTGCAAATGATGCTGTCGCTTTATTTTTAAAAATCACAGACAATGAGCCTGTAGACTCTATTCCATCAGGTTTAAAGCAATTGGCAAGAGCCGAATTGTTATCTTATCAGAATAAAAATGAAGAAGCTTTAGTCGAATTAGAAAACCTATTTACATCCAAAAATATTCTTGTTAACGGATTGGTTCCTGGAGAAGTAATTTATGATGATGTACTATTTTTTCAGGCAAAATTATGTATCAAACAAAAAAGATATGAGGAGGCAATTTTAAGTTTAGAAAAAATAATTGCTGCAGATAATCAAGGGTTTTTAACCGATGATGTTTATTATCAAATGGCAGAATTATATAACTACAATTTAAATGATATAGAAAAGGCAAAAGAGTATTATCAGAAGATTGTTTTTGAACATTCTTCAAGTATTTACTTGGTTGAAGCGAGAAAAAAATTTAGAGAATTAAGGGGAGATACTATAAACTAACAACATCGACAAGGTCTTTAAAACCTTGCATAATAAAAAAACGATAAATGTACATATACAACGTAACCATAAATATTGATGATTCCACACATAATGAGTGGTTAAATTGGATTGAATCTCACATTACAGCAATCTTAAATACGGGTAAATTCACATCCGCAAAACTTACGGAGGTTTTAGTTGAAGAAGAAATGGGAGGGAAAACTTACTCGATACAATATAGCGCAAACACAAGAGAAGATTTAAACGATTATTATAAAGAAGATGCTGATAGATTCAGATCAGATAGCGTCAAAAAATTTGGAGATAAAATGTTAGCTTTTAGAACAGAATTAAAATTAATAAAAGAGTTTTACCCAAAAAATATGAGTAATTAAAGTGAATCTATTCCTTTCGTAAGTATTAAAAAAAATGGCTTTAGTGTCTTTATTAGCCCTTTCTATACTATTCTTTCAATTTAAAGAGAAGGAATAAAATAAGAAGAAACTGTTGGTTATTTTATTTTAGAATCCCTTTTTAATTTACCTCTTCAAGACGATAAACTGTTTGTTTTTTCACTTTATTTAAAATTATATCGTTTTCCAAATTGTGTAAATGTATTAAAGTTGATTGTGCTGAAAGCAGCAAGAATCCTTAAATTTCTTAGCATTAGGTTAGTTTTAAAACTCTATAAAAATCAAAAGTTATGCCAATTTTTAGCTGTACATTTGTTATTAAGTCTTAAAAATATCATGGTGTCTGTAAAAGCAAAAAAACATTTAGGTCAACATTTTTTAACGGATGAAAGTATTGCCAAAAACATTGCAGATGCTTTAATAGGATCTGGATACAACCATGTGTTAGAAATTGGCCCAGGAATGGGTGTTTTAACGAAATACTTGTTAGATAAAAAGGCTAAAATCACTGCTATAGAATTAGATAGAGCCTCAGTTGCGTATTTGAATGAAACATTTCCTTTAGAGCACATTAAACTTGATACAACAAAGAGGCATTTTGAAGTTATTGAAGGAGATTTTTTAAAGAAAAACATTCAAGAAATGTTCAACAAAGAACAAGTGGCAATTATTGGTAATTTCCCCTATAATATTTCTACTCAAATTGTTTTTAAAGCCATTGAGCACAGAGAATTTGTCCCTGAATTTGCAGGTATGTTTCAAAAAGAGGTGGCTATGAGAATTGCGGAAAAAGAAGGTAGTAAAGTCTACGGAATTCTTTCTGTTTTAACACAAGCTTTTTTTGATGTAGAATATCTATTTACAGTGCCACCAAATGTATTTAATCCCCCACCAAAAGTGGATTCAGGAGTAATACGGTTTACCAGAAAAGAAAATTACACATTACCCGTTGATGAAAAATTATTTTTTAGAGTCGTGAAAACGGCTTTTAATCAACGAAGAAAAATGTTGCGTTCGAGTTTAAAATCGTTTAACCTTTCAGATTCATTAAAAGAAGACCCTATATTTACGAAACGTCCAGAACAATTATCTGTTTCATCTTTTATTTCACTCACACAAAAATTAGCAGATCATGGCATTTGAAATCACTGATGAACTTCTAAATCACCTATCAGAACTTATTAGTTCGAATAATGATAATGCAATAACATCTTTATTTGAAGAGGTCCATTTTGCAGATATTGCAGAAGTTTTAGAAGAATTAGATTTTGAAGATGCTATTTTTATTATTAAACTTTTAGACAGTGAAAAAACGTCTGAAATTTTAACAGAATTAGACGAAAATATTCGTGAAAAAATTCTTGAAAACTTATCCGAAAAAGAGATTGCAGAAGAGGTTGCAGAAATGGATTCTGATGATGCTGCAGATATTATTGGGGAACTTTCAGAGGAGCGTCAAGAACGTGTAATTAATGCAATACAAGATGATGAGTTAGCTGCAGATATTAAAGAGTTATTATCTTATAAAGACGATTCTGCAGGTAGTTTAATGGCAAAAGAACTTGTAAAAGTCTATGAAACTTGGACGGTTGCAGGTTGTATGCGAAGAATTAGAGGACAAGCTAAAGACGTTACTAGAGTCCATTCTATCTACGTTGTAGATAAAGAAGATAAATTGGTCGGTAGATTGTCTTTAAAAGATTTAATTATTGCAAAATCTGATCAGAAAATTGCAGACATTTCTAAATCAAAAGTAGATGCTGTTAATGTTAATGAAGACGATGAAGAGGTTGCTAAAATTATGGCAAAATACGATTTAGAAGCTATCCCTGTTGTGGATGATAATAACGTTTTAGTTGGTAGAATTACTATTGATGATATTGTTGATGTCTTAAAAGAAGAGGCAGAAAAAGATTATCAAATGGCTGCTGGTTTGACTCAAGATGTAGATTCTGATGATAGTATTTTAGATTTAACAAAAGCACGTTTGCCTTGGTTGTTTTTAGGTTTGTTGGGTGGTGTTGGCGCTTTTTTAATTATGGGTTTATTTGAAAATACTTTTTCAGAAAACGCAGTGTTATTCTTTTTTACACCTTTAATTGCTGCCATGGCGGGTAATGTTGGTGTACAATCATCCGCAATTATTGTGCAAGGTTTAGCGAATGATGATGTAAAAGGAAGTATAAATAGTCGTTTAATTAAAGAAATGCTCTTAGCAGCTTTGAATGGTGTTATACTTGCATTATTTCTTTTTGTTTTTGTTTGGGCTTATGAAGGAAAAATAAATACAGCTTTGGCAATTTCAACTTCTTTAGTAATTGTAATTATTGTTGCCGGTTTAATAGGAACTTTTGTGCCTTTGTTTTTAAATAAAAGAGGTGTAGATCCTGCAATTGCAACAGGGCCCTTTATTACAACGAGTAATGATATTTTTGGGATTTTAATTTACTTTATGATAGCAAAAACTATTTTAGGAATTTAATGAAAAAAAATATAAAATGTCAGTTTCCTCTATTCAGTTCATTCTTTAAAACTTAAAAAGCCTTTTTTAATAAGCCGACTAATCTTAAGTTTAAATAATCGCTTATTAAGTTAGTAATTGTAAATTCTTTATCATTAAAAAGTTTAGGATTGGTTACAACCTCCATTATAAATATTCTATCTAAATGAGTCATCAAATCTATAGAGATCGCGTTAAAAACTCCTTCGGTTATCCCTATTTTATATTGCTCTTTTAAAATTTCAATAAAATTATCTGTAAACTTTTCAATAACTAACCAAACTTTTGGATAATTTTTCTTTATTGTTTGTAAAAACGAAATTGATATGCCAGCAGTTCCGTTAGCAAGTATTTCTAACAAACGTTTATATAGTTGAATTGTGGTTGGTTTTTGTTGAAGGGTTTCTAAAATAACCTCCGTTAAGGAATCTACTCTTGTTTGGCAGACAGCCAATAAAACATCTTCTTTACTTTTAAAATATTGATAGATGGTAGATTTACTTTTCTCTGCTAGTTCTGCTAAATCGTCTATCGTTAGTTTTTCTAAATCTTTATACTGTAATTGAATAAGTAATTCTTCTAACCACAAATTTACTTTTTTGGTTATAGGTTTACGTGGTTTTACATGCGATTTTCTGCCCATTTATAAATTTTATAATCATTAAAAATAATATATATATTTATAAATAATACTATTATTATACATTTAGTTTGATTATTGTTTTGTTAATCATAAAAAACGAACTATGTTTGAGCTATTAGTTCGTTTTATTAATTAAAAAAGAATCAGTGTTATGGGAAAAATAAAATATTTTGGAGCTTATGTGATTCCTTTATTAGGGCTTTATACATTTAATACTACAGGTATTTATGCATATTTAGGCTTGTTTTTAATTTATATAATAATACCAATAATAGAGCATGTTCTTCCACAAAACACGTATAATCTAAATAAAGTAGAGAAAGAGTTAGCACGTAAAGATTTATTCTTTGATCTATTACTGTACTTAATAGTTTTTTTACATCTTTTTATTGTGTACACTTTTTTAGTACACATATCTGACCCCAACTTATCTCTTTTAGACCTTATTGCAAGTGTACTTATGATGGGAACAATTTTAGGTGTTAATGGTATAAATGTTGGTCATGAATTAGGTCATAAAACAGACAAACCATTTAAAATGTTTTTAGCACATATTATATTAACAACCTCAATGCAAAACCACTTTATACCTTATCATAATGGAGGTCATCACAGAGATGTAGCAACACCAGAAGACTTGTCATCTGCGAAAGTTGGAGATAATTTTTATTTTTTTGGGTTAAAATCTCAAATAGGAGGCTATTTTAAAACATGGAAACTAGAAGCACAAAGATTAAAATTTGAAAACAAAAACACGTATTGGAATCCTATGATTATCTATACAATGCTTCCAATAACACTACTATTAGTAATTTATCTATTTTCTGGATTCAATACAATGTTAATCTACTTTATTACTGGTGTTTTGGGAATTTCTATTTTAGAAGCTCAAAATTATTTTTCTCATTATGGTTTGAGAAGAAAGATGCAGGAGAATGGAAGATATGAAAAGGTAAAACGTCATCATTCTTGGAATTCAGATCATATAATTGGTAGAGTATTACTATTTGAACTTACAAGACATTCAGACCACCACCACATGGGAGCAAAACCATTTCAAATGTTAGAAAACAAAAACGACAGTCCTGTATTACCTTATGGATACCCTATGATGCTTATGTTGTGTTACTTTCCTTTTATATTTCGTCCATTAATGAAAAAACACCTCAAATTATATGGTATAGAGTAAATACCATAATCTGTAAATTTTAAGGACATAAAAATAATTATCAAATTTAAAGATGGTTATTAAGGGGTATAGAACTCAAAGAAAAAAGTTTAAAAGGATTCATTATTTCTAATACTTATTGCATTTTCGAGAATAAATCCCAAATTACAACACCCGTAGTTACAGAAATATTTAAAGAATGTTTTGTGCCTAATTGCGGAATTTCAATACACAAATCAGCAGCATTTACGACTTCTTGTTGCACACCTTTCACTTCATTTCCCATTACAATTGCATACTTTTCGTTTTTCTTCGGATAAAAAGTATTCAGTTTTGTGCTGTTTTCTGCTTGTTCAATTGCTAAAACTTTAATGTTTTCTGCCTTTAATTTTTTAACTAAAGTCAACGTATCCTCAACATATTCCCAAGCAACCGATTCTGTTGCGCCCAAAGCTGTTTTATGAATATCTTTGTTTGGTGGCGTTGCACAAATTCCACACAAGTAGATTTTTTCTATCAAAAAAGCATCCGAAGTTCTAAAAACAGAACCAATATTATTTAAACTTCTAATATTGTCTAAAACGACAATTAAAGGCGTTTTTTGTATGGTTTTAAATTCATCAACCGAAATTCTACCTAACTCGTTATTTTTAAGTTTTCTCATATTTTGTGGATAATTCACTAACAACTATAAATGAACAACTAATCACTTTTTTCTATCTTCGCAAAACTAACTGAAAATTTCTAAAAATTTGGAAAAATCCAATCCTAAAAAGGTAACTCCTTTAATGAAACAATACAATGCAATCAAGAAGAGATATCCTGATGCAATGTTGCTTTTTCGTGTGGGGGATTTTTATGAAACTTTTGGGGAAGATGCTAAAAAAGCTGCCGGAGTTTTAGGAATTACGTTAACAAAACGTGGTGCAGGAAGTGAAACAGAAACTGCTTTGGCTGGTTTTCCACATCACTCTCTAAATACCTATTTACCTAAATTGGTAAAAGCAGGAATGCGTGTTGCTATTTGCGATCAATTGGAAGATCCAAAAATGACCAAAACCATTGTAAAACGTGGGGTTACAGAATTAATTACTCCTGGAGTTTCTTTAAATGACGAGGTTTTACAAACCAAAACAAATAACTTTTTAGCAGCGGTACATTTTAATAAAAAACAACTCGGAATTTCATTTTTAGATGTTTCTACTGGTGAATATTTGGTGGCACAAGGAAATGCAGAATACATTGATAAACTATTACAAAACTTTAATCCGAGTGAGGTTTTAGTTCAAAAACAGCACAAACAGCAATTTTTAGAGCTTTTCGAAAACAGATATTATACGTTTTATTTGGATGATTGGGTTTTTCAATCTGAATATGCAAACGATACTTTACAAAATCATTTTGAAGTTAAAAACTTAAAAGGTTTTGGAATTCAGGATCTTAAAAACGGAATTATAGCTGCCGGTGCGGTACTATATTATCTATCAGAAACGCAACACAATCAGCTAAAACACATACAATCTATCAGCAGAATTGCAGAAGACAATTATGTTTGGATGGATCGTTTTACAGTTCGAAATTTAGAATTATACAATCCAAATTCAATAAATGCCGTAACGCTTTTAGATGTTATTGATAAAACCATTTCACCAATGGGAGGAAGGTTGTTAAAACGTTGGTTGGCGCTTCCTTTAAAAAATATTGATGATATTAAAAATCGTCATGAATTGGTGAAATTCTTCATAGATTCTGATGACTTTTCACAAACAGTCACCTATCAATTAAAACAAATTTCTGATTTAGAAAGATTGATTTCTAAAGTTGCCACCGGCAAAGCTTCGCCAAGAGAAATTGTATTATTAAAAGACTCTTTAAAAGCAATTTTACCGATAAAAGCATCCGCAGAAAAAAGCAAGAATACCACCGTAAAAGAACTCGGAAATCAGTTACATACGTGTACAGAATTAATCACTAAAATTAATGAAACGTTATTTGATGATTCGCCTGTAAACATCAATAAAGGAAATGCAATTGCAACGGGTGTTCATCAAGAATTAGACGATTTACGTGCAATTTCTAATACTGGAAAACAGTATTTAGATGAAATGTTGGCACGTGAAACGGAAAGAACAGGAATCACAAGTTTAAAAATTTCTTTCAACAATGTTTTTGGATATTATATAGAAGTTCGTAACACGCATAAAGACAAAGTTCCTGAAGAATGGATTCGCAAACAAACGTTGGTAAATGCTGAACGTTATATTACGGAAGAACTAAAAGAATACGAAACGAAAATTTTAGGTGCTGAGGAGAAAATTCAGAAATTAGAGCAAGAAATTTTTTCTAAATTATTGCAATATGTTATCCAATTTGTGCAAATTGTGCAAGAAAATGCGCAAATTATTGCAAAAATAGACTGTTTACTCTCTTTTTCAGTTTTAGCGATTGATAATAATTATGTGCGCCCAATGATGGATGAAAGCACCGATTTAGAGATTAAAAATGGACGACATCCTGTAATCGAAAAACAGTTGCCAATAGATCAAACCTATATTGCAAATGATGTTGTTTTAAATAGAAATCAGCAACAAATAATTATGATTACTGGACCTAATATGTCTGGTAAATCAGCCATTTTACGTCAGACTGCATTGATTGTTTTGTTAGCGCAAATGGGAAGTTATGTGCCTGCCCAAAATGCAAAAATCGGAATTGTAGATAAGATTTTTACGAGAGTTGGCGCAAGTGATAATATTTCTATGGGCGAATCTACTTTTATGGTAGAGATGAATGAAACGGCATCAATACTAAACAACCTTTCTGAAAGAAGTTTAGTGTTGCTAGATGAAATCGGAAGAGGAACTTCTACCTATGACGGAATTTCGATTGCTTGGGCGATTTCAGAATTCTTACATGAACATCCATCAAAAGCAAAAACGTTGTTTGCTACGCATTATCATGAACTGAATGATATGACAGCAACTTTTGAGCGCATTAAAAACTTTAATGTGTCTGTAAAAGAATTAAAAGACACTATTATTTTCTTACGTAAGCTGGTTTCTGGAGGGTCTAACCATAGTTTCGGTATTCATGTAGCTAAATTAGCCGGAATGCCAAATATGGTGATTCATAGAGCTAATAAAATTTTAGAAAAACTAGAGAAAAATAACAAAAATACGGAAGTAAAAGACGCTCTAAAACAAACGCAACATGAAGAAATGCAACTAAGCTTTTTTCAATTAGATGATCCTTT
>LAQA01000046.1:0-149 GCA_000981625.1 Flavobacteriaceae bacterium ASP10-09a
ATAAAGTCTTATGAAGAAATATCTATTCCTAATTGTTTTTACTCTCAGTTTATTAAGTGCTTGTAATTCTGATGAAACTACAATCTATTATTTGATTCGTCATGCCGAAAAAGACAGAACAGACAAAACAAATAGAAATCCTAATTTGA
>LAQA01000046.1:355-33086 GCA_000981625.1 Flavobacteriaceae bacterium ASP10-09a
TAAATAAAATTTTAGGAGAAAAAAAGTACGCAGATATAAATGACAATGACAATGCTAGCTTATACATTGTAACGATTACTGGTGATAAGAAAACAAGTAGAATTGAGAGAATAGAATAAAGAACTATAGTTTGTTTAAGGACTGATTCACAAATATATGGGGATTCATAAATTGATAACTACCTTCTCAAGGATGATTAAATAACTAATCTAAAATATCAACTTTAATATCTTCTAAAATAATTTCCGATATTTTTTGAAGTTGCTCAGCTTCAAAAGCTTCATCAATATTTATCAAAGAAATTGATTTATTTATAGGTTTATAATTATCATAGTTTGCAAAACGAATTCCGTTTTTAGTAATTTGTTCTTTTAAAGCTCTAAAACGTTTTCCCCCTCCATTTGTATGATAAGAATACGCTAAATAATCAACGAGAAAATCTTCTTTTCCTATCCAATAAATAAAAACATCTTCAAAATCTTCTCCTCCTCCATTTTCAGAAAAAGTAACTTCAATTTTATAATAATCTTTTCCTTTTATAGTTGATGATGGCAAACGTTTTTCTTGAACTGCTTTATCATTTAATCCATAGGGCAATGCAGAAAAATAATGTACAGAGTTCACTGAATTAGTATATTTTGAAGCCATTAGATCCGTAACTTTAATTTCTTTTTTATTAACAAACCTTTGAAACCCACTATTACTTAATACATCCTTAATAGAATCAAAATCTCTAGTTAAAATAAAACGACCATTATTTCTTTTTGCGCTATATTTTTTATTTCTAAACTTAAAAGTAATTTCAGCATTAGAAACCTTATTAGCTCCTGAATTAATAATAGATTTATCAATAATATATTGCGCCGTAAAATCTTTTTTTAAAGGTTTACAAGAAATCATTAAAACTACAGAAAGTATGTAAAAATATTTCATTACGTCTTATTTGTTTTTATGCTGTTTTTCATGTGTAAAATTACACTTCTTTATCTTAAGCAAAAATGTATCTTTGCTAAAATAATCATAAAATTAAATCGGTCAATGACTGTTCAGAAGAACATAAACATACAGAATAAAAAAGCCCGTTTTGAATTCGAAATTCTAGACAAATTAGTTGCCGGAATTCAATTAACAGGAACAGAAATAAAATCAATAAGACTAAGTCAGGCTAGAATTACAGAGAGTTTTTGCGAGTTTAATGAACGTGGAGAATTGTTTATTATTAATATGTACATTCAAGAATATATGTTTGGACATCATTTTAATCACAAACCAAAAAGTGAACGTAGATTACTCTTAAATAAACGTGAATTAAAAAGCTTAAGAAAAGATGTTGAGGCCAAAGGAAATACAATTGTTCCATTACGTTTATTTATAAATGAAAGAGGTTTTGCTAAATTAGAAATTGCTTTAGCGAAAGGAAAGCAAACACATGACAAGCGTGAAGTGCTAAAAGACAGAGATAATAAACGTGATTTAGCTAGAGTTAAAAAGAGTTTTAATTCATAATGTTAAGAGAAAAATTAAAAAATTACCATGTAATTTTAGCTTCTGGTTCTCCAAGAAGACAGCAATTCTTTAAAGATTTAGATATCGATTTTACCATCCAACTAAAAGAAGTTGAAGAACTGTATCCAAAAGAATTAAAAGGGACTGAAATCACTGACTTTTTAGCTGATTTAAAATCAAAAGCATTTAATAACTTATCAGAAAACGATCTATTAATTACTTCTGACACTATTGTTTGGCTAGATGGAAAAGCATTGGGTAAACCAAAAGATGAATCAGATGCTTTTAAAATGTTAAGAGATTTATCAGGAAAAAAACACGAAGTAATCACATCAATAAGCATTAAAGGTAAATATTTTCAAAAAATAATTAACGATACAACGATTGTTTCTTTTAATAATATCACTGACGAAGAGATTCATTATTACATAAAAAACTACAAACCTCTTGACAAAGCTGGAGGTTACGGAATTCAGGAATGGATTGGTTTTATTGCCATTAACAAAATAGAAGGTAGCTATTTTAATGTAGTAGGATTGCCTGTTCATAAACTTTACAAAGAGTTGATAAATTTATAAATTCTCACCAAATCTATTTAAAATTATTAAAAAATTAGACTTTCTCACATTATGTTAAAAAGTCTTTTTTCTATTCTCTCATTTCTCTTCTTTAAGGTGAAATAAAAGTTTATTTTTACGCAAAATTTTACAACACAACACACTCATAATGAAAAAATACACATACACAGAAAAAAAAGACACACGTTCTGGTTTTGGTGATGGTTTAACAGAATTAGGAAGAACAAATCCAAACGTAGTTGCTTTATGTGCAGATTTAGTTGGTTCTTTAAAAATGGATCAATTTATTAAAGAAAATCCAGAGCGATTTTTCCAAATTGGAATTGCAGAAGCAAATATGATTGGTATTGCTGCTGGTTTAACTATTGGAGGTAAAATTCCTTTTACAGGAACATTTGCTAACTTTTCTACAGGTAGAGTTTATGATCAAATTCGTCAATCTGTAGCGTATTCTGGTAAAAATGTAAAAATTTGTGCATCACATGCAGGAGTGACTTTAGGAGAAGACGGAGCAACTCACCAAATATTAGAAGATATTGGTTTGATGAAAATGTTACCAGGAATGACTGTAATAAATCCTTGTGACTACAATCAAACAAAAGCGGCAACTTTAGCAATTGCAGATTTTGACGGTCCTGTCTACTTACGTTTTGGGCGTCCAAAAGTCCCTGTATTTATGCCAGCAGATGAAAAATTTGAAATTGGTAAAGGAATTCAATTAACAGAAGGAACAGATGTAACTATTGTTGCAACGGGTCATTTAGTTTGGGAATCTCTGCAAGCTGCTGAACAATTAGAGGCAGAGGGAATTTCTGTAGACGTCATAAATATTCATACAATTAAGCCTTTAGATGAAGAGATCATCTTAAAATCTGTTGCAAAAACAGGTTGTATTGTTACTGCTGAAGAGCACAATAAATTAGGTGGCTTAGGAGAAAGTGTTGCAAGAACTTTAGCTTTAAACAATCCAACTCCACAAGAATTTATCGCTACTAACGATACTTTTGGTGAATCTGGAACGCCTGCTCAATTAATGGCAAAATATGGTTTAGATGCTGCTGCAGTTGTAAAAGCTGTTAAAAAAGTAATTTCTAGAAAATAATAACGTTTGTATCTTTACAAAGTTTTACAATAACATAAAATTTATACAATGAAAAAAGTAATCTTAATATTGTGTTTGGTTTTTGGATTTAGTCAAATCTCTAATGCACAAGTAGCTTTTGGTATTAAAGGTGGTGTAAACTACAATTCTAATTCTATTAAAGAATCAGGAACTGATGTGTTTTCTGGAGCAAAAAGTAAAACGGGTTACCATGCAGGAGTTTGGTTGCGTTTAAAAGTACCAGTTTTAGGCCTTTATATTAGACCTGAATTCGTCTACACCAATTTAGAAAATGAAGTTTATTACCAAACTGCCGCAAAAACAACTACTCATAGTTTTCAAAAAATTGATATTCCTGTTTTATTTGGGAAAAAGTTTTTTGGGGTTGGTAATATTTATATTGGTCCCTCTTTTCAATATGTTTTAGCTTCTGATTTTAATATTGAAGATATTAAAAATGTAGATTCAGAAGGTTTTACAATGGGAGTTCAATTTGGTGGTGGAATTGAGCTTGGAAAATTAGGAATAGATGTGCGATGGGAAAGAGGTTTTTCTGGCATAGAAAGTTCTTTGGTGAGTTCTACTGGAGTTCCTGTTAATTTTGATACTCGTATTAATCAAATTATAATTGGTTTGTCTTACAGACTATAATCAAGATAAAATAATTGTACAAAAAAAATGCTCTTGATAAATCAAGAGCATTTTTTTATTATATAATAATTAAATAAGTTACTTAACATCAGGATTTAAATAATCTGCTAAAGTTGGGTTGTTAGGGTCATTGAAATCATTTGCTGGGTTTCCATCTCCATTAGCATCTTCATTTACAGTTAATGTTCCATCCCCGTCATCATCTAAATCAAAGAAATTTGGGATACCATCCGCATCTGTATCATCATTTCTAGGATCATCATTACCATCTACATCTTCATTAATTGAAGGTATCCCATCATTATCATGATCTGTATCTTTAACTATATCATATAAATCAATATAAAAAAGTAGACATTCATTTTCTAAAATAGGCCCTTGACCTGTGTTAGCATATGCCAAACCAGAAGGTACAAATAAAACTCCATTACCCCCATTTTCGTATGTAATAGGTCCATTATCTGTAATGTTTTTACCGCCTTTAAAATTGGTAAAACCATGAGACCAACCTCTAATAACTCCATTAAGTGTAAACCAAACATTTGAATTATTATCAACTGATGCACTAAGACTATCTGTTGTTACAATTCTTTGACCGTAATATTTAACAAATACAGAATCCATAACAGTTGGATACCCTTTATCTGGATCTGGAGTTCCTTCTCTGTTAATATAATAGTATAGAGTATAATCGATATCAAACTCTGTTACAATCATTGATTTTAATTTTGAAGTATCATCATATAGTGCTGTTTGACCAGAAACTAAGACTTTTACAGAATCTACAGAAGTATCAAAGTAATGAGTTTTTAAAAATTTAACTAAAGTATCATTATCAATTAAAGCTTGTGCTTCATAATCAAAATCATCTATTGGTGTGGTATTACTAGTTCCGCAAGAGTATATTAGAATTATAACTATTGCAAATGCAAAAATATTTTTTATTTTATTCATTTAATCTTAAAATTTGAGCGTGCAATTTACCAATTTTATACCTTTGTAAAAAGACAAACGTTATATTTTAACTATTTTTATGAGAATTGATAAATACTTATGGTGCATTCGAGTTTTTAAAACGAGAACTATTGCAACCACTGCCTGCAAAAAAGGACAAATAAAGATTGAAAATAAAAATATAAAACCCTCTAAAGAAGTTTTTGGAGATGAATTAATTTTAGTTAGAAAAAATCAAATTAATTATCAAATAAAAGTTTTAGATTTACCAGAAAGTAGAGTTGGCGCAAAATTAGTTGATCTTTATAGAAAAGATATTACTCCAAAAGAGGAATTTGAAAAAAATGAGCTTTTAAAATATTCTAAAGATTACTACCGTAAAAAAGGTGCAGGAAGACCAACTAAAAAAGACAGAAGAGATATAGAAGGGTATCAAGAAGATACAGAAGATACAGAAGAAGACTTATGACAACAGAAAGTAACATCATATTAAATTCAGTTCAGGTTAATCAAAAGATTAAAAGAATTGCCTACCAAATATATGAAAGCAATAGTAATGAAAAAGAGGTAATTATTGCTGGTATCATTGGAAATGGTTTCGTTTTTGCAGAAAAATTAGTAGAAACTCTTAAAGAAATTTCCACTTTAAAAGCAACAATTTGCCAAGTAAATATCAATAAAAAAAAACCCTTAGATCCTATTACAACCTCTCTACAAGTTAAAGATTATAAAAATAAATCATTGGTTTTGGTTGATGATGTTTTAAATTCTGGAACTACTTTAATTTACGGAGTAAAACACTTTTTAGATGTTCCTTTAAAAAGGTTTAAAACTGCGGTTTTAGTAAATAGAAATCATAAAAAATATCCTATAAAAGCAGATTTTAAAGGCGTTTCTTTATCAACTTCAATAAAAGAGCATATTCAAATTGATTTTTCAGAAAAAGGGGCTAAAGCCTATTTAGTTTAATAATTTTTCTAATTCTAATGCAACTTCATTTTTAGTTTTGTCATCAATTTTAATCTTCATTTTAGCTTGCTCGTAAAAAGGAAGTCTTTCAAAAATATGTTTAGCGACAAACTCGGTAATTTTATCGTCTCCTAAAATAGAAATTAATGGTCTTTTACTTTTGTCATTAATCAATCTTTTGGAAATCGTTGGAATACTACCCTGTAAATAAACAGAAATGGTATCTTGTTTATTGATTTCATTCATATTATTTCCATAACAAGGGGTTCCTCCTCCTAGAGAAAGTATAAAATCGTCGTCTTTAGAGAGTATTTCTATTAAATATTTGCTTTCAATTCGTCTAAAATAGATTTCACCTTTCTGTTTAAAAAGGTCGGCAATAGACATGTTTTCCTTTTCAATAATGTAGTCATCTAAATCTATAAACCTCAAAGACAACTTCTTAGAAAGTGTTTTTCCAATGCTAGATTTTCCAGAAGCCATGTAACCTAATAGAACTATTTTCAATTTTATATATTTTCAACAAATATCTTAAAAATTATTCAATTTTATATTTCTAATTTCAATGATTGATAGTATATTTGCAGCCTGGTTAAATTAAGACCTGGTAGCTCAGTTGGTAGAGCATCTCCCTTTTAAGGAGAGGGTCCTGGGTTCGAGCCCCAGCCCGGTCACAAAAAAAGTTAAGCTATAAAGCTTAACTTTTTTGTTTTAGTTCTTTAAAAGCGCGTATGGCGGAATTGGTAGACGTGCAAGCTTGAGGGGTTTGTGTTCGCAAGAACGTGCTGGTTCGACTCCAGTTACGCGCACTTTTTTAGAATTAAAATAACTTCTTCACAAAATATTAACCTTTCTGTAGCGTTTTATACTTAGTTTTACATTTATGCAAAAGAACCTATTTATTTTGTGCTTATTTTTAAGTTTAAGCGCATTTTCTCAAAAAGATACTATAAGGTCTAAAACCTTAAAAGGGCAGATTATACATGCTCTAGATAAGCGTCCTTTAAGTGCGGCACATGTTTTAAACTTAAATACTGTGCAAGGTACAATTACTAACGAAAAAGGTTTTTTTGAGCTTCCAACAAGAACAAATGATACTATTTTAGTTTCTTATTTAGGTTTTTCTTCTATTAAATTAAAAATCACTAACGATTTATTAAAAGGAAATGAGCTAGAAATTGCACTTTATGAAAAGCCTGAAGAAATTAAAGAAATTATTATAAGGTCTACTAAATTAATTGGTGTTTTAGAAGTTGATATTAAACAAGTACCAAAAGATAGATTTACTAGAATTCATATTAATGGATTGCCACAAACATACGAAGTAGGGAAACCAAAAGGTAAGAATTTCGCCTCTCCTATTGCGGCTTTATTTCAACCTGTAGATTTCTTATACAATCTTTTTGGGAAGAAGCCTCAACAGCTAAAAAAGCTTCAGAAACTAAAAAAAGAAGATGATTTGCGTAAAATGTTAGCAGGTAAGTTTGATAGAGAAGTTATGATGGAATATCTAGATATGGATAGGCAAGAATTGACAGATCTACTTACTGACTGCAGTTACTCTGATTACTTTATTAAAAAAGCATCAGATTTACAGATGATTGAAGCAATATTAGATTGTTATGAGACCTACAAGGCTCTCAAAAAAGGTAAAATAGAACGCGATAAAATTCCTGTAAAAAATTAATTCTTTTAAAACTGAAAAGAGCCAAAAGCAATGTGCTTTTAGCTCCAATCAACTATTACTAACTAACTAACTAACTAACTAAAATACAGTTGTTATGTATTTGTAGTTATAATTTCTTCTTGAATTCCAAGTTGCTCTTTTTGATTGGAAGATAGTTCCAGAATTGTTAACCTTTTTATCTATGTTATTTGTTTCTTTTAATTTCATCATTATGAATTTTAATTTCACTTATAAGACGGATACATCATTAAAAAGTTACACGTTTTTCTTTAGTTTAACAGAACTTTAAGACTACTAAAATTAGTATTTCTAATTATAAAAAAGTAATAACTATTAAACGCTATTTTTATAAAATTAAAAACAATATTGAATTCAATGCATATATTAAATAAAGAAATTATTTTACCAAACGGTTCAAAGATTATAAATAGAATTGCAAAATCTGCAATGAGTGAAAATTTATCTAATAAGAATAATCAACCAACATCGATACTTATAAATCTATACAAAAAATGGGCACTAAGTGGTTCTGGCTTATTAATTACTGGAAATATAATGATCGACTCTTCAGCTATCGGTGAACCTCGTAATGTAATCGTTGAAAATAGAGACAATTTTAAGTTATTAAAAGAATGGGCTGATACTGTTAAAAATACAGAAACACATCTTTGGGCACAAATAAATCATCCAGGAAGACAGGCAATGGAACAAATTAACACTGTTTTAAAAGCTCCTTCTGCTGTTCCCTTAAAATATGGTGGACGAAAAAAGACATCTCCTAAAATACCTCTAGAATTAAAAGAAAATGAAATAGTAGATATTATCGAATCTTTTGCTAAAACCTCACTAATATTAAAAGAAGCTGGCTTTACAGGCATTCAAATACATGGCGCTCATGGATATTTAGTAAGTCAGTTTTTATCTCCAGATTCAAATATTAGAAAAGATAAATGGGGGGGAAGTTTAGAAAACAGAGCTAGATTTGTTGTCGAAATTTACAGAGAAATAAGAAAAAAAGTAGGTTCAAAATTTCCTATAGGAATAAAATTAAACTCAACTGACTTTCAGAAAGGGGGTTTCTCGGAAGAAGAATCTATGGAAGTGGTTAAAATTCTATCAAAAGAAGGAATAGATCTTATTGAAATTTCTGGAGGAACTTATGAAGTTCCTGCTATGATGGGTAAGAAAATGAAAAGTACTAAAAAGAGAGAAGCATATTTTTTAGATTATATTAAAAAAGCTAGAAAAATTACAGCAACTCCTTTATTATTAACTGGTGGATTTAGAACAAGTGCAGGCATGGAAGCAGCAATTGCTTCAAATGATTTAGATATTGTTGGAATTGCTAGACCTTTTGCGGTTTTTCCTAACTTAGTAAATGACTTAATTTCGAAAAAGCAATTAAATTTTGCTACAAACATTAAAAAAACAGGGGTTAAAGGAATAGATGGAAGCATGAACATTATTTGGTATGAAGCTCAATTAAAACGTTTAGGATTAGGAAAAGACCCAAATCTTAAATTAAATCCTTGGTTTGTATTCTTTAAATATGCATTATTAATTATAAAACACAAAATTAGAAAAAAGTAACATTCTTCTAGCAACAAAAGAAGTTATAAATAAAAAAAATCCAGCTTATAGCTGGATTTTTAATTTATAAAAAGTTAAAACTCTTTATTGATTTCCTAATATAATTGGCAATCCTGACTTACCAGAACCTATTACAATTACCTTGCTGTTAGAAGATTGAGATAATTGAATTGTTGCTTCAATACCTTTATCCTGTAAAATTTTATCTGTTAAGGAAGCACTTAAAATTCTATTCGCATCTGCTTTACCTTGCGCTTCAATAATTTGTTTCTCAGCCTCTTTTTTTGCTGTAACTAATCTAAATTCGTATTCTAAAGATTCTTGTTCTTGTTTTAATTTACGTTCAATTGCTGTTTTAATTGTTGACGGTAAAGTAACATCTCTAACTAAAATTTCATTTAATTGAATAAACTGTTTGTCTAGTATTTTCTTAGTTTCAAGAAAAATTTCTGTCTGAATCACATCTCTTTTACTAGAATACAGTTGCTCTGGTGTGTAACGCCCAACAACACTCCTTGCTGCAGATCTAATTGTTGGCTGTATAACTCTAGAAATATAGTTTTCTCCTTTTTCTTGATGTAAAGAACCTATATTTTCTGATTGAGGCTGAAACCAAGCAGAAGCTTCTAATTGAATCTCTAAACCGTTAGAAGATAATACTTGCATTTTTTCATAAATCTCTTGCTGTCTTACTTCATAAATAAAAACTTTATTCCAAGGTGCTACAATTTGAAAACCCTCTCCTAATGGTGGTTCATCAGTTACAACACCACCTCCAAAAGTTTTATATAAAACTCCTGCTTGACCCGAATTTATTGTTACTGTAGATTTTGAAAATAAAATAATTCCAATAACTGCTATTACTATTAAGAAAATTCCTCCTTTTGGAAAGTTCAATTGCATTTGATTATCTGCCATTTTGTTTATTTTTAAATTTAATCAAATCTACGATATAAGTTCTTTAAACACAATCTATATAGCTACAATCTTCCGAAATTTCTATTTATAAAGTAATAGGTTCAAAATGAAAATCATCATGTAAAACTTGCTTAATTTCCTTTTTAATTAGATTTACTTTTAACAAAAAAATAATTTTATTCAATATTAATAAATATACCCTTAGTATATTGTCAATCGACATCAAATAAACAAGAATTATAGAAGTTTTTAAGTTGATGAATATTATCTTAAATTCAATGAAAGTAAAATAAATATTATTATAAAAATTTTTGTTAAATAAACCAACAAAGGCCCAGAAGGTAAAAAAACAGAAAAAAAGCAAGCAAAAGATTCAAGAAAAAATAAAATTAAACTTTTCCATGGTATTTTCTAACAAACCACTCAACTGTAAGTAAAGTAATTACAAAGAATAAAACCCATTTCCAATCAATTAAATTTTGTTGTTTAACAGATGATTTTTGTACCGTATAAAAAGATTTATTATCTAAAAGCTCATTCGTTAAATCATCAATTTGATTTTTATAGAATAGCTTCCCTCCTGTCTTAGTTGCCAATTGTTGCAACTTATTTAGATTGGCACTTGTAAACTGCTCTTCAATTTGATACTCCGTAATTTTAAAACGTCCAGATTTATTAATTTTCTGATCTAAAACCTCAACATCGTAGGAATAATTTCCAGAAGGTAAATTTTCTATTGCAACTTGATACGAATTATTAATTAATGAAAAAGGAATTTTGATAACTTCATTTGTTTCTTTACTTCTTATAGACAACTCCAAGGCTACCCGTGCATCAAACTGATAATTTTTATCTGTATAAAATGCTGATATATTTATAGTTGAATTTGCTGGATAGCTATTTTCAACGTTCATCACTAAACGAGCTCTCTTTTTGTTAGATGCTAGAAATTGCACTAAACTCCCTGTAAACCTGTCAAATTCTTCAAAAGAATTGGTCGTTAGAAAACTTGAAGCTCTCCATTTCCAAATTCCTTCTCCAAACAAAACTGCAGATTTTTGATTATCAACATCAAAATTCACCAATAAAGGTTGTGTTGTTTGAATTCCATTAATATTTTGGTATAATAAAATTTGATGTTCTTTAGAAATTAAAATCTCTCCAAACTTATCTTTTAACGGCGGAAAATTATTAAATCCAATGTCTTCTTGTAAAAAAGTTAAAAATGAATCATTATAAATTGCTCCATATTTTTCTGTTTGATTGATGGCGTTTTTGGTAAATCCTAATTTTTGTTTATTGATAAAATTCCAATCAGAATTGGAACCAGAAATTAATAAATAGTTACTTTTACTCTCCTTTAGTTGAGAAATTATTGAATTAAACTTATCATTTACTTGGTAAATTATAATTAATTGATAATCAGATATTTGATTTAAAAATTTATCAATTAAAAACACATCTACAGAGCGTTGTTTATTACTTTCTATCGATTTTTTTAAAGCACCTACATCTGGGTGCAAAACTGAACTTAAAATTAATACTTTTGTTTGCTCATCTATAACTTCTACAGAGAAATTTTTAGTATTATTTTTAGTGTTTTTTTCGTTATTTATTTTTCTTATAGAAGCTGTATAATAATGTAATCCTTCTTTAGTAGACGTTAAATTAGCAGTAATGGTTGTTGATTTTTTATCCGAAGAAAAAGTTACATTTTCTCTAAAAATGGTTTTTCCTTGACTAAAAATTGAAAATTGAGTTTTTACAGTTTCATTGCCTTCGTAATTTAAAAGAACCTCTACAGGAAATTTATTTTGAATATAACTGTACTTATTTACATTTAACTGTGTAATTTTTAGGTCAACATATTTTGTAGTATCTCCTACTATAATCGGATAAATGGGATGCTTAGAATTTAAAAACTCATATGCAGCTCCAATTGTTTGATTGCCGTCAGTAATTAAAATGATAGGTGCAATTTTTTCTTTATGTAATTCAGTAATACCTTTAATTGCTGTTGCTATATTGGTTTCGTTTTCTAAAAATGAAAGGCTATCTAAAACTTGTAAATTCTTCCCAAATGTAAATTCATTAATGGAAAATTTATCTCTTAAAGCATTGTTATTCTTTACATTATAAACAATATCACTTACATTTTTCGCTTCTTTAAAGAAAGAAATTGATTTAGAGTTATCAACCAAGATAGATACAATTGGTTTTTCATTTTCAATGACTACTTTTTCTATTACTGGATTTATCAACAATAGAATTAATAAAAACAAACTCAAAGTTTTTAAAACAAAGAGTATAATTGTAACTTTTAGTTTATTTTTTACTTTGTAATAATATTGAAAAAATGCTACTGAAAGACTCAGTACCAAAGCGAATAGTATATAAAAAAAAGTAACTGTCTGCAATTATTATTATTTATTTGGAAAGATATAAAGAACTATCTAGAAACAAAAAACCTACAACGTTAAATTGTAACAGGTTCTGTCTTTTTTTTCTTACAAATAATTCTGTTCCCAAGATAAATTTATTATTTTCACAAAAAATAAGCCAAAATCTATGAATAAAAATTTAAAATTTATTATTGTTTTATCTTTACTCTCTTTCTCATCTATGTATTCTCAAAACAGTCATTTTGATGTTAAAGAAAGTATTAAATACATGGATCAATTTAAGACTACTACCATTTTAAGTAGTCATTCTAATTCAGATGAATTAAATGTTATTGCACGAAAAAGCAAAAATAATCTTGTATTTGAAACTTTTGATAAACAAGCAAAAGGTAAAAAAATTAAGATAATTCAACTTTCTAAAAAAGAATCTTTTGTTGGAGATATTTTCCATAATAATAAATTACAAATTTTTATGGTTGAGACACTCTCTAAAACAAAACGCATATTAAATTGTTATACTTATAATATTGAAGATAACACATCTACAAAAATTATTTTACTCGAAAAAAATGTAAAAAAGAAAACAGCTTTATTTTCTGGACAAAATAAAAGGCAAACCAATTTTTCTATATCACCTAATAAAAAATATATTGCAATTGCTACTGATAATATCAAAAAAAATTCTAACTCTTATGATATTCATGTTTATGATGCAGAAAAATTAACTCTTATTTACACAAAAAACTACTTTAATAATTTAGATAAATATTACATATCCTCTGATATGTTAGTCAGTAATAACGCTATTATTTATAGTATTGGTAAAGAATATAAAAATGGCAAAAGAGAAAGAAAAAAATCTAAACCTAATTATTCTTATGTTTTAAACAAGATTAGTAAAGATGATATTAAAACTAGTATTATTAAATTAAATGAAGATGAATATATAAAAAGTTTAACGATGTCTTTTTATAATGATCAAATAAGATTAATAGGTTACTATTCTAGAGATAAAGTTTTTGGAATTAAAGGTGTTAGTATCTTTAATTTTGATAAAAAAAACCTTTCTGTTACAAGTAAAAAGAAACAAAAACTACCTGTAAAAGTTTTTGAAGATTTATATGGCTATAGAAATGCGAAGAATAAAAAAGATTCTGAATTAACTAGTTTTTATTTAGACCATACACTAGAAGATAAAGATGGTAATGTGTATTTAATTGCTGAGGAGTTTTATACGACACAAACATACGTGTCTTATGGAGTTAATGGAGGGGGTGGTTTTGTTACTACTTATCATTATGATGATTTATTAATTACTAAATTAAATAAAAATGGAAATTTAGTTTGGGGACGTAGTATTTATAAACGCTCAAACGAAGCTTCATACAATGTATTTTTGCACAACGATCAATTACATGTATTATTAAATTCTGGTAAAAATCTTTTAAAGAAAAATGATGGAAGATTGAAAGTATCTAAAGGATGGTTTGAGTCTAGTTCGTTGTATTTATTTTTATATGATAATGATGGAAATGTAACACATCAAAAAATACAAGATAATAAAGGCAAAACATTTTACATTCCTTACAGAGGTTCTTATTCAAAAGGAAAATTTGTAATGTATAATCATTCCAAAAAAAGAAAGCAAATTATGATGCTTACTTGTATAGAGTAAAATTAAAAAGCTTCAATGGTTTAAATATATTGAAGCTTTTTATTATTATATCTTTCTACGTTAACATTCCACCATCAACAGACAAAGTTTGCCCAGTAATATAAGAACTCATGTTAGAAGCTAAAAATACGCAAGCATTTGCGATATCTTCGGGCTTTCCTCCTCTTTTTAACGGAATAGAATCTCTCCAACTTTGTACAGTTGCTTCATCTAATTTTGCTGTCATTTCTGTTTCGATAAATCCTGGTGCAATTACATTACTTCTAACATTTCTTGAACCTAACTCTAGAGCTACAGATTTAGAAAAACCAACAATACCCGCTTTTGAAGCTGCATAGTTTGTTTGACCTGCATTTCCTTTTAAACCAACTACAGAACTCATATTTATAATAGAACCCGATCTTTGCTTCATCATGGGTCTAATTACCGCTTTTGTCAAGTTGAAAACAGATTTTAAGTTTACTTCGATTACTTTATCAAAATCTTCTTCAGACATGCGCATTAATAAATTATCTTTTGTAATTCCTGCATTATTTACTAAAATATCTATTGAACCAAATTCTTTTTGAACTTCTTTTGCCAATTCTTGTGCTGCGTCAAAATTTGCTGCATTCGATTGATATCCTTTTGCAGAAACTCCATAAGATTTTAATTCTTCTTCTAAAGCATTTGCCGCTTCTACAGAAGAACTATAAGTGAAAGCAACATTTGCTCCTTGTTTTGCAAATTCAACTGCAATTCCACGTCCAATTCCTCTAGTTGCACCAGTAATAATTGCTGATTTATTTTCTAGTAATTTCATATTGTTTTTTTGGTTGTATTCGTCAAGTTCAAACTGACAGTTATCAAATATAAAAAAGAAATTCCCGTTTTCACGGGAATTTATATATCATTCTCTTTATAGAGTTCGTTTTATTTTAAAACACTTGCTACCATTTCTCCAATTTTAGCTGGAGAACTAACAACATATATTCCATTTTCTGCTAAGATCTTCATTTTAGCTTGTGCAGTATCATCAGCACCACCTACAATTGCTCCTGCATGTCCCATTGTTCTTCCTGCAGGCGCAGTTTGTCCAGCAATAAAACCAACAACTGGTTTTCTATTACCATCAGCTTTAATCCATTGTGCAGCTTCTGCTTCTAGGTTTCCACCTATTTCACCAATCATTACAATTGCCTCAGTTTCATCATCATTCATTAATAATTCAACAGCTTCTTTTGTTGTTGTACCGATAATTGGATCTCCTCCAATACCAATTGCTGTAGATATTCCAAATCCTTGTTTTACAACTTGATCTGCAGCTTCATAAGTTAAAGTACCCGATTTAGAAACAATACCGACTCTACCTTTTTTAAATATAAAACCTGGCATAATACCAACTTTAGCTTCATCTGGAGTAATTACTCCAGGGCAATTTGGACCAACTAATCTAGTGTCTTTATTTGCTATATATGCTTTTACTTTTACCATGTCGGCAGTAGGAATTCCTTCAGTAATACAAATAATTACTTTAATCCCTGCATCTGCAGATTCCATAATTGCATCCGCAGCAAAAGCTGGTGGTACAAAAATAATTGAAGTGTCTGCAGCTACTTTCTCAACAGCTTCTGCAACTGTACTAAAAACTGGTTTATCTAAGTGTTTTTGACCTCCTTTACCTGGTGTTACACCACCTACAACATTAGTTCCGTAGTCAATCATTTGACCAGCGTGAAAAGTACCTTCACTACCTGTAAAACCTTGTACAATAATTTTTGAATTTTTATTTACTAAAACACTCATGGTTTGTTATTTTAATTTGTCGTGCAAAAATAGTTTATTGATTGTTTCTAAGAAAGAATTTTAGGAATTCTTTCTATCTTTTAAAAAACGTTTTATTTCTGCCATTTCTTTTAATTTCTCTCTTGATTCTGAAACCGGAGTTCCAAAATAACTTTTTCCTCCTACTACTGACTTAGTAACACCCGTTTGGCCTAAAATTATAGCTCCTTTGCCAATTGTAATTCCACTATTTGTTCCAACTTGTCCCCAAATTGTAACTTCATCCTCTATAATAACACAACCAGCAATACCAGTTTGTGAAGCTATTAAACATTTTTTACCGATAACAGTATCATGTCCAACATGGACTTGGTTATCTATTTTAGTTCCTTCTTTAATTGTGGTATCTCCTGTAACTCCTTTATCAATTGTACAAGATGCTCCTAAATCTACATTATCCTCTAAAACAACTCTTCCACCAGAGATAAGTTTATCATAGCCTTCTGGTCTCTTTTTATAATAAAAAGCATCTGCACCTAGTACCGTATTTGCATGGATAGTTACATTATTACCAATAACTGTATTATCATAAATGGTAACATTTGGATGAATTACACAGTTTTTACCAATTATTACATGATTACCAATAAAAACATTGGGTTGTATAATTGATCCTAAACCTATGATAGCCGTATCGGAAATACTTTCTTTTGAAGCTATAAAAGGATTAAAATGTATTGTTAGTTTATTGAAATCACGAAAAGGATCGTCAGAAATCAACAATGATTTGCCTTCCGGACAATCTACCTTCTTATTGATTAAGATAGTTGTTGCTAAAGAATTTAAAGCTTTTTCATAATATTTTGGATGATCTACAAAAACAACATCTCCTTTTTCGACAACATGAATTTCATTAATACCTTTAACAAGAATAGATGGATCACCTACAAACTCACAATTTAAAATTTCAGCAATAGCGATTAAAGTATATCTTCTTTTAAAGTTCAAATTATTATATCAATTTAAATGTACTGTGAATTAATTTAAAAGTTTCTTTGTATTTACTATATCTGTTTTTTATTGTCCAAGACATAATCATATACATTTTTTTCTCTGCTTCAACTAAACTTACTACATAAGCAATCTCTAATCCTTCTACTTTACCATTAAATTTGTGTATTTGTGAAGGAAGATTTTTAATTCTGCTATCAAGTTTTTTTACATCTAAAGCCCCGATACTTTCTTTAAAACTTTTTAACTGAAAGTTAGAATAATTTTCTAGCGGTGTTAAAGAGTCATTATATATTTCAAGTTCTTTAAAAGTGTTAATGAATTCTTCTTTACTCTCATCAATAACTATAATATAGGTTTCTTTAAAAAGATTTGCATATTGAAAAGAAGCGTCATCATGTAAAGATTTCATTTCTGTCATGTAATCTGGAACAGAAACAGCATATTCATCATTTATATTTATTTTGTTTAACTCTTCAATTTTAACCTCTTCTTTACCTAAAGATGCAGCAGATTCAATAATTTTCTTGCAAGAAATTATTGATAAAGAAATTAATAAAAGAAAAATTAAATTTTTTTTCATTTTTATGTACTGTATAATCTATTCTTTAATACGCTCTTGATATGTTCCTTTTGTTGTTTCAACTTTAATTTTATCTCCTTCATTTATAAATAAAGGTACGTTTACAACTGCTCCACTTTCTACAGTTGCAGGTTTTGTTGCATTTGTTGCAGTATTTCCTTTTACACCAGGTTCTGCATGCGTTACTTCTAAAATTACACTTGCAGGTAAATCTACAGATAATGGCATATCATCTTCAGAGTTAATAATAATAGTTACTACTTCTCCTTCTTTCATTAATTGAGGTGCATCTAAAGCAGCCTCTAATAACCTAATTTGACTATAATCTGATTCATTCATAAAATGATAAAACTCACCATCATTATATAAATACTGAAATTTGTGAGTTTCCACTCTTACATCATCAATTTTTCTTCCTGCAGGAAATGTATTATCTATTACTTTTCCATTTGTAACACTTTTTAATTTTGTTCTTACAAAGGCTGGACCTTTTCCAGGTTTTACGTGTAAAAATTCTACGACTTTATATATATCATTGTTATACTTAATACACAATCCGTTTCTAATATCTGATGTAGTTGCCATTTAATTTTTTGTTTTATTTTATGATTAGTAAATATTTTTGTTAAAAAATATTTACTTAATTAACTTACGTTGAAATATCCTTTCATGATTCCTCTATGTGAATCTTTTATAAACTGTATAATTTCATCACGTTCAGGAGTCGCTTCCATTTCTGCTTCTATAATATCTATAGCTTGCGTGTAATTGTAATTTTTTTGAAACAGAATTCTAAATATATTTTGAATTTCTCTTATTTTTTCTGTTGAATACCCTCTTCTTCTTAACCCTACAGAGTTAATACCTACATAAGACAATGGCTCTCTTGCTGCCTTAACATATGGTGGAACATCTTTTCTAACCAAAGATCCACCTGTTACAAAAGCATGTTTTCCGACAGATGCGAATTGATGCACCGCGACCATACCTGCTAATACCACGTTATCTCCAATTGTTACATGGCCAGCTAAAGTCGTATTATTAGAGAAAATACAATTATCACCTACAAAACAATCGTGAGCAATATGACAATAGGCCATAATTAAACAATTGTCACCAACTGTTGTTTTCATTCTGTCTTTTGTACCTCTGTTAATTGTAACACATTCTCTAATTGTAACATTGTCTCCAATTTCTACAGTAGTTTCTTCGTCTTCAAATTTTAAATCTTGGGGAATTGCAGAAATTACTGAACCAGGAAAAATTCTACAATTTTTACCAATTCTAGCTCCTTCCATTATTGTAACGTTAGATCCAATCCAAGTTCCAGAACCAATAACTACATTATTATGTATAGTTGTAAAAGGTTCTATCACAACATTTCTTGCAATTTTTGCTTGAGGGTGAACATATGCTAATGGTTGATTCATAATTTATTTTTTTCTAGCAATTTGTGCCATTAATTCTGCTTCCGCAACTAATTTTCCATTTGCATAAGCATACGCTTGCATATGGCAAATTCCTCTTCTTATTGGTGTAATTAATTCACATTTAAAAATTAATGTATCACCAGGTAAAACTTTCTGTTTAAATTTAACTTTATCCATTTTCATGAAATATGTTAAATAGTTTTCTGGATCAGGAACCGTACTTAATACTAAAATCCCACCACATTGTGCCATCGCTTCAACCTGTAAAACTCCAGGCATCACTGGAGAACCAGGGAAATGACCAATAAAAAAACCTTCATTCATTGTCACGTTTTTCATACCCACAACATGTTTGTCTGAAAGTTCTATAATTCTATCTACCAACAAGAAAGGTGGTCTATGAGGAAGGATATCCATAATTTGATGAATATCTAATAGAGGTACTAAGTTTAAATCATATTGAGGAACATTGTTTCTCTTTTCTGATTTAATAATTTTCGCTAATTTCTTAGCAAATTGTGTATTTATTAAATGACCCGGTTTATTTGCAATTACCTTACCTCTAATACGAACTCCTGTTAATGCTAAATCACCAATAACATCTAGTAATTTA
Source organism: Flavobacteriaceae bacterium ASP10-09a (assembly GCA_000981625.1). Taxonomy (GTDB): domain Bacteria; phylum Bacteroidota; class Bacteroidia; order Flavobacteriales; family Flavobacteriaceae; genus Polaribacter. The sequence continues at coordinate 19,789 of LAQA01000046.1, forward strand.
TGGCGTGCAGCTTCATTTGCCCAATGCAAAGTTAAGTTATCTAAAATTCCATTTGGTTTTACAGCAATATCCTCTTTTTTAAAGGCTTTTTTTAATTTTTGCATTGTATTTTCTGATAATTCTTTATCAACATATACAATTGCATTATTTAAATCTCCTCCTTTAATTAAATCATTTTCTAATAACATTTCAATTTCATGTAAAAAACTGAATGTCCTAGCATCTGCAATTTCATCTTTAAAGTCCGTAATTCTATCTAAAGTAGCATTTTGAGTTCCTAAAATTTTGGTTCCAAAATCGACCATTGTAGTTATTTGATATTCATCAGCAGGCATTAAAATAATTTCACTTCCTGATATCTCGTCTTTATATGAAATAACCTCTTTAACAATATATTCTTCAATATATGCTTCTTGTTCCTTAATTCCTGCTTTTTCTAAAGCTTCAACAAAATACTTAGATGAACCATCCATAATTGGCGGTTCTGATGCATCTATTTCTATTAATAGATTATCAATATCTAAACCAACAGCTGCAGCTAAAACATGCTCTGATGTTTGAATTTTAACACCATTTTTTTCAAGATTAGTTCCTCTTTGAGTGGTTACAACATATTCTGCTTTAGCTTCTATGGTTGGTGAACCTTCCAAGTCTACCCTACTAAAAGCAAAACCATGATTTATTGGAGCGGGTTTTAATGTCATTGATACGATATTACCCGTGTGTAAACCTACACCTGCTAAAGTAATTTCTGATTGTATTGTCTTTTGTTTCTTACTCATATTTATTGATTTTGAGCATTCAATTCTTTTTCCATTTTATTAACTGATGCTGCAATCTTAGGGAAATTTCTAAAATAAACGTATGATTTGCTATAATTTGAATACGACATTGCGGGTGTACCTTGTACTTTTTCTCCATCTTTTAAACTTCTGGTAACTCCAGATTGACCTTGAATTTTTACATTATTACCAATCGTTAAATGGCCTGCAAAACCAACTTGACCACCAATCATACAGTTTTCTCCTATTTTGGTTGAACCTGCAATTCCTGTCTGTGCAGCAATTACTGTATTCCTACCAATCTCTACATTATGAGCAATATGTATTTGATTGTCTAACTTTACACCTTGTCTTATAATTGTAGAACCTAAAGTTGCTCTGTCTATGGTTGATGCAGAACCGATGTCTACATAATCTTCTATAATTACATTTCCTATTTGCGGAATTGCAACATATTCTCCATCTCCATTTGGAGCAAAACCAAAACCATCAGAACCAATTATACATCCTGAATGAATTTTACAATGTTTTCCTATTAGTGTTTCTGAATAAATTTTAACTCCAGAAAAAATAATACAATTATCGCCTATAACAGTATTATCGCCAATATAACAATTAGGATAAATTTTAACATTATTACCAATAGCTACATTCTCTCCTATATAACAGAAAGCTCCCAAATATTCATTATTCCCGATTTTTGCTGAATCTGCTATGTAATGAGGTGCTTCTCTTCCTGTTTTATTATTCTTTACTTCGTTATAAAATTCTAATAATTTAGAAAAAGATTTGTATGCATTTTCTACTTTTATTAAAGTTGTAGAAATTTTTTTTTCGGGCTCAAAGGCTTTATTAACAATGGTAATAGAAGCATTTGTTGTGTATAAAAAAGGATTGTATTTAGGGTTAGATAAAAAAGTTAAAGAACCTTTTTCACCTTCTTCTATTTTAGATAACTTAGAAACTTCTTCATTGGGGTTTCCAACTACTTCTCCTTCTAAAATATCTGCTATTTGTTGTGCTGTAAATTTCATTAATCGCAAAAGTATAAAAATTATGGCTATTTGGCTAATATCATTTTACTTTGGATAGCAAATAAAATGTTTTATAACGGGTTTTGTTAAGGCCTGTATGTTAAATTGATCAGAAGCTTTGGCAATATCTTTTAACTTTCCATTTTTATTAAGAATAAAGACAGGTTTCTCTGAATTATAAGCTTGATTTTTTATTTCTTGTGAAAAAACAAAGTATTTTGTTTCTTCTTCGGATAAATGTAATTTCTTTGAAAACTTACTTATTATTTTATTTATTTGTGAAACATCAAAAGGATCTTTCTGAATTTCAACACGCAATAATTTTCTATCAACAATCATTTGAGACAATAATGACAATACTTTGTCGTCATGATTTGTCCATTCTTTTATTGCTGACAAAATATCATAATCATCTAACTTAGAAAACATTTCTAAAGTTTCATCTGTAAAATTATCTTGATCTATTTGATTATCTAAAAAGTATTTTAAAGAAGTACTTGCAAACAATCTTTCACCTTTTCCAACCAATTCCTTTGCTCTTATTAAAACGTTTACCAACATGTTTTCTGCGACCAAACCTGTTTTATGTAAATATACTTGCCAATACATAAGTCTTCTAGCAATCAAAAATTTTTCTACAGAATAAATACCCTTTTGTTCAATTACTAATTCATCATCTTTCACATTCATCATAACAATTAATCTATCTGATGAAATATTACCTTCTGTAACTCCAGTATAAAAACTATCTCTTTTTAAATAATCTAATCTATCTATATCTAACTGACTAGAAATAAGTTGATATAAAAAATTACGATGGTAATTTCCTTCAAATATTTCTATTGCTAAATCCAATTCCCCATCAAACTCATTATTTAACTTTTTCATGAATTTTAATGAAATTTCTTCATGAGAAATTCCATTAGCAATGCTATGCTCTAAAGCATGAGAGAAAGCTCCGTGACCAATATCGTGCAACAAAATAGCAATACATAAAGCGTTTTCTTCTTCCTTGCTGATTTCAATTTGCTTAATCCGAAGAACTCTTACCGCTTTTTGCATTAAATGTATGCATCCTAAGGCATGATGAAAACGTGTATGATTTGCGCCAGGATATACTAAGCTTGAAAACCCCATTTGAGAAATTCTCCTTAAACGCTGAAAATAAGGGTGTTCTATAATGTCAAAAATTAACGAATTTGGAATTTGAATAAACCCATAAATTGGATCATTTAAAATTTTTAATTTATTTGGTATTTTTTTCTTCAAAAGGTGCGTTTTATCAATGTATGGCAAAATACGAACATTATTTTTTTTGGCAATATTTTATCATTTTAAAGCAACCAAAAATATAACAAAACAGTACTTTTAACGTTAAATGGTATAATTAAAAATGATATATGAGCAATATACAGATTTTATGGGTTGATGATGAAATTGAATTATTAAAACCTCACATTCTTTTTTTAGAGCGTAAAAATTATAAAGTAACCAAATGTACAAATGGAGCTGACGCAATTGATTTGGTAGACCAAGAAAATTTTGATATTGTCTTTTTAGATGAAAACATGCCTGGCTTATCAGGTCTAGATACACTTGCACAAATTAAACAAAAACAGACAAATTTACCTGTTGTAATGATTACCAAAAGTGAAGAAGAATATATTATGGACGAAGCAATTGGTTCTAAAATTGCCGATTATTTAATTAAACCGGTAAATCCTAGTCAGATTTTATTGAGCATAAAGAAAAATTTAGACCATTCACGTTTAATTTCTGAAAAAACTACTTCTAGCTATCAACAAGAATTCAGAAAAATTTCTATGGATTTATCAATGGTAAACAGTTATGAAGAATGGATTGAACTCTACAAAAAATTGGTTCATTGGGAATTAGAACTAGAAAATATTAGCGATTCTGGAATGTTAGGTATTCTAGAAAGTCAGAAACAAGAAGCTAATAATCAGTTTTTTAAATTCATAAAGAAAAATTATGAAGATTTTTTAACCTCTCATGATAAACCTACTTTTTCTCATACTTTGTTTAAAGATTATGTAGTTCCTGAATTAAGTAAAGAGCAAGGTGTTTTATGGATAGTGATTGATAATTTAAGATATGATCAATACAGAACCTTAGAACCTTTAATCAATAATTATTACAAGAAAGAGCAAGAATACTCGTACTTTTCTATTTTACCAACAGCGACTCAATATGCTAGAAATGCAATTTTCTCAGGATTAATGCCGTCAGAAATGGAAAAACGTCATCCAAATTTCTGGAAAAACGATACAGATGAAGGTGGAATGAATTTATTTGAAAATGATTTTTTAACGGCTCAAATTAAAAGGTTGAATTTAGATATTAAACATGAATATTATAAAATAACAAACCTAAAAAGTGGAAAAGAATTAGCGGATAATTTTAACGGAACAAAACAAAACGACTTAACGGCAGTTGTATATAACTTTGTCGATATGCTATCTCACTCTAAAACAGAAATGGAAGTTATTAAAGAATTAGCTGGAGACGATAAAGCCTATAGAAGCCTTACTCTAAGTTGGTTTAAGAATTCACCTTTGTTTGAAATTATACAGAAAGCGCAACATTTAGGTCAAAAATTAATAATTACCACAGATCACGGAACTATTAATTGCAAAAACCCCACAAAAGTGATTGGCGATAAAAATATCAGTTCTAATTTACGCTACAAAACAGGAAGAAGTTTAACCTATGAAGAGAAAGATGTGTATGCAGTTAGAAATCCAAAAGATATATTTTTACCAACAATAGCGATGAATAGCCCATTCATTTTCGCAAAAGAAGACCTCTTTTTCGCATATCCAAATAACTTTAATCATTTTGTTAAATATTTTAAAAACACGTATCAACATGGAGGTGTTTCTTTGGAAGAAGTAATTATTCCTTGTGCCGTATATAGTCCTAAGTAAATTAGTTCGCAGTATTTATAAACGGTTAAAATTTAATTAAATGAAGACTTCATTTACAGCTATCTTTATTTTCCTTTTTGTCAGCTTAGGTTTCTCACAAATACAAGAAGACACTTTAAGTGTTGCTGCTTTAGAATTGACATTAGATGAAGTGGTGTATGACCCAAGTTATTTTTCTATTGATTATCCTAACGGAGAGATACCAAAAGGAAGAGGAGTTTGCACAGATGTGATTATTAGAGCTTATAGAAAGTTGAAAATTGATTTACAGAAAGAGGTTCATCAAGATATGAAGCAAAATTTTGGTTTGTATCCTTCAATTTGGGGACTAAAAAAGATAGACAAAAATATAGATCATAGAAGAGTTCCTAATTTAATGACTTTCTTTTCAAGAAAAGGAACTGTAAAACCCATTACTAAAAACCCAATAGATTACAAGCCGGGAGATATAGTTTGCTGGAATTTAAGAGGTTCAATAACACACACAGGAATTGTTGTCAATAAAAAATCTAAAGATCATAGACGTTTTTTAATTGTTCATAATATTGGATCTGGTCAGGTTATAGAAGATTGTTTGTTTAATTTTAAGATTATTGGTCATTATCGATATAAAAACTAATTTTTAGAATTAATAAATTAATTTCTTCACTATTTTTGTATTAATGAACAAAAACTATTCTTTAGAAGATTTATCTTTAATTGCAGCTGAAATTATTTCATCCGCAAAAAGCAAAACATTGTTGTTTTACGGAGAAATGGGCGTTGGAAAAACAACACTTATAAAAGAAATTTGTAAAGAACTAAAAGTTCAGGATTCAATCTCCTCTCCTACTTTTTCTTTAGTTAATGAATATCAAACATCAACAAACGAAAAAGTTTTTCATTTTGATTTCTATCGAATTAAAGATCTAGAAGAAGCGCTAGACATGGGAATTGAAGAATATTTTTACAATAATGATTGGTGTTTAATTGAATGGCCTGGAAATATCGAAAATTTACTACCTTTAGAAGCTGTTGAAGTTAATCTTACAATTTTAGATAATAGAAAGCGCAACATCCAATTAAAATAACCAAACTATGAGTCAATTTTCTCCTTTTAGTAAAGAAGAGTTGTTACCACAAGCAGAAATGCTAGAAATTAAAAAACAAAAAGGAGAACTATTTATTGGCCTTCCGAAAGAAACTTATTTAGGTGAAAAACGAGTTTGCTTAACTCCAGATGCAGTAACAGCATTAACGTCTCATGGTCATAGAATTGTTATAGAAACAGGTGCTGGTGATGGAGCAAATTATACCGATAAAGAATATTCTGAAGCTGGTGCAAAGATTTCTTACGATATAGAAGAAGCTTTTAAATGCAATATTGTTTTAAAAGTGGCACCTCCAACAGAAAAAGAAATTGAATTTATAAATCCCCAGACCATACTAATTTCTTCTCTTCAGTTAAAAACACAAAACAAAAATTACTTTGAAAATTTAGCTAAAAAAAGAATTACAGCGGTTGCTTTTGATTTTATAAAAGATGAGCATGAAACGTATCCTATAGTAAAATCTTTGAGTGAAATTGCTGGTACAGCTTCTGTTTTAATTGCTGGTGAATTAATGAGCGGCGTTAACAAAGGAAACGGTTTATTATTTGGTAATATTGGCGGAGTACCACCAACAAGTGTGGTTATTTTTGGAGCAGGAACTGTTGGTGAATATGCTGCAAGAACTGCGATAGGATTGGGCGCTAGAGTTAAAGTTTTTGATAATTCTATTACAAAACTTCGCAAACTACAACACTGTTTAAATGCTCCTATTTATACATCTACGATACAACCAAAGTCAGTTGCAAAAGCTTTAATGAGATGCGATGTAGCTATTGGTGCTATTAGAGGTAAAAATAGATCTCCGGTTATAGCCTCAGAAACAATGGTTGAACAAATGAAAGAAGGTGCTATTATTGTCGATGTAAGTATTGATAGAGGTGGTTGTTTTGAAACATCTAATGTAACGACACACATTACCCCTACTTTTGTAAAACACGGAGTAATACATTATTGTGTACCTAATATTCCTGCAAGATATGCTAGAACAGCCTCTTTGTCTATTAGCAATATCTTTACTCCTTATTTATTAAATATTGCTGAAGAAGGTGGTTTTGAAAATGCCGCACGATTTGATAAAAGTTTGCGAAATGGCATGTATTTTTATCACGGAATCTTAACAAATAAAACTGTTGGTGATTGGTTTGATCTCCCTTATAGAGATATTAATTTGTTGATTTTATAAGTCTCTTTATTCTTTAAAAGAATTACTTTTGCAATTCAAATTTTAACAATGTTGATTAAAAGAATTGGATATTATTTAGTAGGGTTATCATTGGGTAGTATAGCTGTATATTTTTTTTGGCAAAAGAAAAATGCAACTTTTGATTATTGGATGGATGCTAGAACATTAAAAACAATTAGAATTAGAGAACGTTTATTTTCTGATGATGCAAAAAATGCAATGCATAAATTTAATATTGATACTCTAAAAATATCTACTATTCTAAAATCTGGTGATGTTGATTTTTGGAAAAGTAAACCTAGACAAAAACCTTGTGCTGAATATTATATTACAGGAAGTAAAGAATTAGAAAACGTAAGTTTACTCGTAAAGCGTTGCGACTCTACCTCTAAAATTGAGAATATTATTATTGACTAAATTATTTTGAATTTCTAATAGCACTAAAATAGTTGTCTAGAATAAAGTGATTTTACTCCAAAAGTTACTTACACACTTCTTCAGTAATTAACTTTTGCTACAGACGAAAGACAACAACGACAAAAATTTTATTCCTTTTTTAAATTTTGAAAGTAATGTTCCTCAATTTTATCAACGTTTTTAATAGTTTTCTTTACCCAACTAAAGTACAAAATCTCTTTTTCTTCTTTTGTTAATTGCCATTCAACACCAGACATTCTTAATTTTGTGGTTACGTCTTGTAAGATAATTGCAGCAGCTACAGAGATATTTAAGCTCTCTGTAAAACCCACCATTGGTATTTTTAAGAAACCATCTGCATTGTCTTTTACATAGTCAGAAACCCCCTCTGCTTCCACTCCAAATACGAATGCTGATTTCTTAGTAACATCAAAATCTTGCAATAAACAAGAATCATTATGGGGTGTTGTTGCTATAATCTGATATCCTTTTTCTCTCAATGCATCTAAACAAATTTGTGTATTATCTCCATCACATTTATATCGTTTTGAGGTAATCCATTTTTGAGAACCTTTTGCTACATGCCTAGAAACCTTATTTAAGTATTTATTTTCAATAGCATGAACATCTTGAACACCAAAAATATCGCAAGTTCTTACAACTGCACTTGCATTGTGTGGCTGAAAAATATCTTCTAAAACAACTGTAAAATGACGTGTTCTATCTTCTAAAATTTTTTTAAAAAGAGCCTTTCTGTTATCCGTTAAATAACCTTCAAAATATTTTAATAGTTTTTCGTCAATCATAAAATATAAATTTAGTGAAGAAATTTTAGTCACTAATCACTCAAATTTACATTAAAATTTAATTGATTTATCAATTTTGTCTTTTTTTAATTTATGAACTCATAATAAAAAATAGTATCTTTATTTTGATGAAAAAAATGGTTGTTTTAACTGGCGCAGGAATTTCCGCTGAAAGCGGAATAAAAACATTTAGAGATGCTGAGGGTTTATGGGAAGGTCATGATGTAATGCAAGTTGCTTCCCCAAAAGGTTTTGCTGAAAATCCTGAATTAGTTTTAGAATTTTACAATCAGCGTAGAAGACAATTATTAGAAGTAAAACCTAACAGGGCACACTTCAACTTGGTCGCATTAGAAAAAGAATTTGAAATAGAAATTATTACTCAGAATGTTGACGACCTTCACGAAAGAGCTGGTAGTTCTAAAGTGACACATATACATGGAGAATTATTAAAGGTTAGGAGTTCTGTAGATAAAACTATTGTTTTAGACTGGAAGAAGGATTTAGTTTTAGGTAATTTATGTAAAAAAAGAAGTCAGTTAAGGCCTCATATTGTTTGGTTTGGAGAAATGGTACCTATGTTAGAAACGGCAATTAAGATTACTAAAAAAGCCGATATTTTGGTAATTATAGGTACATCTATGCAGGTTTATCCTTCAGCAAGTTTAATTAATTATTTAAAACTAAATACCCCTATTTATTTTATAGATCCATTACCTTCTATTTCTAAGAATAGTTTTAGTAATCTTAAAGTTATTACAAACACAGCTATTTTAGGTACAGAAAAACTAAAAGAACTATTAATTAAATTATAACCTTTTTTTTAAATAAATAACTTAATTTATACTGCTTCAACCTCATACATATCATCGTATATTTCTTTGCATCCATATCCTATAATAAAAACTTCTTTACTTTTTTCAGCCCCCTCTTTAACGACTTCTTTAAGCGCTTTAAGTCCCATCCTATCTATTTGTTTTATTGCATCAATATTTAAAACTATTTTTTTCTTTTTACCAAGTTTCTTTTTAAAATACGCTGAAAACAGATTTACTGTTGATTTAGTAATTCTTCCTTTTATAAGATAAACACTTTTCTTTTTTGAGATTTTTAGTGACATAATATAAATATTTAGTTGTTATTCTTTTTTGACTTTCCTCAGATATAAACATCAATTCTAAAAAAAGAGATATTTTATAACTATTAGAACCTAAAACCCAATTGATAGATTTAGTAAAAAAACTTACTCTTCTTATATTAGGTTCGTCAGTTTAGATTATTCAAATGAAGAAAATCTGACTCTTTATAAGTATTTATAACTAAAAATTTAATGCTATAAAAACAAGAATAAGTAACGTACGTCTAAAAGTGTTACGTTTACATTATAAAAATAAAAAGTAATTAGCTTAAAAAAATAAGTTTTCGTTTTATAGTACTTATCTTACGGTGAAGTGTATAATTTAGTCCGACTAACTAATCAAAGTAAATCTAATCGTTTCATCAACTCGGCTCTCTTAGATCGACTTATAGGAACTACATCTTTTTTTATTAAGACACTGTTGTCTTCTATATCTATAATCTTCTTAACATTTATGATGTAAGAACGATGAACTTTTAAGAATAAAAGATCAGGTAATTTCTCCTCAATCTTTTTTAATGTAGAATGGACGACATAATTCTTGTCTTCTGTTTTAATGTTGATATAGTCTCCTTTTGCTTCAATTAAATAAATACTGGTCAAATCTATTTTTATCAACCTTCTATCTATATTAACATAGAAATCATTTTTAATCTCTGGTTCCTCATCTTTATTTAACTGACTCTGCACAAGTAATTCCCTTTCCACTTTTTTAATTGCCTTTTTAAATCTTTTTAATTCTATTGGTTTTAAAAGATAGTCTACAATAAAATCATATTCAAAAGCTTCTATTGCAAATTTTGGGTCTGAAGTGGTGAAAATTATTTTAGGAGGGTTTTTTAGCGTTTTTATAAAATCTAATCCGCTAAAATTTGGCATATGAATATCTAAAAAAATAAGGTCGACTTTATTAATATCCAAGTATTTAATAGCTTGAATAGCACCCGAAAATTCTTTAAGAAGATTTAATGATTTTATTTGATCGCAAAGAGTTTTTATAATAACTCTTGCCATCTTTTCATCATCTATAACTATACAATCCATGTGTCTAAATAGTTTTCAAATATTCAGAAATAGCCGTTAGAATTTTATCAAAATCTTGATGTTCTTTTAAATTTAATTGATGTTCTCGAAGACTATGTTCAAACTCATTAGCTTTATTATAACTTTTTACTAGTCCTAAAATACTAAATTTATGCTTAATTCTATGAACATTGCTTTCAATTTTTTTAAAATCTTTAAGTTCCAAACTAATATAATAGTCTTTTATTTCGTCAGGAAACTCTGTCTTTATTACATCTATTAAGGTTTTCTTAATAGATTCGTCTCCTCTAGCAAGTTGTTCTATATAATCTAAATTTGGTTGTTCCATGCTTATTTTTTAATTTTAAAATAAAATGTAGTTTCTATATTTGGAATAGATTTTAACCAAATTTCACCATCGTAAGTTTCTATAATTTTTTTTACAATTGATAAACCTATACCTGTAGACTTGTAATCATTTTCTAGTTTTTGAAATGCAATAAATATTTTATCAAAATATTTTTCTTCTATTCCTTTTCCATTATCTTTTATAGAAAATTGCCAATATTTATTTTTATCAGAACAATTAATCTCTACTAAACCCTCTTTTTCTTTATCATTAAACTTAATAGCATTGTATATAAGGTGATGAAATAATAACTCTAACCTATGGTGATCACCTTTTATAATAGGGAGTTTTCTAGGCATTGAGATTCTAACGTCTTTAGGATTCTCGAAAGTTAATATAAGGTCCTCTATTAAAACATTTAAATTTACTTCATAAAGTTCTTTTTTTGCTTTTCCTATTGTCGAATATTCTAAAATTCCAAGAATTAATGTATCCATTTTTTCAACATTCTCTCTAATTAGGCCTACAACCTCTCTTCCTCCTTCTCCTAAAACCTCAGAATAATCTTCTCTTATCCAGTTAGTGAGGGCGTCTATACTCTGTAAAGGCGACTTTAAATCGTGAGAAATCATGTGTGCATAGTCATTTAGCTCTTGATTTTGTCGCTCTAAATTTGATACAAGTTTATCTTTCTGTTTGTTTATTTCTAATATTTCTTTTGTTTGAATATCTATAAAATCAACTAATTTTAAAGAATCTTCACTCTCTATTTGATCATCAACTTTTAAGTCATAAAACTTTAACGTGTCAATAACATTATTAAGTTTCGTTATAATTTCTTTTTGAGATTCTGATTCTTCTCTTAATTGTTTATTTGAATTAAAAAGCTCTTCAGAACTAATAGATGCTGCTCTTTCAAGCATTGCAAACTGATCTTCTGAAGTTGTATAAGATCGATTTACTGCATCTATAAAAGCTTCCAAATCTTTATTAGATTGAAAGTCTTTGGGTAAATATTTTCTTAATTGTCTTATTAAAAGTAAGTTCATTATTCACTTATTAGTGTAATCACAATTGTTTGGTTATGTAATTGACTATTTTTTTCTCCATTAAAAGGGGCTATTTCTCCATAAGAATAGAAACCACAAATTGTTGTTTCTTTACCTACCACTTGAATTACCTCTTCTACTTCTTCTTCTACCCTTTGGTCTAAAACTAATTTTCTACCAATACAACTTACTAAAATTGCAAGCTCCGGTTTATTTTTTCTTGATTTTAAAGCATTTACAGCACAAGTATCAGCTGCATTTACAATATTATCCACATTTGTCATCATTAACTGAACTTTAGATCCTTCAATTATATCACCAGCTAATATCATTGAATTATTTTCTTCATTAATGTTTAAAATAGTTCTTACAATTGATCTTTTTTCATCAGTAGATTTTACTTTTAATGGATATAATAATGCAGCACCGGGTAATTCTTTAGATTTCTCACCTAGATATGTTTTGTATAAATCTAATGCTGGTTTACCATCTAATTTAAATAAAATATTATCTTTTGATTCCGTAACTACTCTTTCTGGGCCGAAAGGTGTCCAACCACCATTAGAAGAAAAAGAAACTTCTAATGTGTCTCCATAAAAACCAATCGCAACTACTTTTCCTTCTTTTGGATTTTCATTATAGGATGATAACGTAGTCTCAAACCTTGCTGCATCTCCACATAAGGCTCCTGTTATTAAAAGGTCGTCTTTCGTTACAGAATTCATACCTTTAGTAAGCTGACTTCCGTTTGTAAAACTTCCATCAGCAACAATAAAAGCATATTTTAAATTCTCTTTTGGTAATTGTTTTATTAATTCATTACCTGTTTTAAAACTATCTATCTGAACATTAGAATTTAAGACATTCGCTGTTTTAATTAAAAAACTACTCTTTTCAAATTCTATTGCTGTAATTATTATGCTATCATCACTAACAGATTCTGAAGTTATATCTCCAGAAGTTGAACCAAAAACAATATGACCGTCTTTAAAGATCTCTCTAACTTCATCAAAAATATTTTTTTCCTGCAACATATATCTGTTTCCAAAGACTAAAACTAGAGGTTCTTTTAAAATAAGCACTTCAGTTAAATATTCGAATTTTTTATCCTCAGTTTTCTTTAGTTGTACCGTTTTCATTTTTTTTTTTTAGTGGGGGGGGAAAAGAAATTCAGCAGATTTGTTAAGTCTTAAAAAGTATGATTATTTTTAAATATTAATAAGCCTATACTTTTTATTTATTTTTTTTGATGATAAACTTTACTTCTGTACCATCTTCTTTTATTTTCTCTATTTCTATTGTGGCTGTTGTATTAAAATACTCAAAAGTTTTATTCATTAAACCTAATCCAAAATGATGCATTGCTCTACTAGACTTATATATCATTACTAAATAGTCATCTCTTTTTTCTAATACTATAAAAAGAGGTACTTCTGAATCAGGATAAATTTTTTTTACTTCTAAATGAATATGACTTT
>LAQA01000046.1:33411-33690 GCA_000981625.1 Flavobacteriaceae bacterium ASP10-09a
CTCCAATAAGATAAAACTACTTCAATTTTTTTAACGTAGTCCTCATACTTTAAAGGTTTTAAAATATAACCAGACATCCCTGTTCTATAACATTCTAATAAATCTTTTTGATTGCTAGAAGTTGTTAATATAATAGTAGGAATATGTTTTAAATCTTCGTCTCTTTTTAAGATTTTAAGAAACTCAATACCATTAATTTTTGGCATATTTAAATCAAGTAATATTATATCCGGCATATTGGTTCTATCTTCTAAAAAACTTAAAGCTTCTTCTCCATTT
>LAQA01000007.1:0-3415 GCA_000981625.1 Flavobacteriaceae bacterium ASP10-09a
CTAAACAAGCTAGACAAAACAGAAGATTTTTATATTATTACCAAAGAGCACACCAGAAAACACGGCCAAACCCCTCGAGATTTAAGCTAGTCTATAAAACTTAAAACCCTACCCTTTTATTTTTGATTTATTGCGCGTTGCTAGGTACACGCCTAAAAAGATAAGCGATGCGGCAACTACACGCAAGGTTGTAAGTGTGTCTGACCCTGAAATAACAGCAAATATTGTTGCTATTAAAGGTTGTAAATACATAAACACGCCTAATACAGAGGCTGTTAATTGCTTTAACGCGTATATATTAAACAAATAGGTGAGTACCGTTGTTCCTATAACTACAAAAGCAAGTTGACCTATTGTTTCAAGAGGGAGGCGCAGCCATTCTACTTGAGAAAACTCCTGAAAACCAATAGGAATATTTATGATAACTGCAAATAAGAAGAAAAACTTCATAAGGGTAATTGCGCTATACTTTTGAGTTAAAGGTTTTACAATTATTAGATATACAGAATATGAACCCGCATTAATAAGAAACAGCATGTTGCCTAATGGAATGTTCGAGGCGTTAGCCTGTGTCTTGACGCCAAATAAAATAAGAACCAAGGCGCCCGTAAGTCCTAGTCCAATTCCTAAGGCTTTCACTAATGTGATGCGCTCTTTTAAAAACACTGCAGACATGACTAGCAGCAAAACAGGGGCAATGGTAATAACAACGCTGCTGTTAATAGGGGTAGAAAGGCTTAGTCCTTTAAAGAACATTGTCATGTTAAGCACCATGCCAAAAAAGGCGCAAGCCACAATGCGAATCCAATCTTTGCGATCAATGGCTTCATTTTTATAGAACAGCCCTAGTAACCAAAAAACAATGGCTGCACCACTCACCCTAAGTAATATAAATCCATACGGCTTAATAACCGAAGGCATCAACCCCTTTGCTATGGTGTGATTAATCCCGTAGATAAAGCTTGCTGCAAAGGCGGCAATAACGGCTAATACTCTTGGGTTCATGATTATTTTTGAAATGATTGCTTAGCTTGGGCAACAACTTTTTTGCTATTACCAATAAAAATTTGAGTATTGTTAACAAGCACCGGTCTTTTTAAAAACGTATAATGCTCTAAGATAAAACGCTTATAATCTTCTTCAGTAAGCGTTTCGTTTTTAAGATCTCTCTCCTTGTATAGTTTAGCGCGTTTACTAAATAGGGCCTCATAACTCCCCGAGATAAGCCGAAGCGCTTCAAGTTGTGCGATCGTGATTTTTTCTTGTTTTACGTCTTGACTAACAAATGTATTAGGGAGCTCTATCTCCTTTATAATTCTTTTACACGTATCACAAGTGTTGAGGTAATATATTTTTTGCATGACGTTCTTTTTGTTAAAGGGCAGCAGGAAAAACAGAAGCTTCTTTACTTTATCCTTACAGATTTTAAAATAGATTCTAGTTCCAATTGCAGATTTCTTTTGGCAGTCCTTGGGGCATAGGCAAAGCCTTCCAGTACTAGGTAGCGATTGTTTTTTTCGTCTTTAATGGCATAGTTAACAAAAGGACCTGCCATCCATTGGTTTTTAATTTCCCAGGTTCCTTTGGTTTCATATGCAAACTTCGAGTCTATCACCGTGGTTTTTAAATACGGAGCATAAGCTGCTTCTGTTATAAATTGCCCATCGTCTTCTACAGGTAAGTGTTTAATACCAACAGAATCTCTCATCTTTATAATGGCGTCAATTATATTTCCCTTTTCAGGAATGGCGCTTAGGGGCACTTGGTAAACAATAACATTGGTGTTTCCGTACTTTAGTTCTTTGCGTATCCAATAAAAATCTGACGCAGATTTTGCGATGTGATAGGCAGAAGGTATTTCAAGTGTGATGCCAAAGGTAGATGGCAAGGAGTCTAGTTTTAATTTAGATATTTTCGTGCGCCTTTGTCTTTCTTTTATCTCTGAAGATTTGAATGTGCTCAATATTTTTGGTGCATTTTCTTTAATTAAAGCAGCTAGCTTCTCTTGAGATGTTGCGGTTATAAAAACTCCTATTTGAGGAGCTGCGTATGGATTTTTTCTAAATGCTATAGTGTCTGTTTCTCCCAGTGTTATGTGTAAAAACAATCGGTATGTTTTCACGAAACCGCTAAAGACTTTTGGTGGCATTTGGCTCATAGAAAACAAAGGCTCGTCTTGAGGAAGCCCAGGGGTTGGTGAGGCAAAATAAGCTCGTATTGCGCCACCTACTGTGTCGGCCCAAAGCCTGTCTGGTGTTACAACTTGGAGTGTGTTTATGTTTCCTACAGAAGGCCGCTTGTACTTGTTGCTTGTCTTTGTTTTGTCAACACAGGCTAAAAACACGAAGAAAGAAAAGAAGAGGATGTATAAAGGTTTCATATAAAAATATTAACAGATTACTATAAAATTTTAAGTTCCATACCAAGGGTTAATTTGGTACTGCTAAGATCATTCCGCTTTTTAATATCGGCAACAGTAACTCCTGGATATTGTTGTGCAATGCTCCATAAGGAATCTCCTTTTTTAACAATATATATCTTAGTGCTTGAATTGTTTGTTGGAGTGTTTTTCTTGGAAATTTTAGGTATTTTTCTTGGAAAAACCACCAAGCGTTTTCCAATTTTTAGATTGCTGTTTTTTAGACCATTCCATCTTTTTATCTGGCTTACGCGAACCCCAAACCTGTCGGCAATCTTACCTAAATAATCTCCGGTTTTAACCTTATAATATATTTTACTATCAAGATCGTCTAGTGCGGGTAAAGGCTTTTCTCTTTTATTGAAGGCGGTAGCTGCGTACGCATATATAGCCTGCTCATTGGCCACAAAAGCACCTACCAAATCTACAGGTAATCTTAAAGAGTAAGTTTCGTTCTTAACCACGGGTATGATACCCAGCTTATATTGTGGGTTTAAAAACTCCAGCTCTTCCATGTCTATATCAATAAGATCTACCACGTGTTCTAGCGCGATCTGGTTTTTAATATGAATAGTGTCTGTTGCTATGTATGGAATTCTTGGGCCATTACTTTTAAAGCCGTGTTCTTTTGAATACTCAAAAATATACATGGTTGCTAAAAAGGCAGGGACGTATCCAGCAGTTTCGCGTGGAAGGTATGGACGAATATTCCAATAATTTGTATACCCTCCAGATCTTCTAATGGCTTTTGACACATTTCCTGGGCCAGAATTATAGGCCGCTAAAGCCAAGTCCCAATCACCAAGACGCCTGTGAAGTGCCTCTAAATATTTACAGGCAGCTTGGGTTGCTTTTAAAGGGTCGCTTCTGTCGTCTACATAACTATTAACGTCAAGGCCAAACATTTTACCAGTGCTAAACATAAACTGCCAGAGTCCTGTAGCGCCAACCCTAGAGGACGCCGTTGGACGCAGTGCAGATTCTACAATAGCTAAA
>LAQA01000007.1:3867-4071 GCA_000981625.1 Flavobacteriaceae bacterium ASP10-09a
GTGTTTTGCAAGACTCCTTTTGGAAAAACCAAAGTGTCTTGGGCTTGTCCAAAAGTGCACAACAGAAAAAAAATAGAACAAAAGACCTGTTTCATATATAATGCAACGAGATTATGTTATCAAAAAAATTATTTAAAAATATTAATCTAATATTGCCTGAATACCCGGCAGTGTTTTACCCTCAAGCATTTCAAGCATCGCGCC
>LAQA01000007.1:4208-4486 GCA_000981625.1 Flavobacteriaceae bacterium ASP10-09a
TCCATAAAATTGTTTTTGATTTTAATATCACACTTGCAAAATTGCTGTTTGATTGTGGGCCCGAGTCTAAGCCCATCCAGCCTTCTGCAATCTCGTGTATTGGGCTAATTTCTGTGCTAGCAAATTCAGAAAACTGATCTGCAACAATAACATCAACAGGCAGGTGAATTTCAACACCCTTTTCTTTTGCTGTCTTAAGAATTTGAAGCGCAAGGGCCTGCTTGTCATCCTCAACCAAAGAGCTTCCTATTTGACCTCCTTGAGCTTTTATAAATGTA
>LAQA01000007.1:4705-9942 GCA_000981625.1 Flavobacteriaceae bacterium ASP10-09a
CGTCGTTTACATACACATCACCAAGGGAGGCTAATTGTTTTGCAAATCCTAAATCTCCAGTAGTTTCTTCTTTGTAATAGCGCAAGTTCTCAAGCAACAAAACCTCACCGGGATTTAGATTTGCAACAGCAGCCTCGGCGCTAGGGCCAACACAGTCATTAACAAATAAGACACTAAGCCCCAATACAGCTACTGCGGTTTCAACAATATGCTTTAAAGAAAATTCATTTTCTTTGTTTTTGGGTCTTCCTAGGTGAGACATTAAAATACAGCAACCTCCGTCTTCTAATATTTTAACAATTGTTGGCTTTGCGGCCTCAATTCTAGTAGCGTCGGTAACCTTAAAGGCGTTGTCTAGTGGGACATTAAAATCTACTCTGATTAATGCTTTTTTATCTTTAAAATTAATGTCTTGTACTGTTTTCATAACTAGTTTTTAATGAAACAAATATACAGTTTTTGACGGCAAGTAATAGCTCTTTTTCTAGTATGAGTGTTTGTAATATTTGGCTACATTTGCATATGCTTTTTTCTGACATATTAGGCCAAACACATATTAAAAACCATTTGCTTAAAAGCATTGAAAATGGTAGAATTCCTCACGCACAACTTTTTGTTGGTAAAACCGGGAGTGGTTTGCTGCCTATGGCTATTGCCTATGCGCAAGCTATTTTAGCAAGCAATCACGCCCCGGGATCTACTGGCCATGAAAGCTGCATGACCAAGGTTGCAAACCTCGCACACCCTGATTTACATTTTGTCTTTCCTGTAAACACAAATGATGCTGTTAAAAAGCATCCTTATTCGGGGCTTTTCCTAGAAGACTGGAGGTTGTTTGTGGCGAAGAATCCTTATGGCTCATTATATGATTGGTTGGCGTGTTTGGGTATCGAAAAGAAACAAGGAAACATTAATGTAGACGAGGCAAAGCAAATGCTCAAAAGCTTGTCTTTAAAAGCTTATGAAGGCGGGCATAAAATTATGATTATTTGGATGGCCGATAGGATGAACACGGCTTGTGCTAATAAAATTTTAAAACTTATAGAGGAGCCTCCCAAAAACACGGTGCTTTTGTTGTTGACCGAAAAAGAAGAACAAATTTTAGGAACAGTACAATCACGGTGTCAAAAATTACAGTTTCCACTATTACCAGAAGAGACCATCTCTAAACAACTCATCGAAAACAAGGGTGTTTCTAAAAACAAAGCTCTGAAAATCAGTAGTTTGTCAAACGGAGATTTTCACCAAGCGTTGTGTTTATTAAACAATGGAGGTGATGATGCGATTTTTGAAAATTGGTTTGTGGACTGGGTACGAACCGCCTTTAAGGCAAAAGGAAACAAATCTTCTATTAACGCACTAATTTCATGGAGTGAAGAAATTGCAAAAGAAGGAAGAGAGACCCAAAAGAAGTTTTTGAGCTACTGTCAAGAAACCTTTAGGCAAGCATTGCTTAAAAATTACAAAGTAGATAGCTTGCTGTTTTTTGACGCGCCAACCACAAAGTTTTCTATTGAGAAGTTTGCGCCTTTCATTCATCAAAACAATATTTTTGAAATTTCTGAAGCCATAGAGGAAGCATCTTATCATATTGAAAGGAATGGGAATGCTAAAATTATTTTCACAGATCTCTCCATTAAGCTCACTAGGCTTATTCATGCTAAATCATAACAACTACAAATAATAGTTATTTTCTATTGATTACAGAGGCTTCTATTTGATTTGCCTATCGATAACTGCTTCAAATAAAGCGTCCTAAGGGGTTTTTAGGGGTTGCGCAACAAAGAATATGCGCGTTTGTTTTGACTAGAGAAAACTGTGGTTAAAATAGATTCTAAGCTTTTTTAAAGCAGTAAATTAATGAAGAGTATTCTTTTGATCGTATTGCACTAATGTTTGACCAAAGGCCAATAAAAAAAGCTTTTAAAGAAAAAGAATTTCCGGTTTTATACTTTTCAGAAAGTAGGCTAACATAAAAAGAATCAAAAATCATGGGTTTGGTTTTGAGTAGTGTTATGTTTTTAGAAAACAAATGCGTCATGCTTTTTTGAGAAAAATGCCATAAATGTCTTGGGGCGTCATAGGCTGCCCAGAACTGTTTGTAGTATTTTGCGTCAAAAGATTTATAATTTGGAACCGCAATAATTAAAACGCCTTGAGGGCTTAGTAGGTTTTCAATTTTTACGATCGTTTTTTCTAAATCTGGAAGATGTTCTAATACATGCCAAAGCGTTATCACGTCAAATTTTTGACCTTGTACATCCTCTATGTTTTCTAACAGCAAGAGCTGTCTTTGTGCTGCAATTTTTCTTGCCTTATTATTGGGCTCGACGCCAATAGTTTCCCAACCAGCATGTTTTATGATTTCACAAAACGATCCAGTTCCTGCCCCAACATCCAACAACCTTCCTTTTTGTTTTGAAAGGTTACAAACAAGGTTTTTTTTATTTTTTAAAGACCATTTCTGGACCAAGGTATATAGAAAAGCGACCACTCCTTTTTGAGTGTTTGAATGAGAGATATAATCTTCAGTGTCATAATAGCTTGCCAGAGATTCTTTTGGAGGCTGCGGCGTGGTAATTAAAAAATCGTACCGAGAATCATGCACTAAATCAAAAACTTCTCCAGTTTTAAAATAGTCTTTGGTTGAAAGATAAAAAGTGCTGTCTTGTGTGTTCAAAAAAATTGTTGCTTTGTTAAATATTTGTTCCACGTGAAACATTAATCTATCGCCCCATATAAACAAGCATCACAGAGATGTCGTTTGGTGATACGCCGCTAATACGCGAAGCCTGTGAAACCGTTACGGGTCTTATATTGCTTAACTTTTCTTTTGCCTCATAAGACAAAGACTTTAGTTTTGAGTAATCAAACCCCTCTGGAATTTTAATGCCCTCTAGCCTGTTGAGCTTGTCTGCATTGTTTTTTTCTTTGGCAATATACCCTGCATATTTTATTTGTATCTCTGTTTGCTGAAGCACCTGATGATCTAAATCATGTTTATCAATGTAATTTGACACAAAATCAATTTTTTGCATGTCCTCCATCGTGATGTTAGGCCTAGAGAGTGGTTTAAAAAGTTTATCGCTCTGCTTAACAATTGCAGATTTTTTTATTTCTAGAATAGGATTTATTACCT
Source organism: Flavobacteriaceae bacterium ASP10-09a (assembly GCA_000981625.1). Taxonomy (GTDB): domain Bacteria; phylum Bacteroidota; class Bacteroidia; order Flavobacteriales; family Flavobacteriaceae; genus Polaribacter. The sequence continues at coordinate 7,845 of LAQA01000007.1, forward strand.
CGGGAGTAACGCTGCTCTGTTTAAAAAAATGAATAAACGCCTCGCTCTTTTCTTTCTTTTCGTCCATTAGCTTGAGGCGTTGTTCTGATGCCAAACCAATATTATAAGACATCGGCGTAAGTCTAAAATCTGCATTGTCTTGGCGCAATAAGGTTCTATATTCTGCGCGCGATGTAAACATTCTATAAGGCTCCTCTGTTCCCTTAGTTATAAGGTCGTCAATTAGAACACCAATGTATGCCTCATTCCTTTTTATAATAAGGGGCTCTTCTTCTTTTACCTTAAGATGTGCGTTTATTCCAGCCATTAAACCCTGAGATGCGGCTTCTTCGTATCCAGTAGTACCATTGATTTGTCCCGCAAAAAATAAACCCTTTATGTTCTTAGTTTCTAGTGTGTGTCTAAGTTGTGTTGGTGGGAAAAAATCATACTCAATGGCATATCCAGGTCTAAAAAACTTTACATTTTCAAAACCAGCTACTTGTTGTAATGCTTTAAACTGAATGCCTTCAGATAGCGATGTTGAAAAACCGTTGATATAGTATTCTACCGTGTTCCAACCTTCTGGCTCTACAAATAGTTGATGCCTGTCTTTATCTGCAAATCGATCTATTTTTTCTTCAATTGAAGGGCAATACCTTGGTCCGCTACTTTTAATAGCGCCATTAAACATCGGTGATTTATCGAAGCCTTCTTTAAGTAATTCGTGAACAGTTTCGCTCGTGTAAGACATATAACACAATCGCTGGTTGGTTAGTGGTTTGGTAGACTTTAAGTAGGAGAATTTTTCTGGTTGTTCGTCGCCAGGTTGTTCTGTCATTTTTGAAAAATCTAAAGAGCGTCCATCAACTCTAGGAGGAGTTCCTGTTTTCATTCTTCCAGATTCAAACCCATAATTTAATAGGTCTTCAGTAATACCTGTTGAAGCTCTTTCACCTGCTCTACCTCCACCAAATTGTTTGTCTCCAATATGTATAATCCCGTTTAAAAAAGTACCGTTAGTTAATACAACCGATTTGGATCTTATTTCAATTCCCAACGATGTTTTAACTCCAACAACTTTTCCGTTTTCTATTAACAGACCAGAAACCATTTCTTGATAAAAATCAAGATTTTGAGTTTTTTCCATCATATCCCGCCACGTTTCAGAGAAACGCATACGGTCACTTTGAACTCGAGGGCTCCACATTGCAGGCCCTTTAGACTTGTTTAGCATTTTAAACTGTATAGCCGTTTCATCAGAAACAATTCCGCTATATCCTCCTAATGCATCAATTTCACGAATAATTTGACCTTTCGCAATTCCACCCATAGCAGGATTACAAGACATCTGTGCGATATTTTGTAAGTTCATTGTAATCAACAATGTTTTTGACCCTAAATTGGCCGCTGCAGACGCCGCTTCGGAGCCAGCATGTCCAGCACCAACAACTATAACATCATATTCGTTTGGAAACATAGTATTCAGTTTGTTTTATATGTTTGGTCACACAGAGCATCCATACAAATTATTTATTTTTAATTAAAATTTAGTTATAAATGTTTCACGTGGAACATTGTTTTTAAAAATTAATAATGGTCTTGGTTTTTCAAGAGCGTGCAAATATAGTTAAATAACTTACAATCAGTTTGTTAAAATCGTATTAAATTGATTTTCAATAAACTATAAAAAAATTCTTTGGGAAAGTGCTGCATCTTCTTTGGTTCTCATTAAGTCAGTGTCTTTTTTGGTTTTATCTTTATAACCGCAATAGTGTAAAACACCATGAATAATTACACGATGTAATTCATTTTCAAAAGAGGTATTAAATGAATTGGCATTTTCTTTAACTCTTTCTACTGAAATAAAAATATCCCCATTGATCTGGTTTCCTAAACTATTGTCAAAGCTAATAATATCGGTTAACGTATCATGTTTTAAAAATTCTAGGTTTAACTTATGGAGGTATTCATCATCACAAAAAATATAACTTACTTCTCCCTCCTCAAAATTTTCATTTGAAATAATAGCAGATATCCAGCTAGCAACTTCTTCTGAATTTTGTAGATTAAATGGGGTCTCTGAAAAAAAATCAATCATCTTTATTCTTAAAATATT
>LAQA01000007.1:9990-10256 GCA_000981625.1 Flavobacteriaceae bacterium ASP10-09a
TTGAAATACTTTTTAATATCTTCTGGACTGGCGCTAACATTATTTTCAAAGCTCTTGCGGTTTGTTTTAGACTCCCGTTTCATTTCTTGGCCTTGTTCGAAAATAGCTTTGTCTAATTTTAATAATTCATGCTGAAGGTTTTGCATTTTCTCTAATGTATTTTGATTAAAACCTTTCTCTAATAACTGTTGTTCGATATTTTCCATTTCACGAACTAAATTTCCAGCGTTTCCTTTATTGCCAAGTTGATTGATTTTATCTTGTAA
>LAQA01000007.1:10532-56268 GCA_000981625.1 Flavobacteriaceae bacterium ASP10-09a
TTCGCGGTATACTCATTTCATCTTGCATACCCCCTAAAATATCACTTAGCAAAACAGCTAATTCATTAGCGCCAGTAACTGTATATCGTTGACTTGAAACTCCTTTTCTAATTTCATTTTCAGCCAAACGCTCTAAGCTCTTGTCTAAATTATAGGTAATATCTGTTAAAGATTTATTTATTTTTCCTCCAAGCATTGGCTGTCTTAATGACAATGCAAAAAGACTGTCATCCACATGTTGAAAATTTAGTTTTAGGTCATTTTGCTTAATTAATTTTTTTCCAAATAAAGGGCTTCCGTAATCAGTAATCTTAAATTCCTCCATTAAGTCTTCTTGCTCAAAAGAGAAAACCACTAAATTATCTAATATTTGGCGTAGCATTTCTAAATCTTCCTCTAGGGTTTCCATTTGACCAGATTGCATTTGCACCTGCATCTGCTGACCCATTTCCCTCATTTTTTGAGCTGCTTTTTTCTGACTTTTAGAAGCCTCTTTCTGAGCTCCTTTGTCTAAATTTTCACTCGCCTTTTCTTGTTCTTCTTTAACTTCTTCTTCTCCCTTTTTATCATCGGGAATATCCATAGGTTCTTTTAAATCCTTATTGTCTTTTTGAAGTTCTTCTTTCTCCTTTGTATATTCTTCAAACTTTTTACTTAGTTCTTCTTGAGCTTCTTTTGTGTTTTCTTCTTCAGGAGCGTTAGCTAGTTTTTCTTGTTTTTCTGCTAGTTTATTTAATTCTTCTGTTAGTTTTTCAGCCTTTTTACTAACATAATATCGTTTTGTTAGCTCTACTAACTGTTCTAAGTTTTTTTCTTGATTTTTATTTTGCTTAGAAAGCTTTTCTAAGTTTTCAGTTAGTGCTTCTTTTTTAATTTTATCTTGAAGCTTTTCAAGCTCGTCTAAGAGTTTTTCATTTTTCTTTAATTGCTCTTCATTTTCTTGAAAGCGTTCTTTTAATTGTTCCCTAAAAGAGTCTTTTTCTTTATTTTCTGGTTGAAAATTCTCCAAACTCTCTTTTAATTTTTTTGAGAATTTTTTCATCATTTCTTCCTGTTGCTTCTGCTTTTTAAGGAATTTTTCAAGCTTCTTTTTATCGTTCCAGTTGAGTTCGTTTTTTTCTTTTTGATTTTTTGAGATTTCTTCCAGTGTTTTGTCTTGTTGCTCCATATTTTCCAAAGACTTATCCAATCCTTTAATGGTTTTATTTTGGTTTTGAAGCTGTTCGTTTTCAATTTCGTTCTGAGTTAACTTTCTGAAAGAATAAATTGCAGACTTGCTAGATTTATAATTATGGATGGCGTCGTTATCAAAAACTTCAAAATAATAATCGTAAGATATTCCATCAGTTAGTAATAAATTACCTGGGAAATCATACACAAACTGATCAAAATTTGTTGCCTTTAATTTTAAGAGTACGCTTTGTTTGTTATCTTCTTCTAATGAAGGATAATATACTAACTGTAATTGAGTAAGTCCATAATCATCCGACACGTTTCCTAAAAAATATATTTTTTGACTATCGGTACTGTCTTGTTTGGAAGCTACTTTTATTTCTGGATATTCATCTCTAATTACTCCTAATGTAAACGATAAGTTTTCATAATCTTTTAGGTTTTTGTTGGAGGTGGTTATTGTATAATCTAATTTGTTGAAGACCCTCTTTTTAAAATTAAAGTTTTCTTGTTTCTGATGAAATGAATGCGATGAATCCTTCGTTTTTAAAACAACATTATCAGTGTTTTTTGTTTGAATATACCAGGTAACTTTTGTTCCTTGAGGAACTATTGCATTTCCAGAACTTTCTAAAATTTCATCCTTTTTTCCTGTGTAAGAGGGATAGTCTAATTTCATTTTAAAATTAACTAAAGAGGGTGTTTTTACCACATCCAGCGTATATTCTTTCGAGCTAATTTTGTTTGCTTTTAAACTAAAATCAATTGGATTTATAGGTTGTAGAAAAGTGTATTCAAAAACTCCGGGAGCAAATTGTTTTAAGTAATAGGTTTCATCATTAAAAGAAATACTAGCATTTTTGGGCGCATATGTTCCAACCGTCTTAATTTTTAGCGTATAGCTTTTATTTTCTATGGTAGTTAGTGAATTATTTAAAACCTGGAATGCAAAAGGTGCTGGTGGCTCGTAAGCAGTATCATAATTTACAACTCTTTTATAGCTGCTTGAAAAAATATCTTTTTCTCCTAAAGCAATAAACAGTAAAAAGATAATTATAGGAATTGCTGCGTATTTTAGGTATTTGCTATTCGTTTTAAAGCTAATAGCTGTTTTAAAGGGAATCGGTTGTAAATCGGAAGATTTTTGATCAATACTTGCTAGTAAAAGTTCGGATTCTCGTTGGTTTTGATTCAACTGAATAACATTTAAAAGCTTATCGCTAACTTCAGGAAAGTGATTTCCAATTAATTTAGAGGCCTCTTCGTTAGTTATTCCTTGTTGAAGATTAAAAAGTTTTAATAAAGGCATTGTTATAAATCGAACAAACAAAGCGGTTTCTACCAATACAAATGTCCAAAACAAAATGGTTCTTCCCAAAGGGTTTAGCCATAAAAAATATTCAATAAGCAAAGTAATAATGAGGTATAAGAGGCCTATTGCGAAAAAAAGAATGGCTCCTTTTATTAATTCGCTGGTATAGTATTTTTTAATAAATTGTTCCAGCTTTTTCTGGATCATTGAAAAACTACTCATTGCTTAATCGCTATAGATATATAACATCGAAAATACTATATTAATTTTAATCTGTCTGTTAATATTTTGTTGCAAAAATTAAACCAAATTATACTTTTAAAAAGCTCTGCAGGTATTGTACCTTTGATCCATCATTTTTAAGAAATATTTCATGCCTAAAAAAGTTAGAGTTCGTTTTGCGCCTAGTCCTACCGGACCTTTACATATTGGAGGTGTAAGAACCGCCTTGTTTAATTATTTATTTGCTAAAAAACACGGAGGAGATTTTGTTTTACGTATAGAGGACACCGACCAAAACAGGTATGTGGAAGGGGCAGAAAACTATATAGTAGAGGCGCTAAATTGGCTAAACATACCATTTGATGAAGGTGTTGGGAAAGAAGGAAAATATGGTCCTTATCGTCAAAGTGAACGAAAGGGCATGTACAGTCAATACGCTGAACAGCTTATTGCTTCTGGAAATGCTTATTATGCTTTTGATACTTCTAAGGAATTAAATTTTCACAGAAAAGATCATGAAGAAAAAGGGAAAACTTTTATCTATAATTGGCATAATAGAGGAAAACTAAACAACTCTATTTCATTATCTCAGGAAGAAGTGGCTACTAAAATTAAAAATGGAGACGATTATGTGATTCGTTTTAAAATGTATCATTCTGAAGAAGGATCAGATAGCATTATTTCAACACAAGATATTATAAGAGGCTCAATATCGTTTAAAAAAGAGCTTTTAGACGACAAAGTATTGTTTAAGAGTGATGGTATGCCAACATATCATTTGGCAAATATTGTAGACGATCACTTTATGGAAATCACTCACGTAATTCGTGGTGAGGAATGGCTTCCTTCGGTTCCATTACATATCGCTTTATACCAAGCTTTAGGTTGGGAAATACCTGAATTTGCTCATTTACCTTTAATTATGAAACCCGTTGGCAAAGGAAAATTAAGTAAGCGTGATGGTGATAAAATGGGGTTCCCTGTATTTCCAATTCAATGGAAAACCAAAGAGGGTGAAGTGTTTTCTGGTTATAGAGAAGATGGTTATTTTTCTGAGGCACTAATAAATATGCTAGCCTTATTAGGTTGGAATCCTGGTACGGAACAAGAAATATTCAGTTTAAATGAATTGGTAAAAGCTTTTGATTTAAGTAGGGTTAACAAAGCAGGAGCTAAATTTGATCCAGAAAAAACAAAATGGTTTCAACATCATTATCTGCAAGCAAAAGATAATAAAACTTTAACAAGTTTATTTTCAAAACTATTAGAAGACAAAGGTATTGTTACCAATAAGAAGCTTTCAATTATAGTAGCGTCTATAAAAGAACGCGCAACTTTTGTGAGTGATCTTTGGGAGCAAGGAAGTTTCTTTTTTGAAGCTCCGACCGCTTATGACGAAAAAGCTTCAAAAAAAGCATTTAAAGAAGGAACTTCTGAAATAATGACCGAGGTGTTGGGTCTTTTAAATGAATGTGAAGAATTTACTTCAGATGAAATTTCAAATAAAGTAAAGGGATGGCTTACTGTTCAAGAAATTGGATTTGGGAAGGTGATGATGCCTTTAAGACTTTCGCTTGTAGGAGAAATGAAAGGGCCAGATGTGTTTAATATTGCGGCTATTCTTGGTAAAGAAGAAACAATTAGTAGAATAAAAAAAACAATATCTTTTTTATCTTAAAAGGAAAACATTCTAGCTAAGACAATTAAAGAGCTATTTTCTTTAAACTTATCGCAGTTTAAATTAAGGAAGTTTTAAAAGCGATAAAAACAAGCTTTTTTTGTATCTTCAACGTTGATTTTTAATCTAAAAATATTTATTATGAGTTATATTGGATTGCCTATAATTATTATTGGACTATTTGTTTTATTGCTTGCTTCTTTTTTTATAGTAAAGCAACAAACCATTGCTATTGTTGAACGATTTGGAAAGTTTTCTAGAGATTTTGGTGCGGGAATTAATATGAAGATTCCTTTTGTTGATAAAATTGCTGGGCGAGTAAATTTACGTATACAACAGCTAGATGTTATTGTTGAAACAAAAACAAAAGATGATGTTTTTGTTCATTTAAAAATTTCAGTTCAGTTTCAAATAAAAAGAGAAGACGTGTATAATGCCTTCTATAAATTACAAAACCCTCACGAACAAATTACAGCTTTTATATTTGATGTTGTTCGTGCCGAAGTACCAAAAATGATATTGGACAATGTATTTGTTAAAAAAGAAGAAATAGCAGTTGCAATTCAAAGAGAATTAAAAGAAGCAATGTTAAATTATGGCTATGACATTGTAAAAGCTTTGGTAACGGATATTGATCCTGACCAATTGGTAAAAATTGCAATGAACCGTATTAATGCTGCTGAAAGAGAAAAAGTTGCTGCGCAACACGAAGGAGACGCACAACGAATATTAATTATTGAAAGAGCGAAAGCTGAAGCAGAAAGTAAGCGATTACAAGGATTGGGTATCGCTGATCAACGTAGGGAAATTGCAAGAGGCCTTGAAGACAGTGTTGATGTATTAAATAATGTAGGTATTAATTCTCAAGAAGCATCTGCATTGATTGTGGTTACTCAACATTATGACACCTTGCAATCTGTTGGAGACTCCACTAATTCCAATTTAATATTATTGCCTAATTCGCCTCAAGCAGGAAGCGATATGTTAAATAATATGATAGCATCTTTTGTTGCCAGTAATCAAATTGGGGAACAAATGAAAAAAGAAAATGAAGCTAAAGGGATTGTGAATAAAAAGAAAAAGCTGCCTAAGCCACCTCAATCAGATTTTGATTATTAGATAAATTAAAAAATAACCTTCTAAAACTAGAAGGTTATTTTTTTTGCTTCCAACACTAATAACTCGTCTTTATCCTCCAGTGCTTTTGTTACAAACTCTTTAATTTCTGGGGTGATTTCTGGGGTGGTTTTTAATAATACACCTAAGCTTATCATCGTTACAATTCGAGTACCTGCTTTTTTAAGAGCAGTTCCAAAGAAAGGCGTTAATTCATCATAAGAAATGTTTGTAGCTAATTCTTGTATTCTTGTTTTGGCTAATTCTTGTTTTTCAATAGGTAGTTTTGTGTATTTTTTACCAAAACGCATGATTTCATTGATGGGTGAAATCTGTGGTATTTGAGCTTGTTCCACTTGTATTTGAGCTGGTTTTTTCTTTGCCCAAGAATCTCGCAATCCTACTGTTTTATTAAAAACAATGTTTTCTGAAGTAGTATCATCATCCACATTAAAATACCCCAATCGTTGAAATTGAAAACTATCTCCTTTTTTTGCAGAAGCCAAACCAGGCTCTACAAAAGCTTCTGTAACCTCAAGAGAATTTGGATTTATGAAATCCATAAAAGTTTTGTCCTTATGGCTGTCTGGGGCTTCGTCTGTAAACAAACGATCGTAGGATCTTATCTCTGTTTTTAATGCATGAGCAATTGAAACCCAATGAAGCGTCCCTTTTACTTTTCTAATACTTGCTTCCGTTCCTGTACCGCTTAAACTATCAGCGTCGTAAGTACATAATAGTTCAGTAATGTTTCCTTGACTGTCTTTTAAAACGGAATCTGCTTTAATGATATATGCATTTTTTAAACGCACTTCTTTTCCAGGGCTTAGTCGAAAAAAGTTATCACTCGCAGCTTCTTTAAAATCTTCTCTTTCAATGTACAGTTCTTTAGAAAAAGGAACTTCTCTAAATCCAGCATTTTTATCTTCAGGATTGGTTTCCGCTTTTAACAATTCTTCTTTATCTTCAGGATAATTGGTAATTATTAATTTTACGGGGTTTAAAACTGCCATTACGCGTGGAGCAGTCTTATTTAAATCTTCTCGAATACAAAATTCTAATAAAGATACATCAATCACGTTTTCGCGTTTTGCCACTCCTACAGCTTCAATAAACTTTTTTATTGCATTGGACGTATATCCCCTTCTTCTTAATCCAGAAATAGTTGGCATTCTTGGATCGTCCCACCCTTTTACTACATTTTCTTCTACCAATTGAAGCAACTTTCGTTTACTCATAATGGTATAGCTCAAATTTAAGCGCGCAAATTCTAGTTGTTTTGGAGCTAAAGGAAGTTCTCTTGAGTTCTCGCTATAAACCTCGTCTCTAAACCAATCGTAAAGCTTTCTATGAGGTTTAAATTCTAAAGAGCATAAAGAGTGTGAAATTTGCTCAATATAGTCGCTTTCGCCATGTGTCCAATCGTACATTGGGAAAATACACCAATCATTTCCTGTTCTGTGATGTGTTTTCTTTAAAACACGATACATAATAGGGTCCCGCATCAACATATTGGGATCTTCCATGTCAATTTTTGCTCTTAATACATGGTTTCCTTCGCTAAACGCTCCTTCTTTCATTTTTGCAAAAAGATCTAAATTTTCTTCAATAGGTCTATTTCTATATGGGCTATTGGTCCCAACTTGAGTTGGGGTTCCTTTTTGAGTTCTCATTTCTTCACTCGATTGTGAGTCTATATACGCTTTTCCATTTTTAATAAAGCGAATCGCCCAATCATACAGTTTTTGGAAATAATCTGAAGAATATAATTCCTGATCCCATTGATAACCCATCCAAGCAATGTCCTTCTTAATAGCGTCTACGTATTTTTGTTCTTCTTTTGCTGGGTTGGTATCATCAAACCTTAAGTTAACCGGTGCATCGTATTTTTCCCCCAATCCAAAACTAATACCAATTGCTTTGGTGTGTCCAATATGTAAGTATCCATTTGGTTCTGGCGGAAAACGAAAACGCAAGTTTTCTTTTGGCATTCCGTTGGTTAAATCTTCTTCAATAATGTGCTCAATAAAATTGAGAGGGATTTTTTTTTCTAACATCTTAATCAACTAATTTAATATTTACAAATGCCCACCACAAGTTAAGGATTTGTAACTTTGCAAAAATAGTTGAAATGAGCACGATACAATTAAAAAATATAAAAATTTATGCCTTTCACGGCTGTTTACTAGAAGAGGGACAGATTGGATCAGATTATTTAGTGAACCTTTCGGTAAGAGCAAACCTTGATAAGGCATCTAAAAGTGATGAATTAACGGATACTGTTGATTATGTGTTGCTTCAGAAAATAGTGGCGGAACAAATGGCTGTACGATCTAAATTATTAGAACACGTAGGAAGGCGAATCGTAGACAAGGTATTACTTGAGATTTCACAAGTAAATCATATAAAAATAACGGTTGCAAAAGTGAACCCACCAATAGATGGAGACGTGGCACTCGTTAGCGTAACATTAACCAAAAAAAGATAAGTTATTTTTTAAGTGAAAAAATTGAACTTTATATTATATTTGTTGTCTCAATAAGACTTTTATTATTGATTAGGAATTTAGGGCGTCGTGGCCGAGTGGCTAGGCCGGGCTCTGCAAAAGCTCTTACAGCGGTTCGAATCCGCTCGACGCCTCCAAAAAGCTTCAGTATCTTACTGGAGCTTTTTTATTTTTCAAAAGTTTCTGGAATATTCTCTATTCCTTCTTGGATATTGTCTGGAAAAATACCCTGAATTAATAACAACACTCCAAAACCAATTATTAATATACTTACCCATTTTTTTGTCTTGATAATAAAACGAGGCGTAAGATTACTTTTTAATTTTTTAGCGAGAAATATTTTTAATAAATCGGTTAAAAATAAAGTAATCATGGTGATAGATAAAAACAATAAAACTCCATTTTTATGAGTAGTTACTGCTTGTGCGATAATAATAGTTGCTATCCAAGCTGCTAAAACTCCAAAATTAACGAAGTTTAACAAAAAACCTTTTAAGAAAAGCCCGCCATGGTTTTTTTTGGTTTCAACAGAATAATGTTCTCTTACTATTTTAATAAATGATTTTGAGGTTCGTATATAAGAAATAACGCCAAACGCAATTAAAACACCTCCTCCAAAAACAAGTAAAGCGGGGTCGTCTTTTACTTTATCAAGAATTTGACTGGTGCTATAAAAAGCAATTATGATAAAAATTACATCTGAAAACAAAGCACCTAAATCAAAAAAAACAGCAGCTTTAAAGCCTTTAGTTATACTTATTTCAATTAAAGTAAAAAACACGGGGCCTATAGCAAAAGCTAATAAAAAACCATAAAAAGCAGCGTATACTAAACCATCAAACATAATACTACAAAAGTACTAAATACATTTGAAAAAAGTTTTGAGAAGAAATTTTAATTAATTACAACATCCGTTTTATGACCTAACATTTCGAAATCTAATTGTTTTCTCACTAAATCTGCGTTTTTTACACGAACATAAACTTCATCTCCAAGCTGATAATTAGTTTTTGTGCGGTCTCCTATTGCAGCATATTCATCTTTATGAAACGTATAATGATCCCCTTTTATATCTTGTAAGCGCACCATTCCTTCACATTTATTAGAAACAATCTCTACATAAATACCCCAATCTGTTACACCAGATATTACTCCTAAGAAATTTTGATCTTGGTGGTCGGACATATATTTAACTTGCATGTATTTTATACTTGCGCGTTCTGCTTGTGAAGCTAATCCCTCCATTTCACTACTGTGTCTACATTTTTGTTCGTATTGATCTTCGTTTGCGGTTTTACCTTCTTCTAAATAATAGTTTAATAATCGATGTACCATGATGTCTGGATATCGCCGAATAGGTGAGGTAAAATGAGTATAATAATCGAAGGCTAAACCATAATGTCCAATGTTTTGTGTAGTATAAACAGCTTTACTCATAGAGCGTATCGCAAGCGTATCTACTAAATTTTGTTCTTTTTTTCCTTGAACATCTTTTAATAAATTATTTAAAGAGTTGGAGGTTGATTTTCGATCACGGGTATCTAGTTTATAACCAAACTGTTTTATAATATTTTGTAAAGCAGCAATTTTTTCATCGTTAGGTTCGTCATGAACACGATAAATAAATGTTTTTTTAGGGTTTTGTTTTCCGATAAATTCTGCAACACTTCTATTAGCAAGAAGCATAAACTCTTCTATTAACTTATTAGCATCTTTACTTTCTTTAAAATAGACTCCTGCGGGATTGTTGTTTTCATCTAAATTAAATTTAACCTCTACTTTATCAAAAGAAATAGCGCCTTCTTTCATTCTTTTTTTACGAAGAATTTTAGCTAATTTATCTAATTTAAGGATTGCTTCGGTGATTTTATATTTAACCTCGTATGCTTTTCCTGTGATGGATATTTCTGAAGGTATAATAACCGTTTGATGTTCTTTTAATAGTTCGTTTTCAATTACATATTGTGCTTCTTCGTATGCAAAACGCGCATCACTATAAATAACTGTTCTACCAAACCATTTATCTATTATTTCTGCTTTGTTATTTATTTTAAAAACAGCTGAAAAAGTAAACTTTTCTTCATTAGGTCTTAACGAGCAAGCATTATTTGATAGTACTTCAGGTAGCATTGGCACTACTCTATCTACTAAATAAACAGAGGTTGCTCTATCAAAAGCTTCATTATCTAAAATAGTTCCTGGAGTTAAATAATGAGATACATCTGCGATGTGAATCCCTATTTCATAAATATCCTCTTTTAATACTTTAAATGATAAAGCATCATCAAAATCTTTTGCATCTTTTGGATCTATCGTAAATGTTAAATCTTTTCGCATATCTCTACGTTTAGAAATTTCTTCTTTTGTAATTTCTATAGATAAATTTTCTGCTTCTTTTTCTACTTCTGATTCAAATTCAAAAGGTAAATCGTATTCTAATAAAATAGAATGCATTTCTGTATTGTGATCACCTGGTTTACCAAGAACTGTTGTGATTTTTCCAAATGGATTTTTAGAGTTTTTAGGCCAATCAATCAATTTTGCCTGAACTTTATCTCCATCTACTGCGCCATTCATTTTGTTTTCAGAAACAAAAATATCAGCATACATTTTGTTGTTGTCAGGAACTACAAAACCAAAGTTTTTATTTTTATTTTTTTGTAAAACACCAACAAAGTCGGTTTTTGCACGTTTTATAATTTCTACAACATCAGCTTCATATTTCTTTCCGCTTCTTCTCTTATAAACATATGCTTTTACAGTATCATTATGAAGTCCTTTACCAAGATTAATGTTTGGTATAAAAATATCATCTTCATAATCATCAGTAACGAAATACCCATTTCCAGTGGAAGTTACATCTAATGTACCAATAGAATATTTTTTATCAACATTTACCTGAAACTTACCTCTATCTACTTCTTTAATTTGTTTACTAGTAGCTAGTTCTGCTAATTTCTTTATTATTTGGGTTTTACCATCTGTATCAGAAATCTTTAATTTTGCAGCAATTTGCTTGTGATTATAACTCTTTTCGTTGTCTTCGTTTAATACTTTAAATATATTTCTAGTGAGGTCTTTTACAACATTCCCTTTCTTTTTAAATATACTTTTCTTCTTTTTTGTCATTAATTATTACTTCTTATTATATGATACCAAATTACAATTATTTACTGTGATAGTTTATTAAAAAATAGTTATCAATCTATTATTGTATTTTGGCTTTTTAAAATTATTATTTATGTCTAATTCTTGGTTTATAATTGCAAATCCTACTTCTGGAAATCGAAACTTTTCTAAACAATGGAAAGAAATTCAACAATTACTAAACAATAAGAAAATAGACTTTTCTTTCGCTTTTACAAAGTTTTCTAAACATGAAATTGAATTGGTTAGTGTTGCAATTCAACAAGGTTTTAGAAATATTATTTCGATTGGTGGAGATGGAACACTACATCATGTAGTTAACGGAATAATGCTGCAAAGGTATGTAAAAAGTTCTGATATAACTATTGCAGTGATTCCTTTAGGAACTGGAAACGATTGGATTAAAACCTATAATATTACATGTAATATTAAAAAAGCTATAGAAATCATTCAGCAAAACAAAAAAATTTCACAAGATATTGGTGTTTTAGAAACCGAAAATAAAGGTATTTCTTACTTTAATAATGTAGCAGGTTTAGGATATGATGGATATATCGTTAATAAATTAGAAAAATTAAAAAGCTTTGGATCTATTGCTTATTTATTAAGTGGAATCGCTGGTTTGTTATTTTATAAAAAATCGGTTTTTAAAATTATTTTCAATAATAAAGTAATTGAAACTAATTGTTTAATGACATTATTTGGAATTTGTAAATTTTCTGGAGGTGGAATGCAATTTACAAAAGATGTAAATACCTCTAATGGTTTACTAGATATTACAATCGCTAAAAATCTTAATTTATTTGATTTAATTTATAATATTAAAAAATTATATAATGGAAATATAGTGTATCATCAAAAAGTTGAAACTTATAAAACTAAGGAGATTACAGTTGTTCCATTAACTTCTAAACCTTTTATTCAAGCAGATGGTGAATTAATAGATACAGGAAAAGTAACTGTAAAAATTATAGAAAAGGCTATTAATTTTATTGTTAACTTATAAAATGTGATGAAATATCAGTTATTATATGGTTATTAAATTTTAACGTGGTACTTCTTTTTTAATTAAAGTTTATATATGTTAAATAAATCTTAATTTTCGTGTAACGTTTTCATAAAATAAGCGTCTATATAAAAAAAGATTAGCTTTAAAATGAAAAAATTACGTAAAATTATTGTTTTATTTATTTTTATATTTCTTGCAGGAATTTTTATTACTGTAATTACTATAAATACCTCTCTAAATAATTAAGTTAAATTACAAACAAAACTTTAGAAATTAAAAAAGACACGCTTTTTCTTTTAAAAACTGAAAAGAAAACAGTTTAACTCTTTATCGTAAATTCTATAATTTTTAGTTTAATTAAATTTTTGTTTTTTACAGTTATCAACATTCTATATTATAATCATTTTTCTTTTATAAATTTTTAAAAAACAATGGTGTTTATAATAGTGTGTGAATAGCAACTATAAAATTTTAGTTTTTTATTTTAATATATGAGTTATTAAAAAATATTGACATCTTATTAGTTCTTTAAAACCTTAAAAATCAATATAAATTCATAGTTATTAACAATAGTTATAAACAGTAATTAACCTAAAATTCTTAATATTTAATAGAGTAATCTATGTAAATAAAATATAAATTTTTTGTTAATAAACTTTTATTAAAAACTCATAAAAAAAGTTGTGTATATTAAACTACTCTCAGTATTGTAATAATTTTTTAATTAACCAAATAAACTTGTAAAAGTTTACCGATACTTCTTAACATTTACATAATATAGGTAAAGAGTTAAAAATTAAACTGTTATTAAAAAAGCTAAATTTTTGATTGTTTATAACTGTTGATAACCGTTAGTTTCTGTATTTTTGTAACAGACAACTAAATTAAAATCAATCTATTATGACAATTGCTATTGGTAACGATCACGCAGGTACTGAATACAAATTCGAAATTATAAAACATTTAAAAGATAAAGGGTATAAAGTTTTAAATTTTGGAACGGATACAAATGACTCTATGGATTATCCAGATGCAATCCATCCAACAGTTGATGCTATAGAGACAGGTAAAGCTGAATTAGGAATCATTCTTTGTGGAAGTGGAAATGGTGCACAAATGACAGCAAATAAACACCAAGGGATAAGAGCTGCACTTTGTTGGAATAATGAATTAGTTACACTAACAAGACAACACAATAATGCAAATGTATTAACCATTCCTGCACGTTTTGTTTCTTTACAACAAGCAATTGGTTTCGTAGATATTTTTCTTACTACAAAATTTGAAGGAGGAAGACATGGAAATAGAGTTGATAAAATTTCTTGTGCTGGTTAATTAATATTCCTTACCTAATTACCTAATTAAATATAAGTTTGTTATTTATGCGAGAGCAGGGATAATATTTTTTAATAAATAAGTATATGGAATTTATAATAAAATATTTCAATGAATTAACAATTCATGAATTGTATCAAATTCTACAATTACGATCTGAAGTTTTTGTAGTAGAACAAGAGTGTGTATACCAAGATATGGATTTTAAAGATCAAAAATCTTTACATGTGTTTGGTTATAAAAACGAAAAAATGATTGCATATACACGTATTTTTAAACCTGGTGATTATTTTAAAAATGCAAGTATTGGTAGAGTAATTATTGCCTCTTCAGCCCGCAAATACGGTTTTGGTCACGACTTAATAAAAGCATCTATTGTAGCTGTAAAAACCTATTTTAATGATGACAAAATAACAATTTCAGCTCAAAAATATCTCAAAAAATTCTATGAATCTCATCATTTTATTCAAGTAGGAGAAGAGTATTTAGAAGACGGAATTCCACATATAGAAATGGTAAAAGAGTAAGATTAAAAATCTACTCTAAAACTTAAATTTGGAGTAAATGGGAGTGAATAATTATTTACTCTTCTAATATTATTTTCACTAAAATTATCTACAATATAATAAGAATCTAAAATATTTTGTTTGTCAGTAATATTAGTAAAACCCAAACTAATTTTAGATTTTACAGTATCAGAAAACTTAAACTTATAACTTCCAGAAAGATCAATTCTAAAGAAATTATCTAATACATGTTTGTTAGGATTATCATAATTTACAATCGTTATATTTCCATTTTGGATGGTTTCATTCCCTTTAACAGGCTTTGTATAAGGTCTTCCAGAACGTAAAATACCACCAAAAGAAACTTTTAATTTCTTTGTAAAATTATAATTAAAAGCAGCACTTAAAGAATGTGAAATATCTAAACTATTAGAAAACGTTTGTGGATTAAAAACATCAAAAGTATAATCGTTTTTTGAGTAGGTATAACTAAACCAAGTACTAATTTTTTTTGTCTGCTTATTAACTAAAAACTCAACTCCTTTTACATTATAATTACCAATAGAATTAAAGGTTTGTATATTATTGTAAAACCCTTGGTTTGCCGCTGTAATTCCACCTACTTTTTTATAAAAACTAGTAATATCTAAGTATAATTTATTTTTAGAATATGAAATACCTAATGAGGCTTGCTTACTTTTTATAATAGGTGTATTTTCATCATCAGAAAGAATCCATCTTCTTTTTTCTATCCCTAAAAAATTATCTTCAAAATCTATTTTCTGCGCTGTAGTTTGGTTTTTAAACTCTCCTTCTAATTTTATAGAAACTTCAGAATTTAATTTTTGTCTAATATTAATTCTTGGTTCAATTATATATTTATTAAACTTATGAAAGTAGTTTAAACGAACTCCAAATCTAGCATAAGTATTATTCATGTTGAGCTCAATTTCAGAAAATAAAGCACTTTTTAATAATACATTTTTCTCTGTTTTAGAAAAAGTTGGCGCATTTACAGTTGTAGTATTTCTAATGCCAATTTCATTGAAAACGATTCCATTAGAAAAATATAAAACATCAGAAAACTCGTATTTAGAATTCAGTTTTATTTCTGTTTCTAACACATTATTAAATTGTGTTTGAAATTGATCTGAGTCTTTATTATAGTCTGTTGAGTTTATTTTATAATCTGAAAAGAAAGCTGAAAGGCTAGTAGAAAAGTTAGAACTCCAAATAGCGTCCCAACTAATTTTTCCTCCCAAATTTTCTTGTTTTAAGGTACTGTTTTCTTCAATAGTATTGTTATTAGACATGTATTGTTCTTGATAGTCTAAATCGTTTTTTATATGTATAAAATTTGCTCTAACTGAGTGATTGTAATTAATATCGTACAAAACCTTAAAAGAATAATCATAGAAATAAAAATTTGTTTCTGAATTATTTACAGCATTAGATGAAATAGAATTATCTTGAAAACTCCTTGAAAAATAGTTGTTATAAGTAGGTGTGTTTATAACATCAGTAAAAGATCTTCTTGCAGAAATATGCAATTCCAAATTCTCTTTTATTGGAACCTGTGCAAACGCATCGGCACTCAATAAATTAAAACCACCACCACCAGAAAAATTATTAGTAATTCTATTTGAAGTTTCCATATTTATAGTTGATGAAACCCCATCTGAGAAAGCGCTACTTGTTCCGTTTTTAGTTACAGAAACTTTCTTTGTTAAATATGGATTATAAGCAGATATCAATCCAAAAAAATGACCAGAATGATACATTTTAATTCCATCCCAAAGTATTAAGTTCTGGTCATTTGTTCCACCTCTAACATTAATATTAGAAATACTTTCACTAACACTTTCTATTCCTGGAAGAATTTTAATGGTTTTTAAAATATCAGGTTCTATTAAACCAGGAAGAATTCCGAATTTTTTAGTGTTTAAAATAGTACTTCCATCAGCACTTTTTTGTAAACCAGAAGTTAAAAGTTTTGCCATTATAATCTCTGATAACTCTTCAGTTTCTTCTTCTAAAAAAATTTTCTTGCAGTTCGAACTTAAAAACATCTCTTTAGCTGAAATTTCTCTCGTTTTAAAACTGATAAAAGAAATGCTTAAAGTTGAATTTACGGGAACATTTTTTAAATAAAAAACACCCTCATTATCGGTTGTAGTTCCTAAATTATAACCATTTATTTTTATAGAGGTTAATAATAAGGGCTCCAACGATCTTGAATCTAAAATGGTTCCGCAAACAGAAATAAACTTATTTAAAAAAGAAACCGTTACATACCTATTGTCTAAAGTTTTAAACTGTAGAAAAGTTCTTTCGTTTAAAAAAGATAAAAGATCATCTATTAAAACACCTTTTATTGGTTGTTCTATGAAAACACCTTTTACATCATTATCAGAATATGAAAACTTAATATCATAGGTTTTTTCAAGTTTTAAAAGTAATGAAGATAGCGCCACTTTAGTACTAGTGTTTTGAGTATAAGCTACACTTACTATCAATAAAAAACTAATAAAAACAAACTGAAACTTATTTATCATAATTAAATATAGTAATTCTATTACCTTTAATTTTATAAGATAATTGTAATGGAATTGTAATTGATTGTAAAGCAATATTTACATCTGTATGTGTAAAACCCCCTGAATATAAAACATTTAAATCTACATTTTTAGTGTCAATTTTATAATTAAATTGGTTTTCTATTTCAGTTAAGACAAATCGCAAAGCAGTACTTTTAAAGTTAGATTCTTTTTGCAACCAAGTTTTTTCTTCTACATTAAAAGTATTGTTAGAGTCAATAACACCATTTACTAGTTTAAAGATGGTTCCTCGTGGTAATTTTACAAGCGTATCGTTATAAAGTACACTTACCAAACCTTCATAGGTTTTAACCTCAAAATAATTTTCTCTTTCCTTTATGTTAAATTGAGTTCCAAGAACAGTTACTTCACCAACAGCGGTATTCACTGTAAACTTTTTACCTTTCTGAACCTTAAAATAAGCCTCACCACTTAAGGTTAGGTTTCTGTTTTTTTTCCAGTCTTTTTTAGAATAAGAAATTTCTGAATTTGCGTTTAAAAGGACTTCAGAATTATCAGGTAAATTAAAAGTTTTTGTCTGTGCAAATTCTGTTTTAAAATTAGATGTATTGTTAAAAAGCAAAAAATATGAAGTTGTTAATAAAATCGTCACTGCTGCTGCATACTTATATATTTTTTTAAAGTTAAATTTAACAACTTTTCCTTTTTTAGAGTTGTTTTGTGTTTTTAACTTTAAGTCGGAAAGGGCTTTTTTAACATCAATATTTGGTGTCTCTATTTGAGCAGCATAATGCGCAATTTTTTCTAAAGTTTTAAAACCTTCAGCTTTTTTTAAACGCGCAAGTTCTTCGTTCGAAGCCTCTTTATTTAACCACTTTAATATGTCTTTTTTGTTTTCCATTTCTATGCTTCTATATACGTAACAATTAAAAAGTATTTTACCCTACCTTAAATACCATCAATTTTTGTTCTTAATTTTTTTAATGCTGATGACATTCTTTTTTCTACCGCTTTTTGAGAAATTTCTAAGATTTCTGCAATTTCTCTGTATTTTTTCCCGTCAATTCTATTCATTAAAAAAACTTCACGTTCACCTTCAGTTAAATCTGCAATAGCTCTTTTTAGTTTTTCTTTAAATTCTTCTTCTTCCAGTAAATAATCTGGGCTTTGGTTGTTAACATCTAAATAAGGACTGCTTTTAGCATACTCAAAAACCACTTTTTCATGCTTTATTTTATTTAGAAAAAGATTATTTATAACCGTAAATAAATAAGACTTTGCTTTAGAAAAATCTATTTTGGCACAATTTTCCCAAATTTTTATAAATGCTTCTTGAGCTAAATCTAAAGATGTATTTTTATCACCAGACTTATAGTAAGCAAAGTTACTAGCAGACTGAATATGACCAGTATAGAACTCATTAAAATAAATTTCATTACAAAGAGATTTATCAGTCATAAAGAGGTTTTAGGAGAAAAAAGTGTTATTTTTTAATGTAAAGGTAGGGTAAATTAATGTTTAGTTGTTTTACTAAAAGAAGGGCATAAAATTAGCCATTCAAAAAAATAAGGTAGGGTAAAATAGTATAAAGTTGTTTTACTGATATAAACAAGAAACATTAATTATTAAAACAGATTAAAATGAAAAAATTAAAATTAATTACAGTATTTGCTTTAACAGCAATTTTAGGGCTTACCTCTTGTCAATCAGAGGAAAGTACAGAGGTAGGATCAAACCCAAATACAAATTCATCAACATCTCCAACCGCATCTAACTATGAAAGAGCAGTAATGAATGATGGTTCTAATGATGATTTTTTAGATGGAAACGCTTGTATAGAGCTATTGTTTCCATTAATAGCAACTGTAAACGGTCAACAGGTTACACTGTTAAGTAGTTTAGATTTTTCTACAGTCTTAAATATTATGGGAGCGTTAAACGATGATAGCGACTCAGTAACTTTTAACTTTCCTATCAGTGTAATTACAAGTACTTATTTAGAGGTTGTTGTAAACAATCAATCTGAGCTTGACGCTTTAAACGAAGAATGCGAAAATGCAGAATCTCAAGGAGAAGATGCTATTTCTTGTATCGATATCCAATTTCCAGTTACACTATTAACGTATAGTGTTAATTTAGAACAAACTGGAAGTGTTGTTGTTCAATCAGACGAACAACTGTATATGTTTATGACGGGCTTACAAGCTGATGAATTATTTGCAGTAGATTATCCAATAAGCGCAACTTTTAGTAATGGAACGACCATTCAAATTAATAGCGATACAGAATTTCAAAACTCAATTACTGAATGTGTTCAATTTGAAGAGGAAGAACAAGAAGAAGAAGATACAGCTGATGAAGTAGAAGCTTTTTTAAGTGGAGCTACATTTATAGTAGAAACTTATACTATAGACGGCGTTAACACAGCAAACAATTATATAGATTGGTCTATAGAATTTACAAACGACTTAAAAGTCATTGCTACATCATCATTAGATGAAGTTGAAGGAACATATGCTGTAAGCTCAGAAATTGAAACTTTTGTAAATATTACTTTTCCAAGTAATACAGCTGTTAGTGATTTGGATGAAGATTGGATTGTAAGTTCGCTTAACACCGATGCAGATATAATTTCTTTTACAAGCAAAACAGATGCCTCTATAACGTTATATCTTATGAAAATTTAAATAGAAAGAGTTCGTTCGTAATTAGTTTTTAGTTAGTTGATGATGACTTTACAACTAATACAAAAATTCGTGTTAGTTGTAAAGTTTTAAATAAAAGTAAAATGAAAAACATTTTTTTAAAAGCAGTTTTAATTTGTAGCATTCTTTTTTCTTGTTCATCAGACACAGAACAAATTATAGACAATCAAATAGATAACGGAGATAATACAGATATCAGCGATAATACAGTTAATTTTTCTTTAAATAGAAAAGCTACAGGTTCTTCGGCAAACGATTTGCTTTCTGCAGACACCTTTCAAAAAATGATAGTTGAAGTTACCTATATAGAGGGTTTTGAAC
Source organism: Flavobacteriaceae bacterium ASP10-09a (assembly GCA_000981625.1). Classification (GTDB taxonomy): domain Bacteria; phylum Bacteroidota; class Bacteroidia; order Flavobacteriales; family Flavobacteriaceae; genus Polaribacter. The sequence goes on from LAQA01000007.1 coordinate 30,121, forward strand.
CAACTGAAATCTCCAAAAATAATTTTAAAAGCTTTATAGAGAGCAGAACCTTTAAACCAGAAGGAGTCCAGTTTATTGAAAAACAAATTTCACCAACAGGAAAAACAGAGTATACTTTAGAAGATGTTGTTATGATAGAAAAAGAACACAGAACGCAGTATAACACAAGCACAACAATTGCTGTTTGGGTTTTATTTATCAACGGAAAATCGTTTCGAGATACAAGTTCTAGTTCTATTTTAGGATACGCCTACTGGAACACTTCTTTTGCAATTTTTGAAGAAACAATTCACGGTTTAAGCAATAGTGCTTTTGAACCTGAAAGAAGTTTATTGGAATCATCAGTTATTCATCACGAATTCGGACATATTTTAGGATTAACAAATTTAGGAAGTGATTTACAAAGTGATCACGAAGATGCAGATCACCCTAAACATTGTAATGAAGAAGATTGTTTAATGTATTGGGCGGCAGAAACAAGTCAAGGAATTAGTAATATGCTTTCAGGGGGTCAAGTACCAACATTAGACGCACAATGTTTGGCAGATTTAAAAGCAAACGGAGGAAGATAATTTAAAAAATTAAAAAAAATGAAAACAATATATATAACAATAGCATTAATGATTTCTAGTATTATATCATTAAATGCACAAGACAGAAAGAATAAAGCAACAGTAGGTGTTAAAGGAGGTTATAATGTGTCTTCAGTTAGTTTTGACGGAACTTCAGAGACTGCAAAATTACACGGATTTCATATCGGTGTTTATGGAGAATCTTACTTTGGTAAATATTTTTCAATTCAACCAGAAATTATATACTCACAACAAGGGTATAAAATTATAGACGAGAACGGAACCTATACACAAAAGTTAGATTACATAAATGTTCCTTTGATGTTAAAACTATATCCTGTTAAAAGTTTCTTTATAGAAGCAGGACCACAAATAGGGTTTTCAATTTCACATAAAGAAACCTTTGATTCTGGTTTTATTTTATATGATACCTCAGATGAATTTGAACCAAGTAATTTTGACTGGGGTGTTAATTTAGGAGCTGGCTTTAAAAGTGATGGAGGTATAAGTTTAGGAGCACGATATCATGTAGGTCAAAATGATATCTATGACCAAGACAAACCAAAAAATAGAGTTTGGCAACTCTATGTTGGCTTAGAGTTTTAGTCACAATCTTATAGGAGAAGGAGAGAAAAGGAGGGAAATAGTTATTTCTCTCTTTTTTTTGTTTATTTCATAAAACGAACCACCTCTTTTACCCCACTAACCTCTAAATCTCCTAACTTTAAATCACCAATTCGAACTCTTATTAAACGTAAAGTAGGGAAGCCTACAGCAGCAGTCATTTTACGAACTTGCCTAAATTTCCCTTCTCGAACAATGATAGAAACCCAACTTGTAGGACCATGTCTTTCATCTCTAATTTTCTGACTTCTTAAAGGAAATTTTGGATCTTCAATTAAAAAAGAATTACAAGGTTTTGTCATATATTTTTTCCCATCAAAACCAATTTCTACGCCCGTCTCTAACTTTTCTACAGCCTCTGGTGTAATTACTCCATCTACTTGAACATAATATTCTTTTTCATATTTACTACTTCTAATTTCTTCTGATATTTTTCCATTAGTAGTTAGTAAAAGTAAGCCTTCAGAAGCAACATCTAAACGTCCAATCGCCATAGTTCCATCAGGAAAATTATGTAATTCTCCTAATAATTTTTTCTTTCGCTTTGCGGGATTTACAAATTGAGAAATACACCCCCAAGGCTTATGAATAATAAAATGACGGTGGTTTTCTATCAAATTATACGGTTTTAATTGTTATAGAAAAATTATTTTTTTCTTTAGATAAGCGCATGTTTTTTTCAGAAAAATTTTGATCTGTATAAGAAGTATATTGTGTAATTGGCTCTATACAAAGCATGTTATTTACCTCTGTCCAAAGCATAAAATTATCAAAACCTTTAGTAGAAATTTCCAGATCTTTTTTATCAATATGCTGCAATCTTATTTTATCAGAATTTAAAACAGGAAATGCGTTAGAACCTGCTTTATAAATAGCATCCAATGTAATTTTTTTATCTTTTGACACTAAAGTTTCTTTACCAGAATTTGACAATAAAAAAGCTGGATGATATCCTAACATAAAAGGCATTCCTTTTTCAGAGTCAATAATAAATTCTATTTTTAAAACATCATTTTTTAATGTAAATTTCTTTTCAAACGTAAAATCAAATGGCCAAAATAAATATTCTTCAGTAGATTTTTTTGAAAATTTACGATTCTTTACAAGTGCATCTTTTTTATATTTTTTAATGAAATTTGCGCTGTTTTCATCAGTAGAAATTAAAGTGTAATCTAGTTCTCGCAAAAAACCATGTTGATCTTGAATTGCATCACCATTTTTCGTGTGAACTTTAAAATTGTTTTTAGAAGTTGGGCCTATTATAGGGAACATTTCATCATCAGAATTAGGCCAACCTTTATTTCCTTTTTGATGAATGTATTCTTGGTTTTCTATTTGAAAACTAACTAACTCTCCCTTATCAATTGTAACTCGACTATTCGTGTTTTTTAATAAAATTTTAGAAATCATCTTTTTCATTTTTTTATGTAAAAATAGTAAAAAATGTAATTTGTTTTCTAGTAAAAAGATTTATATTTTTGTAACTTGTGGCACTTATTTAAAAATAAAATTAGGAAGATTTATGGCAGCAGATAAAGAAAAAGCAGCAAAACTAAAAGCATTACAACTTACTTTAGACAAGTTAGATAAAACTTATGGAAAAGGTGCTGTAATGAAACTAGGAGATGTAGTTACTGAAGATATAGATGCAATTTCATCTGGATCTTTAGGTTTAGATTTAGCTTTAGGTGTAGGTGGTTATCCAAGAGGAAGGGTTATAGAAATTTATGGTCCAGAATCTTCAGGTAAAACAACATTAACATTACATGCAATTGCAGAAGCTCAAAAAGCTGGTGGAATTGCCGCTTTTATTGATGCAGAACATGCATTTGATAAATTTTATGCACAAAATTTAGGAGTAGATATTGATAATTTAATTATTTCTCAACCAGATCATGGTGAGCAAGCATTAGAAATTGCAGAAAACTTAATTCGTTCTGGAGCAATCGATATTGTTGTAATAGATTCTGTTGCAGCTTTAACTCCAAAAGCTGAAATTGAAGGTGAAATGGGAGATTCTAAAATGGGTCTTCATGCACGTTTAATGTCACAAGCTTTACGTAAATTAACAGGGACTATTTCTAAAACAAAATGTACTGTTATTTTCATTAACCAATTAAGAGAGAAAATTGGAGTAATGTTTGGTAACCCAGAAACAACAACTGGTGGAAATGCATTAAAGTTTTATGCCTCTGTACGTTTAGATATTAGAAGAAGAACACAAATTAAAGATGGTGATAGAGTTATTGGTAACAGTACGAAAGTTAAAGTTGTAAAAAACAAAGTGGCCCCACCTTTTCAAATTGCAGAATTTGATATTATGTATGGTTTAGGAATATCAAAAGTTGGTGAGATTTTAGATATTGGAGTAGAGCTAGGCATTGTAAAGAAAAGCGGCTCTTGGTTTAGCTACGGAGAAACCAAATTAGGGCAAGGTAGAGATGCTGTAAAAGGTTTAATCAAAGACAACCCAGAATTAGCAGAAGAATTGGAAGGGAAAATAAAGGAAGCTATTGAAAATCAAGATTAAAGATTAATAGTTCTAACTATTATTAAAACTGCTAAAGAAATAATCAATCTATAGCAGTTTTTTATATTTATAAAATGATTACAATATCAGAAAACATACAATTAACACCGGTTTTGAGTACAGATGCTAAATTTCTTTTTAAATTAATGAAAGAAATTTACCCTGTCGCTTACAGTCATTTTTGGACAGATAAAGGAGATTGGTACGTGAACACACAATATTCTGAAGAAAATATTTTAAAAGAAATTTCAGAAGAAAATTCAGACAATTATTTAGTTCTTTTTAAGGATGAAATTATTGGTAATTTTAGAATTATTTGGGATGAAAAACTAAAAGGATTAACACAAGAGAAACAAGTAAAATTACACCGAATTTATTTACAACAAAAAACACAAGGAAATGGAATTGGAAAAAAAGTGCTTTCTTGGTTAGAAGATAAAGCGAAACAAAAAGGGTATGAAGTTGTTTGGTTAGATGCAATGAATGAGCAGCCTCAAGCTTTTCAGTTTTATAAAAAGCTAGGTTATAAATATCATTCTCACATTATTTTACCATTTGATTTATTATATGATGCCGTTCGAAAAATGAGTCAAGTCTATAAAGAAATTTAAACTCCAGTACTTCCAAAACCACCTGCGCCACGACTGGTTTCACTTAAAATTTTAACTTCTTTCCAATTTACACGTTCATGTTTTGCAATGATTAATTGCGCAATTCTTTCTCCATCATTTACAATAAACTCTTCATTTGATAAATTAACTAAAATTACGCCAATTTCACCTCTATAATCAGCGTCTACCGTTCCTGGAGAGTTTAAAACAGTAATTCCTTTTTTAGCAGCTAATCCACTCCTTGGTCTAACTTGTGCTTCAAAACCAATAGGCAAGGCTATAAATAAACCTGTTTTTATAATGGCTCTTTCTAAGGGTTTAAGTGTTATTGCGTTTTCAATATTTGCGCGTAAATCCATACCTGCCGCACCATTAGTTTCGTAACTAGGAGTTGCGTGTTTAGATTTGTTAATTATTTGTACGTTCATTTTTTTAAAATAAGATAGTATACAAATATAATAAATCAACCTAGGATTCCGTATAAGTTAATAGTTTTCTTACATTTGAAATCTAAATTTATAGAGATGAGTGAACATCAGAAGATTGCCGTTTTAGGAGGTGGAAGTTGGGCAACAGCAATTGTTAAAATGTTGATAGAAAACCTAGAAACTGTTGGTTGGTATATGAGAAGTGTTCAGGCAATAGAGCATATTAAAGAAAATCACCACAATCCAAAGTATTTACGTTCTGCAGAATTAAATCCTAAATATTTAGATTTATCAGACGATATAAATTATATGATTGCTAATTACGATGTTTTAATTTTTGCAATTCCTTCCGCATTTTTAACAAGTGAATTAGAAAAATTAAAAGAACCTTTAGAAAATAAAACTATTTTTTCTGCTATTAAAGGTATTGTGCCAGAAACAGGTTTAATCGTTGGCGAACACTTTAATAGGAAGTACAATATACCTCTAGAAAACATTGGTGTAATCACAGGACCTTGCCATGCAGAAGAGGTTGCAATGGAACGGTTATCGTATTTAACAATAGCTTGTATAGATAAGAAAAAGGCAGAATTAATGAGTAACTCTCTGAAAAGTTGGTATATAAAAACCAAAATTTCTGATGATATTATTGGTACAGAATATGCCGCAATGTTAAAAAACATTTATGCTGTTGCCGCAGGAATAGCACATGGTTTAGGTTACGGTGATAATTTTCAATCTGTATTAATGAGTAATGCAATTCGTGAAATGAAACGCTTTATAAAAAAAGTACATAAAATGAAACGTAACATTAACAATTCTGCATATTTAGGTGATTTGTTAGTAACCGGATATTCAACATTTAGTAGAAACAGACAATTTGGAAATATGATTGGCAAAGGCTACACTGTTAAATCTGCTCAGCTAGAAATGAGTATGATTGCCGAAGGGTATTACGCGACCAAAAGTGCTTTCAAAATTAAAGAAGAGAAAAGTGCAAAAACACCAATTATAGATGCAGTTTACAATGTTTTGTATAATGATAAAGATCCTAAAAAAGAATTTAAAAAGTTGACAAATAAGTTGGATTAATTGTTTAATTTTGAACAGTTAAAACTATTTTTTAACTTTTACTATGAAAACAATACAAGAAGTTGTAGAAAGTACCATTAGAAAAACACCTTTTATTGAAGAAGCTTTGCATGAAAAGTTAATTAATGTTTCTTCTTTGGCACGAATTATTTTACCAGAAGTTTCAAAAGCTTTAAAAAAAGATGTTAAAGTTGGTGCAGTGATGATGGCAATTAATAGGTTGTCTCCAGCAAGTGAGTTGCGTATTAGAAAAAACATTAAAAAATTAGCGCTAGACTTAGGAGATGTAATTGTAAGGTCGGATTTATGTGATTTTACTTTTAAAAACACACCCTCGTTGCTAAGGGAAATTGCTAAGATATTAACACAATGTGCAGAAAATTCTGACTACTTTTTAACAGTTTCTCAAGGAATTTTCGAAACAAATATTGTGACCAGTAAAAACTTAAGACCTTTTGTTGAAGAAATTTTCGAAAAAGAATTTTTGATAAATAGCGTTTTAGAACTTGCATCTATTACGATAAAATTACCTAGAGGAAATTTAGATCAATCGGGTATTTACTACTTTATATTAAAGCAATTAGCTTGGGCAGATATTCCTTTACAAGAAATTATTTCAACCACAAATGAAATGACAATTGTTGTAAAAGAACACGATATTAATCAAACATTTGCTATTTTAATGGATATGAAATTAAAATAAAAAAATGGCTAAAAATGATCCTTATGCAGCTTTAAGAATAAAGGAGTTTAATATATTTTTACTGGTTAGGTTTCTACTTGTTTTTGGATGGTCCATGCAATTTATTGTGATTGAATGGCAAGTGTATACCATCACAAAAGATCCTTTATCATTAGGTATTATAGGTTTAATGGAAATTATTCCTGCTTTTTCTATGGCATTATTTGCAGGTCATATCGTAGATCAAAAAGAAAAAAGAAATTTGTTAGCAATTTGTACAGCTGCTTTTTCTTTGATTAGTTTAGGTTTGTTTTTATTGACTTCTAATAGCGCTGTTGGTGATTGGTCTACAAATTCAATTTTATATTCAATTTACGGTTTGGTGTTTTTTGGTGGTTTTTTACGTTCCTTTTTTGGGCCAACAATTTTCTCTTTAGTCGCCTTACTTGTTCCTAAAAAAATATATCATAATGCTGCAACTTGGAGTACAAGTACCTGGAAAACTGCATCTGTTTCAGGTGCGCTTTTTGGTGGTTTTTTTATTAGTTGGATTGGTGTTGACAAAACGCTATGTTTAGTTTTTATTTTAGTCATTTTATCTCTTATTATACTCTTTCAAATTAAAAAGCAACCTATTCTAAACACAAAAATAGGTGAACCTATTGTGCAAAGTTTAAAAGCTGGTATTCAATTTGTTTTTCAAAATAAAGCAATTTTAGGAACGCTAACGTTAGATATGATTGCTGTTCTATTTGGAGGAACAGTCGCAATCTTATCAGTATTTGCACAAGATATTTTAAAAGTAGGGCCTGAAGGTTTTGGCCTTTTAAACGCCTCTATTTCTATGGGAAGTATCCTTACGATGTTTTTAACAACCTATATTCCTATCAACAGAAACACAGGTAAAAAGATGTTAATTTCTGTTTTCATTTTTGGATTAAGTATCATTGCTTTTGGATTGTCATCTATTTTTTGGGTAAGTATTTTAGCACTATTTATAAGTGGAGCTGCAGACGGAATTTCGATGGTCATAAGACAAACTATTTTACAACTTAAAACACCTGATGAAATGAGAGGTAGAGTTTCTTCTGTAAATTCAATGTTTGTAGGTTCTTCTAATGAGTTAGGTGCTTTCGAAAGTGGTTTAGCTGCCAAGATCTTAGGACCCATTGCAGCAGTCGTTTTTGGAGGAACGATGACTTTAATAACAGTTGTTACTACAGGAATTGCAAGTCCTACAATTCTTAATTTAGATTTAACAGAAGATATTAAAGAGCACGAAAAGGAAGAATAATTTTTTACTTTTTTAGGCATACTTTTTGAAGTATAATAAAAAATCAATGATGCTATGAAATCATTAATTACTTTTTCTTTATTACTATTTTCTATTACTTTTTTTTCGCAAAAAATTACATTAAAAGTTTTAGATTTTGACACGAATGCACCTATAGAAAGGGCGCACGTTTTTTTTATAAACAAAACAACATATACCAATGAAAAAGGGGAGTTCTCTTTTAAACTAAAGAAAGAAGATCGTATTACTTTTTCTGTTACACATCTTAAATACAATACAAAAGAAGTTGTGTACAGTAAAAGCAATACGTCTTTAATTATATTTCTTACAGAAAAGCAAGAAACGTTAGAAAGCATTCAAATTAATGCCAAAAGGAAACTTAAAAGCACTATTTATTTTAAAAAGTTACAAGATTTACCAAAATCAGTTTATTCTTTCGGGTCTGTTTTAAACAATAGTAAAATTTATATTTTCGGGGGCGATGCGTCAAGCGAATACGAAAAAAATAAAGAAGGATTAAGTCAGCTTCAATTTAGTAGTGAAGCGGAAATAATGAGGTTTTTACAAAAACCAAAACTAATTAGTTTTAATAATTATCTAGGAGATATACAGTCTTATGATATTTCTGATAAGAAATGGAGTATTAAAAAAGATAAACTTATAAAAAGAGCCTATCACAACGCAATATTTTACCAGGATACTGTTCTTCTAATTGGTGGTAAAATGCTATCCAAAAAAAAGGCAAGAGAGTTACTATCAGATCAAATAGAACTCGTTTCATTAAAAGATTTATCTATTAAAAAGGATAAAACAAATCCACATCAGGCAGTAGATTTTGGTGCTGTACTTTATAATGATAAAATTTTGGTTTTTGGTGGTTCGATTAAGCAGCATAAAAACGGAAGAATAAAATATTCTAATGATATTCATTTTTATGATTTAAAAACCGGTTATTGGTATTTACTAACTAAAATGTCTAAAAGAAAAGAAGTTACCGGTATTGTTTTTGAAGATAAATTGTACTTATTTGGCGGATATAATAATAAAAATCTTACAGAAATTGAATCTTTCAACTTAAAAACAGGAAAGTGGAAAAAGGAAGGAAACCTTTTTAGAGGGATGAAAAAACCTGCGATTTCTAAAGATAAAGAATTTATTTATTTACAAGAAGACGGCAAAATAATAACATTTAAACCCAAAACAAATACTTTAAAAGAGTATAAAATAGATTTAAACCTCAAAGGGTCAGAAATGCATTATGATAACGAAAAGCTTTATATTCTTGGAGGTTACCATGTAGAGGACTTTAGAAAATCTCCCTCTAATGGTCTTTACACTATAAAAATTTCTGAATTTTTTAGAACCAAGCCTATTAATATAAATAAGCTTTAAGCCTATTAATTAGATGTATACTTTTTACAACTTTTAATCTTAAGGTTATTTTCACTAAATATAGTAGCTGCTCTTTTTATAAAAGAACTTGCCTTTTGTTTGAGGTAACTTGAACTATATTTTCGCAAGCCTTAAAATTAACTATTAGAAATATAAATTACTGTAGAAAAACAGATTATAAAAACCTGTGAGCTATAAATAATATTTTTTTATTCCTGAATCCGTTGTTACTTTTACCCAAAAAAAGTCACATCTTTTAATTCTTCATCTAATTCATTTCTGCTTTTTTGTGTCGTATTTTCATCCCAAGAAAAATGCTCTTTAAATTCATTAAGAACATATTCTTTATACAAAAACACGCTCTGCGTGTCAAAAAATAAGCGACCTGTTCTGCGCATAAAAAAGTCTGTAGGTGTGCACGCCATTTCATAATTTATAGCAAACCAAACTTCTGCTTTTATCATTTTTTCTTGCTGATCTTCATCCATAAACTCATCAAACTTTTTTAAGATGATGTCTGTTTGCTTTCCATAATTATACACTAAATATTGTGCATCTTTTTCATCAAAATCCACCTCTGCAATTCTATTATAAATGGCATCAGTATAACTTTTTACTTCACTAAAATCAGAAAAAGTTCCTCCAGAAAGTACAATTTCTTCAGTTTTAATATCATCAAACTCCTTTTCGAAGCGGCGGCTGTATTTTTTAGAAACTAAATCAATAATACGTTCAGCCATTTTTCTATAGCCTGTTAATTTTCCTCCAGCAATAGAAATCAGTTCTGTCTCAGAAACAAAAATTTCATCTTTTCTAGATAATTCTGAAGCAGATTTTCCTTCTTCATGAATTAATGGGCGTAAGCCTGCCCAAGAAGATTGCACATCCTCAAGACTTAAATTAATTTCAGGGAACATGTTGTTAACAGCAGATATTAAGTAAGTTGCATCAACTAAACTTGTTTCTACATTATTTTTATCAGTTTGATAATTGGTGTCTGTTGTACCAAAATAAGTAACTCGTCCACGAGGTATTGCAAACATCATTCTGCCATCAGGAACATCAAAATAAACAGATTGTTTTACAGGTAATTTTTCATGTGCAACCACTAGATGAACTCCTTTAGTAAGGTGCAAACGTTTGCCAGTTTTAGAGTTGTTAAGCTGGCGTAATTCATCAACCCAAGGTCCACAAGCATTGACTACATATTTAGATTTAATCGTATAACTTTCATCAGAAATAGCATCTTTCACACATGCTCCAACAACTCTGTTTTCTTCATAAATAAACTCAGTAGCTTCTGTATAATTAATAATTTTTGCATCGTAATTTAAAGCTGTTTTTAGCACTTCAATTGTTAAGCGAGCATCATCTGTTCTGTATTCTGCATAATATCCTGCCCCATTTAAAATCTCTTTTGGAAGTAAAGGTTCTTTTAATAAAGCCTCTTTTTTTGTGAGCATTTTGCGTTTGTCTTCACCTTCTACAGAAGCCAAAATATCATACACTTTTAATCCTATAGAAGTTAACCAAGAACCATACGTTCCTCCATCAATTAAAGGTAAAATCATTTTCTCTGGAACGACTAAGTGTGGTGCTAATTTGTGCACAATTGCACGTTCTTTGCCTACTTCTTTTACCAACCAAAAATCAAACTGTTTTAAGTAACGCAAACCTCCATGAATTAGTTTTGTCGATTTACTACTTGTACCAGAAGCAAAGTCGTTTTTTTCTATTAAAGCGACTTTCATTCCACGTGAAGCTGCATCTAAAGCGATTCCTGCACCTGTAATTCCTCCACCAATTATTAATAAATCAAAATCTGTTGTTTGTAGATTTTTAGTGATTTTTTTTCTATCGAAGTATGAAAAATTGTTCATGCTGTAGTGTTAAATTTTATAAATAAATTAGTAGAAAGTTTATATTCGTAAACAAAATACAAAAAACGTACATGAACTTCAAATACTTTAAACAAATTCTATTTATTTTATTCGTTACCTCTTTTTCAATAGCTGCCCCTAAAGGATAGAAATTGAAATTTACGGGTGCTAAAGGTTTATTTTACGAACGAATGAAGCTACTGCCTTGATTAGTCACGCAGCCCATATAATGGGAACCATTCTTTCTTCTGGTTTTGATTCGGGTGCAAAAGGCATGGCGTCTAAAGCCAACGGTATTGGAAATGAATGGAACAGTTTTATCTGTGGGAGATCAATTTAATCAAAAGGAGTTATCATGTGGCTTAATAAAATACACGAATACTCATGTAAATTCTTCTAGTGATGAATTTAAAGTTGATGTAACTAATGGGGTTAATGGATGGTTGCCTAATAGTATAATAAAAACTAGATTCGCTACATTAAGCCTTGACGATACTACTTTAGAAGAAGTCTCTTTTTGGCCAAATCCTGCAAAAAATAGGTTTAATATTAAAATGATTAATTCTGACAATACGAAAGTAATAATTAGTCTATTTGATTTACAAGGAAGAAAAATTATACAAGTTTTCGAAGAATCAAAAAAGAATACTTTTACGAAGGAAATAAACTTAGAAAATATTTCTTCAGGCATTTATTTAGTAAGGAAATAAAAAAGCCATTAAAAAGAGTATTATTTCTAAATAATTGTAATAGGGGACTATTTAAAAAGCTAGCATATATATGCTGGCTTTTTTTATTCTAAAAGATGTGTCGGTAAACCATTAACACTAGTTTGATTTCTGTTTTTCCAACCTTCATTTTTTGGTTTTATAGAAAATTTATTACTAGAAACACTAGCTTTTACTTCGGAGGCAGTAACTCTATTATCTTCAATTATTAAATACGCATCATCACCCCTATATTTTATTGAATTAACCTTGTTATTTAAAACCTTTTTTTGGTTATAAAGGTTCTTTTGATAAAACCTTTTTTGTTTTATGGAAAGCGCTATCTTTGAGAACTTTAAAAAAAATTAAAAAAAAACTGACGATGAAGCACAAGTACTTTCAATATTTTACTTATTTATTTTTATTTCTGTCTTTTTCTATGATTGCTCAAAATAAGCAAGAAATACAACAAATAACAAAAGACTATGACGTATCAAAGTTAAATAATCTTAAAGAAAAATATTCTAAAGAATTTTATAAACAAAAAAACAAAGCGTTGATATTAGCTTCCCAAAAAGGCTGGAAATTAACATTTACAGACTCAAAAGGTTCTCATCACGAATTAATGGGTGTTACTAAAGAAGGAAATCCAATTTATTACAAAACCTTAAATGTTGATGCAGCTATTTCTACAAGAACAAATTTTTTACACCAAGACGGTGGCTTAGGTTTAAATATTGAAGGACAATCAATGACGGCTTATGTTTGGGATTCTGGTGTCCCACTAGAAACACATCAGGAATATGACGGAGATGGAGGTGAAAACAGAGTTTCTGTTGGGGATGGTTCTACTTCTACGACTGCTCACGGAGCTCATGTAATGGGAACGATTATTTCTTCTGGCTTTGAAGCAAGTGCTAAAGGAATGGCACCCAAAGCCAACGGTATCGCAAATAACTGGTCAAACGATGAGGCAGAAGCAATTTTAGCAGCAGCTAATGGGATGCTAATATCTAATCATTCTTATGGTTATGCTCTTAGAAATGATGATGGTGATGTTCAAATACCAATATACTATTTTGGAGCATATATTAATGATTCTAGAGATTGGGATAATATTATGTATAATGCTCCTTATTATTTAATGGTTGTAGCTGCAGGTAATGACGGGGGTGACAATACCGCAAATTCAGATCCTTTAGGAGAGAATTCTCTTTATGATAAATTAACAGGTCATTCAACCGCAAAAAACAACTTAGTTGTTGCAAACGGACAAGATGCCATAATAAACGAAGATGGAACTTTAAATTCAGTGATTAGAAACGGAAGTAGTTCTGAGGGACCAACTGACGATTTAAGAGTTAAACCAGATATAATGGGTAACGGATCCGGCCTATATTCTTCTACGGATTCTTCAGACGATTCCTATAGCACATATACTGGTACTTCAATGGCTTCTCCAAATGTTGCAGGAACTCTGCTTTTATTGCAACAATATTACAATGAAAAATATGGTAACTTTATGAAGGCTGCAACTTTAAAAGGTTTAGCTCTAAATACAGCTGATGATGCTGGATTGGTTGGACCAGACGGAGAAACTGGTTGGGGTTTAATGAACGCTAAAAAAGCTGTAGAAACAATTACAGAAAATGGACTACAATCTATAATTTCTGAAATTGAATTAACACAAGGTAGTACATATACATTGGTCGTAAAGTCTGATGGAGTAGCACCATTGTTAGCTTCCATATCTTGGACAGATCCAGCAGGTGAGTTAAGTACCGGAGCTGTAAACGATGCAACACCTGTTTTGGTAAATGATATAGATATTAGGGTAACAAAAGATGCAGAGACTTTTATGCCTTGGAGACTTACTTCTGTAAATACAAATGAAAAAGAAGATAATACTGTAGATCCTTATGAAAGGGTAGATGTAGAAGGTGCATCTGGAGAATATACCATTACAATTACACATAAAGGAACTTTAGAGGGAGAATCACAAAATGTATCGTTAATTATTACTGGTATTTCTTCAGGAATAGCTTTATCTACTAGCGAAAACAGTAAAATATCGTGTACCAATACAGATTTTTTTGATTTTAATTTTTTACAAATAATAGGAGGAACAACTACTTTTTCTGTTGAAGGGCAACCGACAAATGCTACTGTAAATTTATCGGACACTTCTTTAAGCGAAAACGGAACTCTTACTGTAACTTTTGGAAATTTAGATAATGTGTTATCTGGAGTGTATTCTATGAATGTTACTGGAATAAATGGAAGTGAAACCACTACCACACCTATTCAATTAACCGTAATACATGCCACGTTTCCAAATGAAGAAATAGTACGCTTATCTCCTGAAAATGGTTTGACAGGAACAACTACAGCCAAAATTGATTTTTCTTGGGAAAATTACAATAATGCAGAAACATACCTAATAGAGGTTTCAGATAATCCCTCTTTTAATACAGTTTTATTTTCTAAAAATAGCGAAGACTTACAATTTTCAATTGAAGGTCTGCAAAGTGAAACAATTTATTATTGGAGAATAAAACCTGAAAACCAATGTATTTCTGGAGATTATTCCTCTATATATAGTTTTCAAACAGGAATAAATGATTGCTCAAATACTTATGAGGCAACAGATTTTTCAAATGCAAGTATATTTATTAATGGGGGCGTTACCGCAGAGGTTCCTTTTAGTGTAACAGATAATATAATTGTAGATAAAATTTTAGTTACTACAGATATTGAGCACAGATATGTACAGAATCTATTGATTTCATTAGAAGCACCTGAAAGCCTAGAAAGTACTACAGTTGTTTTATTAGAAAACCCTTGTGATGGAGTAGATGATATTAGTGATACTACTTTTGATGATGCTGCAGAGGATTTAGCTTGCAGCTCCTCAGCTCCTGCAATTTCGGGGTCTATTGCACCAATAAATAATATGAGTTTACCTTTTTCTGGGAAAGATGCTTTTGGAGAATGGAAATTAGTGGTTTTTGATGGCGTTAGTGGAGATGGAGGAAGTATAAACACCGCCAGTATTACAGTATGTACTATAGAAACAAATACAAATATTCCTTCATTAGCACAATCAGATATTATTGTTGCTCAAAACAGTACATATACAATTACTAGCGGAGACATCGAGGCTACAACAAGTTCTGAACTTCCTAACGAACAAATATTTACTTTAACAACTATACCAGAAAAAGGAAGTTTAGAAATGAATGGAACAATTTTATCTGTGGGAGATCAATTTAATCAAAACGAGTTATCAAGTGGCTTAATAAAATACACGAACACTCAAGTAAATTCTTTTAGTGATGAATTTAAAGTTGATGTAACTAATGGGGCTAATGGATGGTTGCCTAATAACACAATAAAAATTATAGAAGCAACATTAAGTCTTGACAATAATACTCTAGAAGGAGTCTCTTTTTGGCCAAATCCTGCAAAAAATAGATTTAATATTAAAATGATTAATTCTGACAATACAAAATTAACAATTAGTTTATTTGATTTACAAGGAAGAAAAATTATACAAGTTTTCGAAGAACCAAAAAATAATATTTTCACGAAAGAAATAAACTTAGAAAATATTTCTTCAGGTATTTATTTAGTAAGTATTCAGCAAGGAAATAAAAAAGCGATTAAAAAGATTATTATTTCTAAATAATTGCAATAGGGTACGATTTAAAAAGCCAGCATATATATGTTGGCTTTTTTTATTCTAAAATATGTCTTGGTAAACCATCAATACTTGTTTGTTTTCTCTCTTTCCAATACTGTTCAATATTTTCTTTTCCCTTTTCTGCTGCCCAACCATTTAAATCATTTCTTTCTCCTTTAAATTCATAAAAAGGAATTGACATTCCGTAAAAAGTCTGCATAGATTCAATGAAAATCTCCAAAATTTGACTTGTTTCTCGTGCTTATTCAAATAAACAAAACACAATTAAGTATTAAAATTTTCTAGAAATTCTTTCTTATATTTTTGACCTAAAGGTATTTTATTTGCGTTAACAATTGCTAAGTTACCTTCTATATAGTCGAGTTTATTTTTGTTAATTATAAACGATTTATGAACTTGGATAAAAATAGACTTTGGCAAAGAATTTTTCATCTTTTTCAAAGATTTATAGGTTATTAAAAAGTTGTTTTTTAGATGAATTTTAATATAATCTCCCAAACCTTCTATAAAATAAATTTCATCAATTTTTATTTGATGTAGTTTTTTATCCGATTTAATGATGATAGAATCAACTTTAGCATCATTTAAATCCTTGATTTTTGAAACGGCTTTTACAAATCGTTCAAAAGAAAAAGGTTTTAGTAAATAATCAGTAGCTTCAACCTCAAAACCCTCTAAAGCATAATCTGAATAGGCTGTTGTAAAAATAACTTTTGGTGGGTTTTTTAATGATTTATAGAAAGAAACTCCGGAAAGTTGAGGCATATTAATATCTAAAAAAAGTAAATCTACAGAGTGATTTTTTAAGTATTCTAAAGCTTCTAAAGCATTGTTACAAACATGCAACAAATCTAAATAATCGATTTTATGTATAAATAATTTTAGAACATTTTGAGATGAAGGTTCGTCATCAATAATTAAACATTGTATGCTCATTTTTCTAAATCTATGGTTAGGTTTACAATAAACACATCTTTATTTTTTTCTATTGAAAAATGATGTTTATTAGGATAAATAAGTGCTAAATTTTCTTGAATATTTTTTAAACCAATTCCTTTATAATCCTTACGATGATGATTTGTTATTTCTTTAAAATTGTTTGAAATGGTAAATTCAATTTTTTTGTTTTTAGCATTTAATTTAACATCAATATAAGGGTTTTTAAGACCACTTTTCAAACCGTGTTTAAAACTATTTTCTAGCAATGGTAATAATAACATTGGATGGATTTCTATAGTCTCATCAGCTGTGAATTTAAATTCAATATTTGAACCTGTAACATGCCTGTTTTTTTCAAATTCAATATAATTTTTAATTAACTCAATTTCTTTTTTAATTGATATTTTGCCAGCTTCTATATCATAAATCACATACCTTAAAATATCTGATAGTTGTAAAATTGCATTGGTAACCTCTTGTTTTTCTTCTATAGCAAGCGAGTATAAAACGTTTAAAGAGTTGAATAAGAAATGCGGGTTAATTTGACCTTTTAAATAGTGTAATTGATTTTCTATTTGTTGCTTTTGAATTTTTAAAGCCTTGTTTTCTGATTTATTTAAAGACACCCAATCTTCTGCAAGCTTTATCAGTGTGGTTAAGATAAAAAACACAATAAAAATAAAATATATTTCTAGGGTATCATGATGTGAAATAAAAAAGTAATCATTAAAAAAAAGGTTGATTAATGAATCGAAAAGCCAAGTATTTAGTTCAGCAAAAATTATAAGGTTCGTTACAAATAAAAGGAAAAAAAGTAAATATTTTTCTTTTTTAAGAAAGTTAGGAAGTAAATAGTAAAGGTTTAAACAAACGGGAAAAAGTAAAGTAAAAACAAAACAAAAAGTATAGATGTAATCAATTTTTGAAGGTGATGAGCTGCCTGAAAAAAGAAATAATAAAATTATAAAAGAACAACTCCATAACATAGCATTAAAAACTATTTTATGAAGAGCGTTTGTTCTTTTTAAAGAAGATTTAATTTGTAGCATCTGTTCTACTTAATGTGTATTTTGTCGATGTTTCCCATTTTTCAGCATCATTAGAAGCCATGTATTTTTCTAAAAATTTTTGTAATTCTTTAGAACTTGCAGTTAGTAAGTATTTATCATTTAACATACCAATAGTTTGATGCTTTATCTTAATTTTTTTTTGTTTAAAAAGTTCTTCGACCTTGTCTTCATCCAACCACTTTACTTCAATATTGCCATTTTTTTGAATATCGTATTTTACCAAGCTATGTGTGTAAATAGAGTGGCTTTCTAGTAAATTATCAACATCTCCCTGATATTCTAAAGGGAAAAAATCTAAAAATGTCTGATTATTTATTTTAAAAGGAGTCGCAATAAATGAAACCTCTTTATCATTGTAAATTCGTTGAACGTAATAGCTGTTTTTATATTCATCATAGATTTTTAGCTCATCCTTTTTTATTTTTTTTAAAGGACTTTCTTTGGTCATTTCATTTTTAAACGAAACAACTTTCCAAGTTCCTTTTTTTGAATCTTTCCATTCACCAATAAATTTTTTATCAAAAGAGATTGTTTCTTTTGTGTAAAAAGGATTTAGAGACTTTACGACGCAAGAACTTAATAGAATGAAACAAGTTCCTAAAATTACATTTTTAATTTTCATGAGTAACAAATTTAAATTTATTTGATACAAAAGAAGTGTAGATTGGTATAAAAGAGAAATATTTTAGACAAACACTATTTTTTTCTCGATGAAAATGGGTTTTAGAAAATTAATCTATCCAATTTTTAGTTCTTTCAACAGCTTTCTGCCATTTTTTATACAATCGTTCTCTTATCTCGAAGGTAAAAGTAGGAGAGAAGGTTCTGTCTATTTTTCTGTGCGATAAAATATCTTCTTGCTTCCATAAGCCAACACAAATTCCAGCTAAATATGCCGCACCCATAATTGTAGTTTCTATAATTTTAGGACGCTCTACATTGGTGTCTAAAATATCAGATTGAAATTGCATCAATAAATTATTTGCACTTGCACCACCATCAACTTTTAAAGAGGCTAACGGAGTTTCAGCATCATTCTGCATCGCAATTAAAATATCTTTTGTTTGATATGCTAAAGATTCCAAAGTGGCTTTTATTAAATGATTTTTTCCAGTATCACGTGTCAAACCAAAAATTCCACCACGCGCATACATATCCCAATAAGGAGCGCCTAAACCGGCAAATGCAGGAACAACAATTACAGGGTTTTCGCCTTCTACTTCTTTTGCAAAAGCTTCACTTTCTTCGGCAGAATTTATAATTTTTAATCCGTCTCTTAACCATTGAATTGCCGAACCAGCATTAAAAACACTTCCCTCTAAAGCATAATATACTTGGTTGTTAATTCCCCAAGCAATTGTTGTTAATAAACCGTTTTTAGAAAACTGAAGTTCGGTTCCTGTATTCATTAACAAAAAACAACCTGTTCCGTAGGTGTTTTTTGCTTCACCTTTGTTAAAACACGCTTGTCCAAAAAGTGCAGCTTGTTGATCGCCTGCAATTCCTGCAATCGGGATTGTGTGTTCTTCTAAAATAAAATCACCAAAATGAAAAGAGGAGGGTTTTACTTTTGGCAACATTGATTTAGGAATGTTTAATGCGGATATTAATGTAGCATCCCAGCACAAGTTTTCAATATCAAAAAGCAAGGTTCTTGATGCATTACTATAGTCTGTTGCATGAATCTTTTTATCTGTTAAATTCCATAACAACCAAGAATCTATCGTTCCAAAAATGAGATTCCCCTTTTCAGCTTCTTCTCTAGCATTTTTTACATTTTCTAATATCCAATGAATTTTTGTGCCAGAAAAATAAGCATCAATAACTAAACCTGTAGTTTGTTTAATATGATCTTCTAATCCCTTTTTCTTTAAATCCTCACAAATATCTGCCGTTCTATTATCTTGCCAAACAATGGCATTATAAACTGGTTTTCCTGTGTTTTTATCCCAAACAACGGTAGTTTCCCTTTGGTTTGTAATTCCTAGTCCAACAATATCTGCTTTGTTAATACCTGTTTTTTGTATCACCTTTTTTAAGGTTGATAATTGTGTTTCTAAAATCTCTAAAGCATTATGTTCTACCCAACCCGATTTTGGGAAAATTTGTTGAAACTCTTGTTGTTCCATTCCAATAATAGTCCCTTTTTCATCAACAATTACGGAACGCGAACTTGTGGTTCCTTGATCTAAAGCTAAAATATATTTTTTTGACATTTGTAATTAAAATAGGATTCCCAATTTACAAAATAACATGTATATAAATTATTACCTTTAGCAAAATAAAAACTCTTTTTATGGAATATGGATTTTTGTCAGTAATACCACCAATTGTGGCAATCATTTTAGCGTTAAGAACTAAGCAAGTATATATTGCCTTGTTATTTGGAATTTGGTTTTCTTGGTTGATTATTGAGGGTTGGAACCCATTAACAGGAACCTTAGCGATGATTGAAGGTCTTGTAAATGTATTTCAATCGGAAGGAAATACTAGAACAATAATGTTTAGCGCTTTGGTAGGTGCTCTGTTGATTTTTATTCAATATTCTAGAGGAGTAGAAGGCTTTATTAATATTTTAACCAGACAATTGATAAAGTTAGAAGACAGAAAAACTGGATATAGTAGAATAATGGTGCAAGTTTTAGCAACTATAACAGGACTATTATTGTTTGTAGAAACAAGTATTAGTTCTTTAACTGTAGGAACATTATATCGTCCAATTTTTGATAAATTAGGAATACCAAGAGAAAAGTTGGCTTATATAGCTGATTCTAGCTCGGCGCCATCATCCATTTTAATCCCTTTTAATGCTTGGGGTGCTTTTATTATGGGACTTTTATTAACACAAGGAATCGACAAACCATTTTCTGTGATGATTGCATCCATTAAATATAATTTTTATCCTTTGTTTGCAATTGCAATTGTATTCATTGTCATTTTTACAAAGAAGGATTTTGGACCCATGAAAAAAGCCGAAAAAAGAACCAAAGAAACAGGCGAATTAATGAATCCAGGTTCTAAACCAATGGTTTCTGATGAAATTACTTCATTTCCACCAAAAGAAGGAATTGAAGCAAAAGCGTATAATATGATTGTTCCGCTTTTAGTCATGGTTTTTATGATGCCAATCAACTTAATGTATACAGGTTGGGATGCCGTAAAAGAATCGACATCCGTTTTAGATCATGCTTCACAAGCAATTGGTGAAGGTTCTGGTTCATCATCTGTTTTATACGCCGTAATTACCTCTTTATTGGTTGCTATGATTATGTATTTTATACAAGGAATTATGAATCCAAAAGAAGCTATAAACCTAACTTTAAAAGGAATTAGTGAGTTAATGCCATTGGCTTTATTAATGCTATTAGCATTTGCCATTGGTGATGCTTGTAAGGAATTAGAAACCGGAATTTATGTAGCAAACGCAACTAAAGAATGGTTGTCGCCAGAATTATTACCAGCAGTCGTTTTTATAATTAGTTCTTTTATTGCTTTTTCTACAGGAACTTCTTGGGGAACATTTGCCATTATGTTGGCAATTTCAATTCCGATGGCAAATATTCATGGAGCTGAGGTAACGATTGTGGTTGCCGCAACTCTAGGAGGAGGGATTTTTGGAGACCATTGTTCGCCAATTTCTGACACTTCTATTATTTCGTCTATGGCCTCTGCAAGTGACCATATAGATCATGTAAAAACGCAATTACCATATGCTTTAATTGGTGGAGCAATTACTGTAATTATGTATTTGATTATTGGGTTTATGGGATAAGATAAATCGCTAAGAACGCAAAGAAACTTTACAAACCTTTTCGGATTTAGCAACTGTTTCCTTAATCAGCTAAAACGCCACGTTTTTTAATTTCAGAAATAGGGCGTAAAGCGTCTTCTTTAATCGTGTTTTCTTTGAAAATAAATGTTTTTTCATACAATGTGTTTCCCTCAAAAAAAGTAACTTGAAAACGATTGTTTAATTTGAATAATTCAGGTTGAATAAATTCAATTTTAGCAAAAGAATTTGCCGGTAAAACAGCTAATTTTTTACGTAATAAAGAAGTTGTTTTCGTTTCAGAAAAACCTTGAGAAACAATCACAATCATTTCTATAGCAACATTTTTATTGTTAATAAGGTAGACGTTCCAGTCATCTGTTTTATAAATATCATTGTATTCATAAACAACTGCCATTTCTACACCTATAACCTCAGGTATTTGTATGTCTTTTTTCATGAGCGAATACTTACCAAAGCGTATAAAACTCTTCTTTAGTTATCACATCACCATCACAATCATCGATCGTTAATGCTCCTTCACATAAACCACCAAATTCATCTTCTAGGTTGTCTTCATTATATTTTGTAGATTTTCCGCTTTTATAAACCGTAATTTGCTTTAAAACTTCATCTGCATCATTCGTTTCAAAATACCAGGTAGACGTTCCCCAACTTGCATATTCATCATCTCTGTTTTCATCCCAAAACTGTGTAAAATAGTTCATTATATTATAGATTTAAATTGCTCTAAAAAACGTTTGTCATTTTCATAAAACATTCTAATATCAGGAATTTGATATAACAACATTGCAATACGTTCTATTCCCATTCCAAAAGCGTAACCAGAATATTTTGTTGGATCGATATTTGCATTTTTCAACACGTTAGGATCGACCATTCCACAACCCATAATTTCTAACCAACCTGTACCTTTAGTAATTTTATAATCCGTTTCCGTTTCCAGTCCCCAATAAATATCTACTTCTGCACTTGGCTCTGTAAATGGAAAATAGGACGGGCGTAAACGTATTTTAGACTTTCCAAACATTTCTTTTGTAAAGTATAAAAGCGTTTGTTTTAAATCAGCAAAAGAAACATCCGTATCGATATACAAGCCTTCAACTTGATGAAAAATACAATGTGCTCTTGAAGAAATATCTTCATTTCTAAAAACTCTACCTGGAGAAATGGTTCTAATTGGTGGTTTGTTTTCTTCCATGTAACGAACTTGTACAGAAGAAGTATGTGTTCTTAGTAAAATGTCAGGATTTTGCTCAATAAAGAAAGTGTCTTGCATGTCTCTTGCAGGATGATATTCTGGCAGATTCAAAGCTGTGAAATTGTGCCAATCATCTTCAATTTCAGGTCCTTCAGAAACGGTAAAACCAATTCTATTAAACACTTCAATAATTTGATTTTTTACCAATGAAATTGGATGACGTGAGCCTAATTCAATAGGGTCAGATGGACGTGTTAAATCTCCATAAACACCTTTTTCTTCCACAGAATTTTCTAGCGCATCATTTAATTCAGCTACTTTTTCTTCAGCAGATTTTTTTAAATTGTTTAAAGCTTGACCAAAATCTTTACGTAATGCTGCATCTACATTTTTAAATTCTGCAAACAGTTCTTTTAGCAAACCCTTACTTCCTAAGTATTTAATTCTAAAGGTTTCTACGTCATCTTTAGTTGTTGCTTTAAAAGCTTGCACATCTCCAATAAGCTCCTTTACTTTATCTAACATTTTTGAGTAAAATTAAGGCACAAATTTAGTGTTTTTTATAGAGTTTTATCCACCTAAAGTTAAGAAAACAATAAGAGCTTCCGAAATCGATTGAAATAAGGGAATTTAAAGAATAAATAAAAATTCTTTTTTTATTTGAGGATTCATAAATTAACTATATTTGTCCCACTTAAATATTATTAAATTCATAAAAAAGTATGGCTAAAAAAGCAGAATTAAAAATAAATGAGTTTATGGAAATGGTTACTAAAAGAAATAACCATGAGCCAGAATTCTTACAAGCTGTTCAAGAAGTTGCAGAAACTGTGATTCCTTATATCGCTAATCACGATATTTACAATGGAAAAAATATATTGTTAAGAATGGTAGAGCCAGAGAGATTAATTTCTTTTAGAGTTTCTTGGGTAGATGATGACGGAGAGATACAAGTAAATAGAGGATATAGAATTCAAATGAACTCTGCAATAGGACCATATAAAGGAGGTTTGCGTTTTCACCCATCGGTGAATGCAAGTATTTTAAAGTTTTTAGCCTTCGAGCAAGTCTTTAAAAACTCTTTAACAACTTTACCAATGGGTGGAGGAAAAGGAGGTTCTGATTTTGATCCGAAAGGAAAATCTGATAACGAAATTATGCGTTTTTGTCATTCTTTTATGAGTGAACTATTTAGACATATTGGTCATAATACAGATGTTCCTGCTGGAGATATTGGTGTTGGAGGACGTGAAATAGGCTTTATGTTTGGAATGTATAAAAAACTAAACAATACATTTACTGGAGTTCTTACTGGTAAAGGTGCTTCTTGGGGAGGATCTTTAATTAGACCAGAAGCAACAGGTTATGGTACTGTATATTTTGCGCAAAACATGTTATTGCGTAAAGAAGATTCGTTTGAAGGAAAAAAAGTTGTTATTTCTGGTTCTGGAAACGTAGCACAATATGCTGCTGAAAAAGCGATAGAATTAGGTGCAACTGTTTTAACGTTGTCAGATTCTCAAGGATATATTCATGATGCAGACGGTATAGATTCAGAAAAATTAAAACACGTTATGTTTATTAAAAACGAAAAACGTGGAAGAATTAGTGAATATGTAGCCAAATATCCAAATGCAAAGTTTGTTGCAGGAGAAAGACCTTGGTCTGTAAAATGTGATATTGCTTTGCCATGTGCAACTCAGAATGAGTTAAATGGTGACGAAGCAAAAGCATTAATTAAAAACGGCTGTATGTGTGTTTCTGAAGGTGCAAACATGCCTTCTACGCCAGAAGCAATTCATGAATTTCAAAAAGGAAAAATCTTATTTGCTCCAGGAAAAGCAAGTAATGCCGGGGGTGTTGCAACATCTGGGTTAGAAATGAGTCAGAATTCATTACGTTTAAGCTGGACCCGTAAAGAAGTAGATGATAAATTAAAAGATATTATGGAAGATATTCATGATTCATGTGTAAAATATGGAGAAAATGAAGATGGTTCTATAGATTATATTAAAGGCGCAAATATTGCTGGTTTTGTTAAAGTTGCAGATGCAATGTTAGCGCAAGGAATCGTATAAAAATTCAGTAGTAAATTTAAATCTAAAAGACGCATCAATTTATTTGATGCGTTTTTTTGTACAACTTGTTTTAAAAACTAATCTTTACGGTTAGAAACTTTTTTCGAATGATGGTATTCTCTCTTTTTTTCTTTGGTGTTTTTTTCTCCTTTGTAGGTTCTATAACTCCTAGTATGTTAAATATGACGGCTTTAAAAATTAGTTTAGAAAATGGAAAAAAAGAGATAAACAAATATGCCTTAGGAGTTTCACTTGTTGTCTTTCCACAAGCATATATAGCTATTCTTTTAACAGAATATATTGCTGAAAACTTATCAATATTGGAAACTTTACAAAAGATAGGGATCGTTATTTTTATATTTTTATCGTTCTATTTTTATAGAGAATCTAAAAAAGATAAAATTGAAATTAGTAAAATAAAAAAGGAAAACCCTTTTTTAACAGGAATTATACTTTCAGTTTTAAATATGTTTGCCATTCCTTTCTTTTGTGGAATAGTAGCAACTTTAGATGTTTTTAACCTATTTAGTTTTAATTTTATTCCTGCTTTATTTTTTATACTAGGATCTGTATTGGGCACATTTTACATCCTTTTTTTATATGGAAAATTCGCAAAAATTATTCAGAAAAAGACAGGAAAGCTAACAAGAGATATTAATATAATTCTATCTATTTTAACAGCATTAGTAGCAGTCTTTACAATAATAAAACTGTTTTTTTAAAGAAGAAATGAAAACTATAAAGAACATAAAAACGGAAGGAAACCACAACAAGCCAATTTTAATTGATGTTTTTTATAAAGAAACCAATCAACCCAAAAAAATCATTATTTTTTGTCATGGTTACAAAGGGTTCAAAGATTGGGGAGCTTGGAATTTAATGGCAGCAGTTTTTGCAAACGCAGGATTTTTCTTTATCAAATTTAATTTTTCACATAACGGGGGAACCGTTGAACAGCCTATCGATTTTCCAGATTTAGAAGCTTTTGGTAATAATAATTACACCAAAGAATTAGATGATTTGGCATCTGTAATTAATTGGATTTCTACGCATTCTGGTTTTAGAAATGAAGTAAAACTTGATGCTTTTTCTTTAATAGGTCACAGCAGAGGAGGAGGAATTGTGTTGTTAAAAGCCAATGAAGATACTAGAATTAAAAAAGTAATTACGTTGGCAGGAGTTTGTGATTTTGAAAAAAGAACAGCAACAATCGGTGATTTACAACAGTGGAAAAATGACGGTGTTAAATATGTTTTAAACGGAAGGACAAAGCAAAATATGCCTCATTATTATCAGTTTTATGAAGATTTTATGCTGAATAAAGAAAGGTTAGATATTAAAAAAGCGACTGAAAACTTAAAGATTCCACATTTAATAATTCATGGAAATAAAGATACTTCTGTTTTGATTGGAGAAGCTGAAAGCTTAAAAAAATGGAATTCAGAAAGTGAATTAAAAGTCATTGATAACGCAAATCATGTCTTTAATACTTTTCACCCTTGGGGGAAAAATCATCTTTCAGAAGAGCTTGAAACAACCATAAAAAACTGTATTA
>LAQA01000007.1:56332-60755 GCA_000981625.1 Flavobacteriaceae bacterium ASP10-09a
TGTAGGATTAAAATCTAAGTATTTTAGATTCATGCTTTTGTAGGAATGACAAGCAACATCTTTTTCGTATTTTCGAAAGATGGAATTACAACCTCCTTTTCGTAAAATAATTCATGTAGATATGGATGCTTATTATGCATCTGTAGCAGAATTAGACAACCCAGAATTAAGAGGAAAAGCGATTGCAGTTGGAGGAAATGAAATTAGAGGTGTTGTATCTGCAGCTAGTTATGAAGCAAGAAAATTTGGCGTAAAATCTGCAATGAGTAGTTTTTTAGCAAAACAAAAATGTCCACATTTAATTTTTGTAAAAACTGATTTTGAACGATATAAAGAGATCTCAACTAAAATTAGAGAAATTTTTTATGAGTATACCGATTTGGTTGAACCACTTTCTTTAGATGAAGCGTATTTAGATGTTACAGAAAATAAGAAAGGAAATCCGTCTGCGAATGCAATTGCTAGAGAAATCAGGGAACGTATTTTTAAAAAAACAGGTTTGCGAGCTTCTGCAGGAATTTCCATCAATAAATTTATAGCAAAAGTTGCTTCAGACATTAATAAACCAAATGGTCAAAAAACTATTCATCCAGAAGAGGTTATTGCTTTTTTAGAAGAATTACCTGTCAATAAATTTTATGGAGTTGGTAAAGTGACAGCTGCAAAAATGTATAATTTAGGCATTTTTGTAGGCAATGATTTAAAGAAAAAAACAATAGAAGAACTGGTAAGCCTCTTTGGAAAATCGGGTACTCATTACTACAACATTGTTAGAGGAATTCATAATAGCGCTGTAAAACCCAATAGAATTCGAAAATCGATTGCAGCAGAAAGGACTTTTAATGAGAATATTTCATCAGAAATTTTTATGCTTGAAAAGTTAGAAAAGATTGCTGACGAATTAGAAAACCGCATGAAAAAATCGAAAACAAAGGGAAAAACGATTACTTTAAAAATTAAATATTCAGATTTTACACAACACACAAGAAGTAAAACAAAAGCTGCTTTTATGCAGCATAAAAGTGAATTTTTTCCTGTTGTAAAAGAATTATTATATCAAGAAAAATTAAAAAATTCTGTACGGTTATTAGGAATTTCTTTCGGAAATTTAGACACCATCATAAAAGAACCTTTTTGGGTGCAGTTACAATTCGATTTCTGACAAAAAATAAAATGAAAATACAAATAAAAAGAACCAATTCAGAAAATAGAGATTTCATCAACTTGGTAAAAGAATTAGATGCTTTTCTAAAGATTACTGATAGAGACGAACATGATTTTTACAATCAGTTTAATCATATTGATGTTTTAAAAAATATCGTTGTCATTTATTTTAACGAAATTGCAGTAGGTTGTGGTGCCATTAAAAAGTATGATGATATTACTGTTGAAGTAAAAAGAATGTTTGTTTGTTTAGAAAAAAGAGGTTCGGGAGTTGCACAAAAAATGCTTCAAGAATTAGAAATTTGGGCAAAAGAATTAGGGTATCAAGAATGTATTCTAGAAACAGGAATAAGACAAGTAGAGGCTGTACGATTTTATAAAAAGTGTAATTATAAAATCATTACAAATTACGGGCAATATAAAAACATGGAAAACAGCATTTGTTTTAAAAAATATATATAGATGAATTACAGTTACTGGGAATTAAAAGAATGGTTTACAAATATTGATTTTACAATTGTTGGAAGTGGAATTGTAGGTTTAAGTTGTGCATTAGAATTGAAGAAAAAGCACCCTAAAGCTAAAATCTTAATTCTTGAAAAAGGAATGTTACCTCAAGGAGCTAGTACTAAAAATGCTGGTTTTGCTTGTTTTGGGAGTTTGTCGGAATTAATAGATGATTTAGATTCTCATACAGAACAAGAAGTTTTTAATTTGGTTGAAAAAAGATGGAAAGGTTTACAGTTATTGCGTAAAAACTTAGGAGATAAAGAAATCGATTTTCAACAAAACAAAGGATTTGAATTGTGTGATGATCAAGATTTCTTTTCTGCATGTATTTCTAAAAAAGAGAAAATTAATCAACTTCTAAGACCAATTTTTAAACAAGATGTTTTTTCAATTTCTGAGAATACTTTTGGTTTCCAAAAAGTCCACCAACAATACATTGTAAATAATTTTGAAGGTCAAATTGATACAGGAAAAATGGCTTTCGAATTGTTGAACAAAGTTCAAAAGTTAGGCGTTAAAATTTTAAATAATATTAGTGTTGAGGAATTTGTAAAAGATCAAAATAAAATACACATAAAAACCAGTAGATTAGATTTTTACACAAAAAAAATATTCATCGCAACGAATGGTTTTGCTTCAAAACTTTTGAATGAAAATGTACAGCCCGCAAGAGCTCAAGTTTTGATAACGAAGCCAATAAAAAACTTGCATATAAGAGGAACTTTTCATTTAGAAAAAGGCTATTATTATTTTAGAAATATAGAGGATAGAGTTCTTTTTGGAGGAGGAAGAAACCTTGATTTTAAAACTGAAGAAACGACAGCATTTGGTCAGACAGAAATCATTCAAAATGAATTAGAAAAAATCTTAAAAGAAACTATTTTACCAAATATAAATTTTGAGATCGATCACAAATGGAGTGGAATTATGGGGGTTGGCAATCAGAAAAAAGCAATCGTTAAAGAGCTTTCAGAAAATGTTTTCTGTGGAGTTCGCTTAGGAGGAATGGGAATTGCAATTGGTAGTTTAGTTGGTAAAGAATTAGCAGATTTATTAAATTAGTATTATGAAAGAAATCCACAAAAACTTTGATGTTATCATAATTGGAGGAGGTTTGGCTGGTTTATGCAATGCAATTCATTTATCTAAATTTGGTAAAAAAGTTTTATTAATTGAGAGAAATGAATATCCAAAACATAAAGTTTGTGGTGAATATATTTCGAATGAAGTTTTACCTTATTTACAATTTCTTGATTTTAATCCGTTTCATTTTGGGGCAGTAAAAATCAATAGGTTTCAACTTTCAACAACAAAAAGTAATTTAATTTCAGCAAAATTACCTTTGGGTGGTTTTGGAATTTCTCGTTATACCCTTGATTTTGAGTTATCCAAAAAAGCAATAAAAAATGGAGCGACAATACTAGAAGACATTGTTGTTAATGTTGATTATTCTAAGGATTCTTTTTTAATAGAAACAAAAGAACATCAAAATTTTACATCAAAAATTGCTATTGGAGCTTTTGGGAAACGCTCATTATTAGATGTAAAAATGAACCGTGATTTTATTCAAAAAAAAGCACCTTATTTAGGTGTCAAAATTCATGTAAAAGGAGATTTTCCAGAGGATTTAGTAGCGCTTCATAATTTTAAAGGTGGTTATTGCGGGGTTTCTAAAGTAGAAAATAATGCAATTAACTTATGTTATATCACCAATTTATCATCTTTTAAAAAATATAAAAACATAGATGATTTTCAAGAAAAAGTTATTCTTAAAAATCAATTTTTAAAAGAAATATTTAAGAACTCTGAAGCTATTTTTGAAAAACCTTTAACGATTAGTCAAATTTCTTTTGAAACTAAAAAACCGGTAGAAAATCATATTATAATGTGTGGTGATTCTGCAGGAATGATTCATCCATTGTGTGGAAATGGGATGAGTATGGCAATTCAAGCTGCACAGTTATCATCTTTACTCATTCTAAATTACTTTAATGGTGAAGTTGAATCAAGAAATGAACTTGAAAAGCAATATATTAGACAGTGGAATAAAAAATTTAGTTTTCGTTTAAAAGCAGGTCATTTCATTGCAATGTTGTTTCGAAAAGATAAAATTGCAAGTGTTTTACTTCTGATTTTAAAGAAAATTCCTTTTTTATTGCCAATAATTATTAAACAAACTCACGGTAAACCAATGGAAATATAATGGACTTTTTTATAAGCACAAAAAAGAGAACAGATAAAGAGGAATTGATGGACGATTTTTCTATTGGAGGAGATTTATTGCGAGATACGCTAGATAAATTAGAGAACATAAATCGTTGGTTAGGTGGTAATTTAGTAACTGTAAATGGTTTAAAAGCAATGCTTCTAAATCAGACAAAAGAGCAAGAAATTACCATTGTGGATATTGGTTGTGGTCATGGAGATATTTTGCGAGATGTTGCCAAGTTTGGTAGAAAAAACAAGTACAATTTTAAATTGATTGGTATTGATGCAAATCCAACTGCTATCGAATATGCTAATGAATTATCAACAGATTTTCCTGAATTGAGTTTTGAAATCCAAGATATTTTTTCAGAAGAATTTAAAAATAGAAAGTTTGATGTTGTTTTAGCAACATTATTTCTGCATCATTTTAAAGAAGATCAATTGGTCTCTTTTTTACAAAATACATTAAAACAAACCAAAATAGGAATCGTAGTGAACGATTTGCACAGACATAAATTAGCGTATTATTTATTTATGCTGT
>LAQA01000007.1:60882-62004 GCA_000981625.1 Flavobacteriaceae bacterium ASP10-09a
ATTGGATGTTAAAAAGTCCAAAGCTTTAAGTTTAAGATATAAACTAGAAATATTAAGATATAATATGAAAGTAAAAATAATATCAGTTGCAAAACAATTGCCAAAATATTTTAGAGAAACAAAAGATATCATTCCGTTTGTAAAACTATGGATGCAGAATCAAGATTCGCGTTTTCAACGAAAAGTAATTAAACTTTTTGAAGGAGCAGGTGTTGATAAGCGCTATTCAATTATGGATCCAGAAGAAGTTTTTATAGCGACATCTTTCGAAGAAAAAAATAATATTTACGCACGAGAAGTTGTAAAGCTAGGTGAGCAATCATTAAAAAAAGCATTAGTAAAAGCAAATTTAAAAGCGACTGATTTAGATTATATTATTACAGTAAGTTGTACGGGCATTATGATTCCTTCTATGGATGCATATTTAATTAATTCTTTAGAAATGAAACAAGATATAGTACGTTTACCCGTTACAGAAATGGGTTGTGCGGCAGGAGTTTCTGGTATTATTTATGCAAAGAATTTTTTAAAATCAAACCCGAACAAAAGAGCTGTAGTTATTGCGGTTGAAGCACCAACAGCAACGTTTCAGTTAGATGATTATTCGATGACAAATATTGTAAGTGCTGCTATTTTTGGTGATGGTGCATCTAGTGTAATTTTGTCTTCATATGAAGAGGATAAAGGTCCAGAAATTATAGATGAAGCCATGTATCATTTTTACAACGCTACAGAAATGATGGGCTTTAATTTGGTGAATACAGGTTTACAAATGATTTTAGACAAGGAAGTTCCACAGAAAATATCAGATCATTTTCCAGCTATTGTACATCCTTTTTTACAAAGAAATAATTTAACAATTGAGGACGTAAATCATTTGATTTTTCATCCTGGAGGAAAAAAAATCGTTCAAACTGTAGAAGACTTATTTGGTGTTTTAGGTAAGAACATTGATGACACGAAAGAAGTACTTCGTTTGTATGGGAACATGTCTAGCGCAACTGTTTTGTATGTTTTAGAGCGTTTTATGGATAGAAACCCAGCAAAAGGAGAAAGAGGTTTGATGTTGAGTTTTGGTCCAGGTTTTTCTGCACAAAGAATTTTGTTAGAATGGTAAGAGAA
>LAQA01000007.1:62059-105736 GCA_000981625.1 Flavobacteriaceae bacterium ASP10-09a
AAAAGTTAGCCAAACACGGTATGAATATTTGTGTCGTTCATAGAAACTCAAGAGCTCAAAAAAAAGAGATAGACCATCATTTTGATGAAATTAGAAAAGAAAAAATTGAATTTATTTCTTATAATTTTGATGCTTTAAATGCCGAAAAAAGAACGCAATTTCTTTTTGAGTTTCAAGAAAAATTAGGAACAAAAGGAAAAGTAAAAACGTTGGTTCACTCTATTGCAAAAGGGAACTTAAAACCCATGTTTTCTCAAGAAAAACAGGTTTTGAAAAATGATGATTTTCAAATCACTATCAATGCAATGGCTATTAGTTTGTACGATTGGTTCCAATCAATATTTGATAAAAAACTATTTACAGACGATGCAAGGATTATCAGTTTTACAAGCGAAGGAAACACAAAACCTTGGAAAAATTATGCAGCAGTTTCTGCTGCAAAAGTTACGTTAGAAGCTATTTCTAGAAACATTGCTTTAGAGTTTGCTCAATTCGGAATTAGAGCAAATTGTATTCAAGCTGGTGTTACAAATACTGCTTCTTTAAATATGATTCCTAATAGTGAAACGATAAAAGAGCATACATTAAAAAGAAACCCTTTTGGGAAATTAACAACTCCGGAGGATGTTGCTAATGTGGTGTATCTATTAAGTAAAGACGAATCTTCCTGGATTAATGGAACCATTATAAAAGTTGATGGAGGAGAAAGTTTAAATTAGAGATGGATAAAAATACGATTATACAAAATTTACCTTACACCAAACCTTTTTTGTTTGTTGATGAAATTACACATATTTCAGAAAATGGAGTTTCAGGAAATTATACATTCAAAGAAAACGAGTTTTTTTACAAAGGTCATTTTAAAGAAAACCCAATAACTCCTGGTGTAATTTTAACAGAAACGATGGCGCAAATTGGTGTGGTTTGTTTGGGGGTTTATTTATTAAAAGATGAGATTTCATTAGAAATAAAACCACAAATAGCACTAACATCAAATCAAATTGATTTCTTTTTAACTGTTCATCCCAATGAAAAAGTATGGGTTGTTTCAGAAAAAGAATATTTTAGATTTAATAAATTAAAATGTGCAGTAAAAATGTTTAATAAAAATAAGGAGTTGGTTTGTAGAGGAACTATTTCTGGAATGATCATTGCTAAAGAAATACTCAAGTAAATTTATAAAATGATACTGAAATGAATTCAACGCAAAAGAAAAACAGAGTTGTTATTACGGGTCTAGGTGTTGTTGCTCCGAATGGAGTTGGTAAAGAGGCATTTGCAAAAGCTATAAAATCAGGAACTTCAGGAATTACGTTTCACCAAAAATTAAAAGACAAAGGTTTTTCTTGTTGCATTGGTGGAATTCCGGAAGTGTCAGAAGAAAAAAAGCTAGAATATTTAACACCTTTACAGTTAAGAGGCTTCAATAGTACTAGTATTTTATATGGCTGTATGGCTGGAATTGATGCTTGGAAAGATGCTGGTTTTTCAGTGGATGAAAACTCGATTTTAGATTATGATTCTGGATTAATTTTTGGCACAGGAACCTCAGGGATTGAGAAATTTAGAGAATCGATTTATAAAATTGATGAGCAAAAAGTAAGACGTTTAGGAAGTACATCTGTAGTGCAAACCATGGCAAGTGGAATTTCAGCCTATTTAGGCGGAATTCTAGGTTTTGGAAATCAAGTAACAACAAATTCATCAGCTTGTACAACTGGAACAGAAGCTTTACTATTAGGCTTTGAACGCATTAAAAGTGGAAAAGCGAAACGAATGTTAGTTGGTAGCTCTAGCGATAGTAGTTTATATACTTGGGGTGGTTTTGATGCGATGCGAGTAATGACGTATAAACACAATGAAACTCCAGAAAAAGGATCTAGACCGATGAGCGAAACAGCATCAGGATTTGTACCTGGAAGTGGTTCAGGAGCTTTAGTTTTAGAATCTTTAGAAAGTGCTTTAGAAAGAAAAGCCACTATTTATGCAGAAGTTCTAGGAGGAAACATCAATTCTGGTGGTCAAAGAAATGGCGGTACATTAACAGCTCCAAACGCAGAAGCTGTTCAGAAATGTATTACAGATGCATTGTTAGATTCAGAAATATTAGCAGCAGAAATTGATGTGATAAACGGTCATTTAACCGCCACTTCAAAAGACGCCTTAGAAATAGAAAATTGGAGCAATGCTTTACAGAGAAAAGGAGCAGATTTTCCTTATATAAACTCTTTAAAATCAATGGTTGGCCACTGTTTGGCAGGTGCAGGTGCTATTGAATCTGTTGCTTCTGTATTGCAAATTAAAGAACAGTTTGTGTTCCCAAATATTAATTGTGAAGACATTCATCCAGAAATATCTGAATTGATTGATGCGCAAAAAATCCCGACTAAAATGATAGATAAAGACATTCATATTGTTGCAAAAGCAAGTTTTGGTTTTGGTGATGTAAATGCATGTGTTATCTTTAAAAAATATATCTAAAAAAATGATAAAAGAAGAATTAATTATAAAGTTAAAGGCGATTGTAAAGCCATACATTCAAGACGAAGAAGCTTTTATGAATTTAACAGAAGAAACAGATTTTATTAATGATTTAAAAATAAATTCAGCTAATTTAGTGGATGTTGTTTTAGATGTAGAAGATGAATTCAATATAGAAATAGATAATGATTCTATGGAGAAAATGCTTTCGGTAAAAGCTGCTATGGAAATTATAGAACAAAAGTTATCAGCATAATGATTGGCAATGATATTGTTGATTTACAGTTGGCCAAAAGCCAAAGTAATTGGCAGCGTAAAGGCTTTTTAGAAAAACAGTTTACTGAAGAAGAGCAAAAAAAGATATTGAATTCTAAAAATCCATTTTCATTAGTTTGGTTGTTTTGGAGTATGAAGGAAGCTGCTTATAAAAGTTGCACTCAGAAGATTGAAAAACGTTTTTTTGCACCCCAAAAACTAGAATGCACCTTGACCAATGAAAACGAGGGTTTTGTAAGTTTTGAGGATAAAAAATTCTATACGACTACTTTTTTGAGTACATTTTACCTCTGCACAATAGCTAGAGAAACTCAAGAACAAATAACAATTTTTTCGGCAATTGGTTCACCTAAAACAATCGATACCGATTTAAAGAAAAAACTTACCGAGGAAACAGGAATTTTATCCGAAGAAATAGAAAAAAGAAAAACGGCTATTGGTGCACCGCTTTTTTACCATCGAAAACAATTATTAACCAAATCTTGTTCAATTTCTCATCATGGAAATTATGGAGCATTTGCATTTACATTAGAAAACCAATCTTAAAAAATAATTTATATGTTTGTTAAAGTAAGATCTCTATTATTTCTAATTATCTTAAGTACCTGCACTTGTTTTTCTCAAGAGGGAATTAAAAATGAATCAGAATCAGAATCAGAAATTACGTTTATTATTAAGAACTTAGGATTTAATGTAGATGGGCGTTTTAATGATTTTACAGTTTTTAGTAACTTTAATTCTGATAATTTAGAAGAGAGTTTTATTAATGTAGAAATTAGTGTTAAATCCATATTTACAGACATAGAACTTAGAGATGAACACTTATTAAAATCAGATTATTTCGATGTTGATAACCATCCAACAATTGTGTTTGAATCTTCAGGTATTGAGAAAAAATCAAACTCTGAATACATACTTAAAGGATTTTTATTAATGAAAGGTGTTAAAAAAAAGATAGAAAGTCCTTTAGAATTAAAAGAGACCGAAAAGGGTGTGCGTTTTATCGCTAATTTTACGCTTAACAGAAAAGATTTTAGTGTTGGCGGAAGCAGTTTTATCCTATCTAAAAAAGTATATATTAAAATGATTTATGTTGCAGATAAAAATTAAACAAGAACTTTTTAAACAATGTAAAGCGTTTGTAAATAAACGTGCACAAACGGTTGAAGAAATCATTTCATCAAACCAAAAAGCTTTGCAATCTGAGATGAAGAGCTCAGCAGGTGATAAACACGAAACAGGAAGAGCAATGTTGCAATTAGAAATGGAAAAAGCCAGCCAACAGTTGGAAGGTATTTCTCAAATGAATGAAATTTTAGCAAAAATTGATTTCTCAGAAGCATCAAACAAAGCTCATTTAGGGAGTATTATTTTTACAGAAAAAAGCAATTATTTTTTAAGTATTTCTGCAGGACAAATAATTGTTGATTGTCAAAAATATTTTGCAGTTTCTGTTTCTTCACCTATTGGTAAGTTACTGTTAGGAAAAAGTGAAAATGAAGTAATTTCTTTTAATGGGATAGATCACAAGGTTTTAAAAATTAGTTAAAATAATTTTTTATATTCTAGTGAATTCTTTGACATCATATATTTTAATGACATTTTTTTTAAAAAACACGGTAAGAAAAAGTGTCTATTATATTATGAATTTTTGTGAATACTTAAATAAATTTGCTCACCAATTTCTATTGTTACAAAATGATTAAAAAATACAATTTGGTTTTCAAATTTTGCTTCAATTAACCAAAAAGAACCTTTAAAATAAGCGTTTAAAACACTTGCTTTCAAGTTTTTAACTTCAGTTTGGTGTTTTGATTTCTCAATAATTTTTATTTGATGAGGATATAGTAAAATTGGATCTCCATTAATCATAATTTCATTAACATCATCAAACAAAGCAGCAACATATTTATTATTTGGATTCTTATAAATCTCTAAAGGATGGTTATTTATAAGTATTTTATTATTTCTAATAACGATTAACCTATCAGCAAAGGAAAGTGCATCATTTTTATCATGAGTAGCCACAATACAAGTAATGTTTTTATTTTTTAAATAGGTAAATAAATTTCTACGTAAAGAGTTTTTTTTAAAGTTGTCTATTTGTCCAAATGGTTCATCTAATAATAATAATTCAGGCTCTTTTGCTAAAGCTCTAGCAATCGCAACTCTTTGCTTTTGACCACCACTTAAGTTTTTTACTTTGGTGTTCTCAAAAGCTTTCATTTCTATTACTTCTAACAATTCTTGCGTACGTTTTTCACTTTCTTCAGGATAAAAACGAGATAAGAATTTTTTTATGTTTTCAGAGACAGAAATGTATGGCATCAAATCAAAATCTTGCGCAACATATTTAAAGAAATCCATTCCTGGGACTAAATGAAACTCGGGACCTAAAACTTCATTTTCTTTCCAAAAGATATCTCCACTGTTTAAATTTAATAAACCATAGATTGTTTTTAAAAGTGTAGATTTTCCACAACCACTTTCACCCATTACACAAAGATGCTCTCCCTTATGTAAAGTGAAATTAAAATTATTTAAAACAATTTTCTTTTTAGAGTACCCAAAAGAGATGTTGTTTACGACAAGCATACCTATTTATAAATAACGGTTATACCAACTATTTTCAATAGTGATTTCCCAAAAATTCTCTAGGTCTTCTTTATTATTTATTAAGTTGTCAAAAATGATTGTTTTTGCAGTAACAGCTTTGTTTTTAAGTAACTTTTTAAAGTCTTTTAAGTCCTTATACTGTACATATTCACCTTGTTTAAAACAAGCATTCATTTTATCTAAAAGTTCAACTTTATACACCTCTTGAAGTTGTAAAATAAAAGAAACAGAAGCATCAATGTCTGCATTTGTTAAACTAGTTTCAGTATCATCCGCGACTAAAATGATGAATCTATTGTATAATAATTGATAAGAAACTTTAAAATGGTCATCTTCTGTTTTCCAGGACTCTACAAACTGTTTTACTTTCTGTTCTATCTCTTCAATTTCTGTAGGGTAAAATTTTCTACTTGAAGGATATACCCAAACTTTAGCATCATTAGAAATTGATGTATAATCTACAAACATATTACGAATTTTAGTGTTGCAAAGATACAGAAAGAAAAACCGCAAACTTGATTTCAAATTTGCGGTTTTAAAAAGTATTTTTACATTTTTAGACTTCTTCTGCTAAGTTGCTTTAATTAAATTCACGAAATCTTTTTCCGTGCTTTTTCCTTTATTTTTATTGTACCAAACCTGTAATTCTTGTTTAAAATCAGCATCTAAACTTCCATTTTCAGCTTTATATGCTGCTACCATATTTGATGCTACAGTTGGTCTTGGTCCCCAAGTATTTATTACATTGATTTCTTTATCTAAAATAATTAATTTAGGAATTGCGCTACCACCATTTGTTAAAAACAAATCCATTAACTCTAAGTTTTCATCGCGCAAAACTAATTTTAAATCAATATGATCATTTAAATCAGCCATTTTATTGATAACGGGTAAATTTTGAGCAGCATCCCCACACCAACCTTCAGTAATTAGTAACCAAGTTTGTGGTTCGTTTACTTTTTTTACTTCTTCAATAGTTTCTTCAGAAATTTTAATGGTTTTATCTAAACGTTTCATCCTTTTATCATTTAACAAACTGTAGTTTGTTAAATCTTCTGATTGATTTGGTCCTGTAGATTTATTTTCGGTTAATAAGTCTTTTACTAAACCTTTATATTCTTGATAAGAAATAGTGTTTTTTAGACTTTTTTTAATTGTGTTCTTCATAATTATTTAACTGGAATCTTTGAATTTAGACGAAAAAAACAATGAAACTTACATGGTATATTTTTAACTAAACCTAAAATAAATTCTACCCATAAAATTACGTATTTTTACAAAGTTAATTTTTTATAATTTGAAATATTTATTATTTTCTTTACTATTTGTAGTCTTCTTTTCTTGTAAAAAGGAAAAACAAGATCTTATCCAAAAACAAGATTCAAAACCTCTTTTAAGCGTCGTTAAAGAATATGGTGTTACCGAAAAAGTAAATGCACTATTTTTAAAAGATGTTGAAGATTGGCAAGAATTAAAGGCAGTTGATGATTTCTTGTTAAGGTTTAAAAAAGCGTCCCCGAATGAAGTATTAAGCAATGCTCTTGAATTAGAAAGCTTAGTAAACTCTTTAAAGGATAGTGTAAAACCAGAATTATTTGATGTTCCTTCTTTTATTGCAAGAATTAATATTTTACATAATGAAACTTTAAGACTGGCAGATATGACCTTTATTGCTGCTATTAAAGCTCCAGAGGTTACTGCACAAACAGAAAAAATCATTAGTGCCTTTTCTGGAGTAAATTCTAAAGTGAATACAATTTTATCAAAAAAACGTTTTGAAGCCGCAATTGGGACCGATATAAATTTTATTGGCTTAGACTCAACAAAAATAGACATTGTTTCAAAAAAATCGATAAAAAAGAATTTCGAAGGAAATTTACTAAACAAAAAAAGATCTAAATCAGGTTTTTCCAAAATGCCAAAAAGACTTCAACTTTCAACATCAAAAGAAAAACAAGATCTTATCCAAAAACAAGATTTTGTTTTAGACTCAACAAAAATCGATACTATTTCAAAAAAACCGACAAAAAAGAATTTTGGGAGAAATTTACTAAACAAAAGAAAGTCCAAAGCAGGTTTTTTTGAAAAGCCAAAAAGGCTTAAACTTCCACTATCAAAAAACAAACAATTATGAATAAATTAATATCACTATCTCTCATAATATTTTTTATTTCTTGTGGTTCTATTAATAATATTTCTTTAGAAAAAACAAAATTAATTAAAACAACTGTAAACACCATTTTAAACAATTGGCACTTAGCTGCAAGTGAAGCAAATTTTGAAGATTATTTTGGGGAAATGGATAGTATTTCTGTATTTATAGGAACTGATGCCTCAGAAAATTGGAAGAAAAAGCAGTTTCAAGATTTCAGTAAACCTTATTTTGATAAAGGAAAAGCTTGGGATTTTAAAACTTTGGAACGTACTATTTATGTAAATTCTTCAGGAGAATTTGTTTGGTTTGATGAACTTTTAAATACTTGGATGGGTACTTGTAGAGGTTCTGGAGTATTAGAAAAAACAACAAAAGGATGGAAAATAAAGCATTATGTTTTATCAGTTACTATTCCAAATGATGACGTGCAAGCAGTAATTTTAGCAAAGAAAAAAAGTGATGCTATCTTTTTAAAGAAATTTCAAAAATAATTTCTTTTGGGAGTTTATCTTTAGCAATACTGAAATTAAAACATTTTTTTTTGGAAAGTAGTAAACGAGTCTTTCGAATGGGGTAGTAACAATATTAAGAAACAACCTCACCAACAACTTTAAAAATCAAATCATTTTCAAAACCTTTTCTCATTAAAAAATCAATTAGTTTTTTCTTTCTCTTGTAAATATTGGGTTCAGAAATCACTTCATTTCTATTTTCTGTAACTCTGTATATTGTTTTTAAATATTCAGCTTCATCAATTTCTTTGAGTCCCGTTTTTATATTGTAGGCAGAGATATCTCTAAATTTTAATTCTCTTATAATCCGTTGTTTTCCCCAGCTTTTTATTCTGAATTTTCCTCTAGCATAACTTTTAGAAAAACGTTCTTCATTCAAAAAATTATCTTTCATTAAACTTAAAAGAATCAATTCTTTAGCTTCTGGGATTAAATTAAATTCCCACATTTTTTGCTCCACTTCTTTATGACATCTATCTTGATAGACACAGTAATTTTCTAGCTTTCGCTTTATCTCATCAACTGTAAAGTATTTTTGTTCTTTTTTAAACATGATTTCGAAAATACAAAAAGGGTTGAAATTATTAAGATTTCAACCCTTTTTATTTTATACTTATTTTACTTATTGAACTTGTTTATCCATGTTCAATGAAGATTGCTCATCTGTTTTAAGGAGTCCTTTAATTCTCATTTTAAACTTTGTAATTAAAAAGAATAAAATTGGAACTACAATTAATGTTAAGAAGGTCGCAATTAATAAACCGTAAATAACTGTTTTAGCTAAAGGCCCCCAAAAGACAACATTATCTCCTCCCATGTAAATATTAGCATCAAACTCACTAAACAAGGTAAAGAAGTTGATGTTTAAACCAATTGCCAACGGAATTAATCCCAAAATAGTCGTAATTGCTGTTAGCAAAACTGGTCGTAAACGCGCTTTCCCTGCTTTTACAACAGTTTCATATAAACTTTCTAACGGTAAATAATCTTCTTCAGAGATTCCATCTTGTATTTTTCTTCTGTCAATTAATAACCCTATATAATCTAGCAAAACAACACCGTTATTTACTACAATTCCTGCCAAAGAAATAATTCCAACCATTGTCATCATAATAACAAAAGGAGCACCTGAAATAACTAAACCACCAAAAACGCCAATGAAACTTAAAAAGATAGCCAACATAATAATTCCTGGTTTTGAAACTGAATTAAATTGGAAGATTAAAATGAAGAAAATTAACATTAAACCTGTAAAGAAAGCTCCCATTAAGAAAGTCATTTGTTTATTCTCCTCTTCAATTTGCCCTGTGTAATCAATTTTAATTCTTTTAGGAAGTTTTTTAAAACCTTTCATCGAATTTTGAATTCGATCTACAACAGCACCTGCATCCGTTTCTCCTGGAGAAAGTGCAGAATACACTGTTACCACCCTTTTTACATCTTTATGTTTTATTGCGCTAAAACCAGAACTATTCGTTTGAGAAGCAACTGCAGAAACTGGTATTTCTTTAATTTTACCAGAAGCAGGGTCTCTAAAAGTTATTTTCTGATTGAAAACAGCACTTTTATTATATCTGTCATCCTTATTAAAACGAACATAAATATCGTAATCTTCACCATTTTCTTTATATACACCAGCTTTGTTTCCAAAAATTGAAGCTCTTAATTGTTGGCCAACTTGACCTGTGCTAACGCCTAATTCACCCGCTTTTTTACGATCAACTAAAACTTGCATTCCTGGTTTCGATTTATTCACATCAATCTTTAATTCATCAACTCCAGTAATACTTTGTGTGTTTAAATAATCGCGCATTCTTTCTGCTGTAAAAATCAATTCTTCATAATCTTCACCATTTAATTCAATATTAATTGGTGAACCAGCCGGTGGGCCATTTGCATCTTTTTCAACAGAGATTAAAACACCTGGATAAATACCAACCAAGGCTGCTTGTACCTTTTGACGAAGAATTTCACTGTCTTTACCTCGTCTATATTTATACTCACGCATGGAAGCTGTAATTTTTCCTCTGTGTGGCATTTCTGCAGAAGATCCTCCATCTGTTTGAGGATTTCCTGCACCTTCACCAACTTGAGAAACAGTGCTTTCTACCATAAAATTATACCCATTATCGGTGTACATATCTTGATTTAGAACACTATACATTTTCAGCTCTATCTCTTTTGTAATTTGGTTAGTTTTCTCAATATCTGTTCCTTCTGGATATTCGATATAAACAATAATTTGATTTGGTTTGTTATCTGGGAAAAATTCAATTTTTGTTCTTTGTTCACCTATAGACCAACCAAAACCAGCAAAAGCAATAAACAACAAAATAAAAGTTCCTAAAACTAAAATATAAGGCGCCCAACCAAAAAGTGCTCTTTTTAGTTGTCTTTCATACCAGTTTTCTAAAGAGACCAATGTGTTTTTTTGAAAATAATTTGCTGCTTTTCTTAATACCAATCTATAAACCCATAACATAACTGCTGTGAATAAAATTAGTGTTCCTATCGCATTATATTCTCCCCCAAAGAAGAATATTAATAGTCCAATAACCGACATAATCCCTGTTAGTTGAATAATATTTTTAATCGGCATATCTTTATCTTCATTATTCATAAACTCAGAAACCAAAACAGAATTAAAGAAAATTGCTACGAATAATGATGACCCTAAAACAACAGACAACGTAATTGGCAAAATCACCATAAACTGTCCCATAATTCCTGGCCAAAGACCTAGAGGAATAAATGCTGCAACTGTTGTCGCTGTAGAAATAATAATAGGAAAAGCAATTTCTCCAATTCCTTTTTTTGCAGCTTCAATTCTGGTCATGCCCTCCTCATCCATTAAACGGTATACGTTTTCAACAACTACAATTCCGTTATCGACTAACATTCCAAGCCCCATAATTAGACCAAAAAGTACCATTGTGTTTAATGTGTAACCCATTGCGCCTAAAATCATTAAAGACATAAACATAGACATCGGGATTGCAAAACCAACGAAAACAGCGTTTTTAAATCCGAGGAAAAACATTAAAACAATCACTACTAAAATAACTCCGAAAATGATATTATTTACTAAGTCATCTACTTGGCCAATTGTTTTAGGAGATTGATCATTCGTAATTGTTACTTCTAAATCTGGAGGAAAATCCTCTTTTTTTGCATCTTTTACAATTTTTCCAACTTTATCTGCAGCAGCAACCATGTTTTCACCAGTCCTTTTCTTAACATCTAACATAACAACAGCTCTACCCTTTTCTCTTGCATAGGTTGTTTTATCTTTATCTTTAAAGAAAACTTCTGCTACATCTTTTAAATAAATTGGGTTTCCTTTTTCAGCTTTGATAACAAAATTGCCTAAATCAGATGGTTTATTTATTTCACCAATAATTCTGATGGTTCTTCTTTGCTGACTTGTAATAAAATTACCAGCAGACATCGTTACATTTCCACGATTAATTGCGTTTGTAATATCATCAAAACTAACTTTTGCTGCCATCATTTTGTAAATATCTACAGCAACTTCTACTTCTTTGTCTTGTGCTCCACGAATATCTACTTTCTTGATTTCTGCTAAATCTTCGATTTTATCTTGTAAAAATTCCCCGTATTCTTTTAATTTGGATACCGGATAATTTCCAGAGATATTAATGTTTAGAATTGGCACTTCTTCAGACATACTTAGCTCAAAAACATTTGGGGTTACTTTTGCTCCATTAAATGTTGGCCAATCTTCACCTGCGGTCTCTTGATCTATTTCGTCTTTTACTTTTTGTTTTGCTTTATTAACATCAATTTTTTCATTAAATTCTACTGTAATTATTGAGTAATCTTCTTGAGATGTTGAGGTGATTTCAACAACATTACTTACAGATTTTAATTTGTCTTCTAGAGGGTTTGTAATTAGTTTTTCTATGTCTTCTGCTGTGTTTCCTGGATATACAGAACTTATGTAAATCTTTGTTTCGTTTATCTCAGGAAAATTCTCCCTAGGCATCGTAAAATAGGCAGAAATCCCTAAATAAAGAATCAGAAACATTAAGACATAAATAGTAGTTTTATTGTTTATTGCCCAAGAAGAAAGTTTAAATTCTTTTTCTATTTGTTTATTTTTATTCCCCATTTTCTTCCTATTTATTAATCACTCTTACAACTTGGCCATTATTTACGCTTCTTGCACCTTCCATAATAATTTCTACATCTGCAGAAAGATTTTTAGTAACTTCTATTTTGTCACCTTGCGTTTTTCCAGTTTTAATAATTAGTCTTTCTGCAATAGCTTCATTGTTTGTTTTTTTATCCTTTACAACATAAATATATTGTTCTCCTTTTGCATTTTCTGATATAATGCTTTGCGGAATTAAGATAGCTTTTTCGTCTGTATAGTCATTTATTTGAAGTTTTGCCGTTAAGTTTGGTTTTACATTTCCATTTTTATTTGCAACGGGAACTTCAATTTTAAAGGATCTGTTATTTGGGTTTATAAAACTACCTACTTGTCTAATTTTACTATTTACACTCTTACCAAGAACAGGAAACTCTACTTTAACCTCTTTGTTTTTTGTGATACTTGCAATATATCTTTCAGGAACTTCAGCTTCTACATACATATTACTCA
Source organism: Flavobacteriaceae bacterium ASP10-09a (assembly GCA_000981625.1). GTDB lineage: Bacteria > Bacteroidota > Bacteroidia > Flavobacteriales > Flavobacteriaceae > Polaribacter. The sequence goes on from LAQA01000007.1 coordinate 74,727, forward strand.
AGTTCACAATTCTAAAAACTTCAGAACCAGGCCCAGGAGCAATAACGGTTCCTGGTTCTTTTATGACGTCATCTATCACTCCAGAAAAAGGGGCTCTTATAAACGCCTTTGATTGTTGCTTTTTAAGTTGTTTAAGAGAGCTACTTTGAGCTTCGTAATTCGTTTTTGTTTGTAAAAACTGAATTTCAGAACCAATTTTTTGTTTCCACAAACGCTTTTGACGTTCGAAAGTTGTTTTCGCTAATTGTGAAGTTGCTTCTAATTGTGCAACCTGATTGCTTAATCCGCCATCATCAATAGTTGCCAATAATTGTCCTTTAGTAACATTTTGACCTTCTTTTACTAATATTTTTCTTAAAATTCCAGGCATTTCTGGATACACCAAAATATTCTGCTTTGTCTTTACATTTCCTTGTATTTCTAAATAATGATTAAAAACTTCAGTTTTTGCTGTAAAGGTCGTTATTAAAGGAAGCTTTTTAATTGTATCTCTTTTAGAAATAGCCATATTTATAGCATCTAAATCTTTATTTATAGCTTCAAGATTAGTTGCTATTTCTTTCTTTTTTTCTTTTAATTCTGTTAAATTTCCTGAAGAAACTAAGCTTTCTATAGAGACTGTCTTTTTCTCTCCACAAGAGATTAAAACAGCTGTTATTACGAATAATGAATATATTTTTCTCATTGCTTGATAATTATTTGATTGGTAAGTTTAATGCGTTTTCTAGTGTTACTTTTCTAGCAATTACATCTAACATAGATTGGATATAGTTTTGTTGCTGATTGTATAATTGGTTTTGTGCTTGTAATAAATCGAAACTAGATGATATTCCTTCAAAGAATTTAATACGTTGTTTTTTCTCAATCCTTTCTGCTAAACCAACATTTTTCTTAGCTGTGTTGTAGTTTTCTATGCTTAATTGATATTCGCTTTTCGCTTTTTCAGCTAATAGACTTAAACGTTGTTTTGTTTCTTCTAACCGTATGTCAGAATTTTCTAAAGCAATTTTTGCTTGTGCTGTTTTAGCCTTTCTTGAGAAACTACTAAAAATTGGAACATTTAAACTTACTCCTAAAAGAGAGGATCCAAACCATTGTTGGTCACTCTTGAAAAATGAAAAAGAATCTGAAAAAGCTTGATTACCATAATTAACAAATGCGCTTAAACTCGGTAAAGCTTTACTTTGTTCTAATTTCATCATTAATCTTTTTGTTTCTCTGTCATTCTCAGAAATTTTAAAATCTATGTGATTTGTAAAGTTAAACTCTGAACCAATTAATTCTAAATTGATATTATTTTTTACTAAACCGTCTAAAGAATCTGTTAAAATTAATTTTGTGTTTATAGGACTTCCTAAAGAAAGATTTAACATTTGGTACCCAATGCCTTTCATCCTTTTAACACTATTCAACTGACTTTTTAAGTTTCCTAGAGTAATTTCTAATTGCTCTACATCCTCTTCTTCATTAAATCCGTTTTCAAATATTTTTTTAGCATCATCATAATTTTTTTGAAGAACTTTAATGTTACTTTCTAAAATAGAAATACTATTTTCGGTAACTAACACATTACCATAAGCATTAATAACAGCTTCTCTTGTAAGTAGCGCTGTTTTTTCATCTGCTTGTTTAGAAATTTTCAAAAATGTTCTTGAAGCTTGTAATCCTACTAAGTAAGAACCATCAAATAGTAATTGAGTTAAAGTAATGGATGCATTTACATTCTGCTTTGTGCCAAAAACTACAGGAATAAATCCATCGGGTGGATTTGGACTACTTTCTCTATCAATATTAAAAAAATCTTCTACAGTTTGTACAACTGATTCTCTATTATCAAACGCAGCAGCAGGTAACAAAGAAACAGGTTGTTTTAAAAAGTTTTGATAATCTACTTTTGCATTTATTTGAGGTAGACCAATAGCAGTTGTTTCCCAGACAATTTCTTTAGCAGATTTAATATCATTTTTTGCTGCTTTTGCATTGTAACTATTTTCAAGAGCAAAGTTAATAGCCTCTTGTAAAGATATTTTTATTGTTTTTTCTTGTGCGTTTGTTACCAGGAAAAAACTGGTACTTAAACATAACAAAATTATTTTTTTCATTTTATTTTAATTGATTTTCTAATTCTTGAATTCCTTTTTCTGTACTAATTCCTCTTAAATGGTATTCTAAATAAAGACTCGTTAGTGTATTCATAGAATATTTTGTTAAAGGAAAAATTTGTTGATCTTTAATACCCAGCATCCCACTAAAATAAATTCTACTGATAAAATCAACGTCAATCGAACTTATAAACACACCAGATTGTACACCTCTTTTTAAATTATCCTGAATGGTTTCTTGCATAATTAGAAACTGTTTTTGTTTTAAAGACGCATATATTCCTGGATAATATTTTTGAAGTTGGTATAAAGGCGATGATTTTTCGTCCTTTAAATGTTCCATCACAACACGCTTAATATGAAATAATTCGTCAATAGGATTTAGCTTTTGATCACAAATAGCGTCTATACTACAGCAAATAGCTTCAAACATATGTTCCGTAACAGCATCTATTAAAGCAGTTTTATTACTAAAACACTTGTAAAGGGTTTTTTTAGAGATGCCTAGAGCACTAGCAATTTCATCCATTGTAACACTTTTAAAACCTAAGTTTAAGAAGAGTTCGTTCGATTTTTCTAATATTTTATCTTTCATAATTCGAGTGCAAATATACGCATGGAAACTTTGGAAACAAAAATAGTTTCCAAAGTTTTAGCATTTTTTTAACATTTGAATTAAAAAGTAAAATTTCTTTACGTTATTTTTACAAAAAATATAGATTTGGACATTTTACACTATCAACAAGAATTTTTACAATACTTAGAATCTAAAGATTGGGTTAAAGAGCCTAAAAATTTGTATGACCCTATAGATTATATTTTGCGTTTAGGAGGTAAAAGAATGCGTCCTGTTTTAACTTTAATGGCTGCTGATATTTTTTCTTCGGATTACAAAAAAGCGATGCCTGCAGCTTTGGCTATTGAGGTTTTTCACAATTTCACTTTAGTGCACGATGATATTATGGATGACGCACCTCTAAGAAGGGGAAAAGCAACAGTTCATGAAAAATGGGATATTAGTACAGGAATACTTTCTGGAGATGCCATGTTGATTTTAGCATACCAATATTTTGAAAATTATGAGCCTGCTGTTTTTCAGAAATTAGCAAAGTTATTTAGTAAAACTGCTCTTGAGGTTTGTGATGGTCAACAATTAGATGTTGATTTTGAAACAAGGAAAGACGTTACTATTGATGAATATATAAATATGATTCGTTTAAAAACATCAGTTTTGGTTGCTGCTGCTTTAAAAATGGGAGCAATTGTTGCTGAGGCCAATGAAGAGAACGCCAATTTAATTTATGATTTTGGATTAAATTTAGGTTTAGCATTTCAATTACAAGACGATTATTTAGACACTTTTGGAGATCCGGAAACTTTTGGCAAACAAGTTGGAGGAGATATTATTGAGAACAAAAAGACATTTTTATACTTAAAAACACTAGAGGTCGCTGATAAAGCAACCGTAAAAAAAATAAAACACTTTTACAGAAAAAAATTAAAAGAGAATAATATTAAGATTACTGAAGTTACTAGAATTTTTAAGATAAACGATATTCCTTTTTTAATAAAAGAAGAAATTGAAGACTATACTCAAAAAGCATTTGCCACTTTAGCGAAGATGAATATTACTGAAGGCAATAAAGAAAATTTAAAAGTATTTGGTTTGTGGTTAATGAATAGAACAGTATAATTATTCTTTAATTTTATTTGCAAATAATTTAAAATTAATAGTACATTTGCAGCCTAATTTATTGGTCCTATAGCTCAGTTGGTTAGAGCACCTGACTCATAATCAGGTGGTCCGAGGTTCGAGTCCTCGTGGGACCACAACAATAATAATAAGCCTTTACAGAAATGTAGAGGCTTTTTTATTTTTTTGAGTTGATTATTGGTTTAATTTTATTACTTCAAAAGAAGCTACGTAATCTTTTAACGACTAGACAGGTATTTAAAATGAGCGTTTTTTTTATCTAATACTCCCTTTTTTGTTTTAGGCCTATCTTTAAAAATAACCTTATTTAATTCACAAAAATCTTAGAATTAAATGATAAACCATTACTAACTGCCTTTACGATGAATACTTGATTTTTATTATTAAAAGGTAAATAATGAATAGTTTTACCCCTAATTTTCTTTTCCAGTATTTTTCTTCCCAACGTATCGAATATTTTAACATCTGTATCATCTGGTATTAAGGATACATCAAATACAATTTCATTTCCGTTATAATAAATATGAATTGGTAGCTTATTATCTTCAATTTGGACTTCTTCAAAATGCAATAAAAAACGATCGGATGCATCTTCTAAAGTGGCATTAAAATCATAAGTAGGGTTGTCTTTTAAATCGTGTTTGGTTTTCGTTTTTGTATCCTCCAATAAGACAAAATCATAATTGGTAGTATCAAAATCAATACTCACAGTATAATTTCCGTCACTTCCTGGTTTAAATGCCAATGGTATTATGGGGTTATTTGTTGTATTTGTTAAATAACGTACAGTTAATTCCCCTTTTCCCGTATTTAAATACAAAGATGGAGCCGTTTTAATTGTACTATATAATTTAGCAGCTCCTGCTTGGTTTGAAGAGGCTCCAAATTGAAGTAAGACTTCATCAGAACCTAATCCTGATTGTGAAGTAATTCTAACTTTGATATTTTCTAGGTTTTCGTAATTTTTATTATTGTCGGTTTTAAACCAATTACTAGCATCTGTGTGTACTCTAATATCGTTTGTCATATTAATATCAGCATTACTATCGGCTCTTACAAAAAAACCTTGCATGGGTGCTATGAAATTTGAAATTCCATTAGTTCCTGTAGATGCTAATGAGTTATAAACTCCATAATTATTTGTTGCTGGATTCCAAATCCACATATCATAACCCCCGCCTGAATCTACTAAATTAGAGCGTGTCCATCCAGAGGAAGCTTTCCAATCAATAGAGGATGGATATGGATTACCTATCAAATTAAATCCAATTAACAATGGATCTGCAGTGCTGTTCTTTGTAACAGCATAACTTACATTACCATTGTTTAGGTTTCCTGCAAACTGATTTGTTGGGTTGGATGCTTGAACGGAATACAAATAACCTCTACCAGATACAAAATTAGCACTAGGATGAACGGTTGGCCAATTTGGATTTTCATCTGAACTTGTTGGAGAAGTATTTAATTGATACACCCAACAAGGAGTTGGCTCATCAAAAACATACAAATCGTATCCAGTACCATTTCCATAAGTCCCGGACGGCACCCACGATGAACTAGCAATTACTTGGTTAGAAACAGGGGGTGCTAAAAAGTGCCAATCCTCTGCATTGCCAGAAATATAGCGTTGAACAGTTGCGGGTACATTTACAGTAGTATGAATAAGAGAAGCAGTGCCAGCGACGGTAGATTCTAAAACAAAACCTGCATTTCCTCCAGAATTCGTAATGACCCCAGTAACTGTTAAGTTTTTAGCCGCTTCAATTTTAAATATTTTCCCTGAATTAATGGTAAGGTTATTTGTAATTATTGTTTGCGTTGAACTTAAAGTAACACCTAAAGCATTGTCTATTGTTAGGTTATAGTAGGAAGTAGAACCTGACATCGTCATCATCTGTGCCGATGTGCCATTCATATTTACAGTACCGGTGGTGTCGCCAATTGCAACAGTTCCTGTATTTGTGAAATTGCCTGTAATATTATATGTACCATTACCTTGTGTAGCACCGGCATTAATAAGAGTATTTAAAATAATCGTTCCTGCATTGTTTAAGGTTGTAGTATTATCATTATTGATGTTGTCCACGCTAACCACAGTGCCACTGCTAACAGAAACATAAACACCTTTATTGGAAATGTATTGTGCTTGTATTTCCTGTTTCAGTAATAAAAATAGTATCCCCAATAAAATGGCTGGCCATTTTATACTAAAAATTTTATGATGAATGAAATTTTTCATACTGGTTTTATATATTCTTATTTAACTTTTTGGAAAACTAAAGTACTGTTAATACTAGTTGCTTTTCTGTTATATTCTCTACTATTATAGTCTTGTTAGTTTCCCACCTTAATTAAGGTTAATATTCTATTTATGACACTAATCTCTTTGTTATCAGAATCTTGTGTATCAACTTTCCATCTCACATCAATAACTTCCCCTGCATTAACTGTGGCAGTGCCTTGCAAAGAAATGTCCGATGGGTTTAATAAATGGGTTCTGGTTCTGCTAGAATTTGGAATTAATATGCCATTTTTATAAAGACTAAAAGTAGCCATATGATTGACTGTTGTAACTGTAGTAGTTGTCCCTGATTGATATATAGTTCCATTAACAGTAGCCGTTCCAAAGCCAGTGATAGCACCTGCGTTACTTGCAATATCTCCAGTATAAATTGAAGCTCCTGTATTGGCAATCCCTCCAGAACTCGTAAATATTACGAAATTAGATAATGATCTAAAATCGATATCGGAAGAATCCGTAGGTAATGAAATTGTGCCTTCTCCAAAAGAGATTGCGCCTAATGTCGTTAATAACCTTCCAGTTACTGTACAAGTTGCGCCAACTGCAATAGCTGATCCATGAGAAAATAATGTTCCTTGTATAGTCGTTGAAGCACCTAAGCCTATTGCTCCATCGGCTACCCAAAAAACATTTTTTGCAGTCGCTCCATTTACCAAAGCAACAGTCACTCCAGACCCTGTGTTAAATGCTCCCGTAGCTCTTATTGCAAATAGGGCGTTTGGGTCGCCTCCACCATCTAAGGTAAGAGTTCCCGCAATAGAAGCTGCTCCAGCTATATCGTAAACTCCAGGAGAAAGAGTTTCTCCAGACCCAAAAACAAGAGGATGTGTTGAACTGGTTGCTGGTATTGCCATTATATCAGTATAAATTAAATTTAAATCTGATGCTAATGTTGCAGTGTTCATCGTTTCTGTATTATTAGCTGCAGGTATAGAAACTTGCCCATTAAAAAGCACTAAATAAGTAGCTGTTTCTGGTGCTGTTTGGTTCATGTCTGCAATTGCAACATCTGAAGTCGAAGATGTTGTAAGAGTTGATCCAGCGTCTACAGAAAGGTAGGCTGAACTATCTGATACCAAAACAACCCAAGTACTTCCGTTATAGAAATTGAACCGACTAGTTGAAGTATTGTAAATCATCAACCCGTTAGCAGGCAAACTGATAAGGTCTCTTTCTGCTGTGGTCATTCTTGGAATAAGTACACCCTTAGTGGTCGTCCTCATTTCAAGGATCGATGATGGGTCAGGGGTAATTGAGGTACTGCTTATACCCATTGACTGCGCAGATATCTTATGATTGCTAAAGCTTAATATTAGCAATATCATTAGTGATGTTAAAAGTTTTAATTTTGATTTCATAACTCTGGATTTAAAAGTAAAAAATATAAAAGTTGATTAACATAACAGCTAAATTTAAGTCATCCCAATAAATCGGGAAAAGATTTTTAATTAATTAATCCATAACTTTAATATGTGTTTTCACATGAATTCTAAGACCATCTTTATAGGCAACAACGTAAGCATCTTGAATTCCGAGCGCTTTCATTTTATTTTTTACAACTTTCGCTTCTTTTAATGTCTTAAAATCACCAAATAAATACCTTATAATAATATTGTTTAGGCTTTCATAATATATTGGTGATAAGTTCAATAATTGTCTTGATGTAATGGTATTTCTATAAGCACCTATCTGAACAGTATAAACAAGTCCTTTAATATACGTAATATTTGTAAAAGAAGAATCTATAATTTTATTTTCTAATTTAACAGTGCTAGCAATCTTTCTTTTAATATCCTCTTCAACAGTAACAACTTTAATGGTTTCTTTTTGAATATCATTTTTTTTAACTAATTTTTTTTTAGACTGTATAGTAAAATCAAGCTCATCAATAATAGCTCCATCAACAAATGCTTTTATCGTTATATTATGTGTTGCTGGCGATGCCTGATATCCTAATTTTTGTAATTGTTTTTCATCTATACGAATCGTATACTCTCCTGGATTTAAACCAAGATAACTATAATAACCATCTCTTTCGCTCAGCGTTTCGGCAACTTTATTTCCTTTTTTACCAATTATTTGTATTGTAATACGTCCCTGACCTTCACTTATATTCTCTTTATTTAAGTATACCATACCACTTATTTCACCTACAGAAAGGATTGGTACATCTACGCGTTTGTATTGGTTTGGATCGATAAGTACTTGATACGTTTTGTATTTAAATCGCCAAGAAACATTATCTAAATCGTCGTCAGAAAACGTAATATTATAATTTATAAACGAGTTTAAGTCAGAAACACGAACGATAGAATCTTTCTTACTTATATCAGCTTTACCTCCATTAACTTTTACATTATTTAACAAGACCATTTGTTCTCCTTTATCTCTTTTACCATCTTGATTTAAATCAAGAAACGGATAAAATAAAATTCCTCCTTTACCTAAGGCTGAATTGTAACCTGGCTTAACCGAACCATCTCCTAAACCTAAAGCGATACTTCCTTGGGCATTTTCAGAAAAATTGAGCCTATTATTACTATATGATGATGTAAAACCTGCGCGTGCAAAAGGTAAATCGTACCTAAAGTTTAAAAAAAAATTATCGGTTTTTGATACGGAGTTTCTTTCATAAGAAGCTGAAAAATACATTTTAGAAATCCTTTTTTCAATTTCTATTCGATGTCTTAAAAGTTGATTGTCACTAATATTGAATTCAATGGAAGGTCTTAAAATAAAACCATTTCTCATTCTGTAGGAAAGAGCTATGTTTGAAGTGATATAAGCCGGTCTATTACTAACCCAGTTAAGAAGTGTTGATACATTAGCCTTAAAATTTTTATAATAACCTGAAAAAATAGCATCCAACTGATTAAAATTAAATGCATCATATACATATTGATTGTAATTTAATCGGGCGTATCCTGAAACCTTTTTCATTTTAAAAGGAAGTAAAACCTTTGCTTTTCGCTCTTCATTTGCATTAAATCTAGTAGCTAATTGGCTATCAACATATTTAGCATACTCAATTTCTAAAAAAGAGCTTTTACCAAAATTATAGCTTAATAAGCCTTTTGTTCTAACATTATGAGCATATTCAGCGTTTAAAACAAGTTTGTTAAATGGTTGAAAAGCAATTGTAGCAAATGGGATAAATGGTTTGTTTTGGATACTTGATAAATATTCAAAACCTCCTCCAATAGTAACAGATCTATTAACTCCATAATTTACAACTCCTCGTCCAAATTTACTATTTTCACCATCTTGTAATACTCCTCCAGAAATACGGTATTCTGCTTTTTTTGCAGGGATAAATGTAAAAGGAATATTCATGGTACGTTCTTCAATGCGTTCTTCGCCTAAAGGGCCGTAGAATTTAAGTTTTAAGGTTGTATACCCATATACTATTGGAACTTTAAACACATACAATCCCGAAGCGTCTGCCGCAGTATAATCAACCAAGACATCATTAATATACAATTCAACGGTCCAGTTTGGTTCTGTATATTCATTTATGATATGATATCCTCCCGTTTTTCTGACTGTATTAGGAGTATTATTAATTGATCCACCAATTACTGGAGTTTCTAAAAAAGAAATACTTTGATTGTATATTTTACCTATTTCAACTTGCTTAAAGTACTTTTTATCATTGTCTACCCAACGCCAATTATAATGCAGTTGTCTGTTGTCAAATTTAATTTGGTCATTATAATTTATAAAAATATTTGCCTGACCATATAATAATTCAGCACCCATCCCTAGTCCAATTCTATTTCTTGTAGTTTCATTTTTTGTTTGAGAGGATGCTAATGACCAATCCAACATACCTTCTTTAAATAAATGATATTCTCTTTGTACTACTTTATCTACCTTAGGTTCTTTATTTTGTAATTTAGAAATGTTTTTACGCATTTGCTCTAATCGCATTTGCTTTACTAAAGGCAACTCAAAATTAGCCTCTAATTTTATAGATAAGGAACGATAATTAAAAACAATATTTAAGCCAAATGCTTCGTTAATAATAGTGGACTCTATGTAAATAGCCCCTAATTTTTTAACGATTCCATTATTAGATTTAATTATTTTATTTCCTACTTCAATTTGTCTTGAATTTAAATCTACACTATATTTTTTTCGTTCATTTTCAATAAACCCTTTTAAAAGATTACCTCCATCTTCAACTTTACAATAAATTTCTAATTTTTTAAATAAATCATCAATATTTATATATAACTTTTTAGTATCAGTAATAATAACATTGGTTTCAAATCTATAATAACCACTCACATAAAATTCAACAGAAACTTCATCAAATGAAACAATAGAATCTATTTTTCGTTCAATAAAAGTATTTGATGCATTTACTGTAGAAGAAAAACACATTAGCGCTATTATGCTCCACCACAAAGCATTATTTATATTGGTGTATAGTCGCCCTTTTAAATAACATAAAAGATGTAGTTGCTTTGCGACCATTAGTCTTGCGTAAAGTTCATAGAAAAACTCCCTGTATAAACCCCTGTAAAAGCTCCGGCAGGAATATCAAGTGTTCCTCCAACACGAAGAGTTGTAATAAAAGTACAATTAGTATTTACGGCAAAAATTGTACCACTTGGTCCTTTTTCTGTGTCACCAAGGGTTAAAGTTATGGAAGGAGCGCCATTGGTAATTGTTGTTGTTGGGTTATATGTTAGTGTAACATTTCTACCTTGGCATAGTGTTATATCAAAAATAGCAGGGCGTGCATTTACGCTTGACACTACTACAACACCACCTGTAGTTGAAACACTCCCTTGCCAATTTACAGTTATTGTGCCCGCACTAGTAACGTAAAATGTACCAAAATCTATTGGTTGTGTGGGTATTGCAGAAACTGTTCTTTGTGGTAATGATGGTTGCGAATACGAAGTATTTAAACAAAAAAAGAGTGTAAAAAATAATAATTTTAAAAAAGTTTTATTAAAGTGGCTTACTGTCATAATCCAAAATTTTATTTTAAAACAACTATCTATAGCTTAAAAGTCTAATTCCGCATCCGCTAATTTTTTTTTACTCTCGTTAGCTGTATAGACGACTTTAAATTTACCGCCAGTAAAAGTAATTCCTTTAGGTGTTTTTAATTGTATTTTAACTTTTCTTACCTCACCAGGTGTATATACGGCAACACCTTTAACTTTCGCTACTTCAACTATTGTATTTTTAAGAGAAACATAGTTTATATGAATATCACCGTAGGTAGACATATTTCCAGTTCTGTTTAAATTGAAGTTTATAAAATGATTCAACTCTTTGTCTTTTTCATAAAACAAATCAGAAATTGTTGTTACTGTATTAGGTTTCCCTTTTTTAATAATAGTTGCAATAGAAATTCCAAAAACAGCTTCTAATTTTACAGATATGGAAGTTGAATCTACTACCTTCTCCTTTTGTCCAAGTGGATTGTTATTTTTTTTAGCTCTAAAATAAAGATGTGAACGGTATTCACCTTCTTTTAATTTTGTTGACTTGGTTAACTGTACTTTAACTATTTGAGATTCATTGGGAGCTAATGTTACCTTACGAGGGAAAACCCGTAAATAAGGTGTTGCAAAATATTGTCCAATATCTGGTGTTTTGATCGCTTTAAACCCACCATTCACATCCATTCTATATTGTAGAAATGAAACATTATATACGGCAGTATCTTTTCCTATGTTAGAAAGGATTAGTTGTTTTACTCTTTTTCCCCCATCAAATACAATACGCTTTGGAAAAATTAATAAATCTCCTTGAGCGCTTGTTGTAGTTATAAACAAAAAAAAACAAAAAATAAAAGCGACCAATTTAAGCTGACAAGTTCTAAGAGAATAATCTTTTCTTTTTACAATGTTCCAAAATATAGCCATAAAACTTTTATTTTAATTGTAATTCACTGTAACATCAAAACCAGTAGCATTTGTATAAACTCCAGGAGTTTGAGCTGCACCCACATTCAATGTTGCACCCACATTTAAAGTTTGTGCCCCAGCAGTAAGTATTCCTGTTTCACTAGGAGTACTCGTAAATGTATTTACTATCATCGTCGCATTGCTAACAGGATCTGTAATCGTATAATCTGCACTCGGTATTGTAATTGTGTAAGTATACACGCCTTCTCCTCCAACATTAAATGAAGCTTGAGTGAAAGTACCTGTTGTACTAGGCAAAGTAACACCAGCTGTTCTCGTTCTTGTTCCTGCAGGTGCCATTACCACAGTTCCTGCTGTTCCAGCTTGTATCGCTACATTTCCAAAATTCATATCTATTGCATTTGCAATTGTAATTGGAGCAATAATAGTTGCTGTCGCTGTCGCTGTTGCTGTTGCTTGCGCAAAAGTGTTGGTTGTAAAAACAGCGATTAAAAGGAATACGAAAAATAATTTTTGTAAGTTCATAATGTAAGTTTTTTTATTTGATTAATAGTTCTTTGTTTCTGTTTTCTTCTACAAATATATGCGAGCATTTACCTTTAGGTGAAGAAAAATAGATAGGCAAATCTTAAGTATCGATTAACGGTTAATTTCTTTAGGTAAATAGATTTAAAGAATGGGCAATTATCTTGGCTATTTAGCTTATTATCATCATTTATTTAATCTCCATCATTATTTTAATCTTCTAATTTATCAGCATTTCTAAAATTCATATCTAATACATTCGCAATTGTAATTAGAGTAATAACAGTTGCAGTTACTATTGCTTGCACCATTGAATTTTTTGAGAGCCTCATTATCATCCCGACAGTTATAGTATTAAATATTTTTTATAAAAAAAAGGCTTAATTTAGTTTCTAAAAAACAATATTTCACATGATATTTATCATAAATTAACACCTCAAAGAGACGCTGCAAAAAGTATGTTGGCTTGTGAAAAAATGTTTAAAAACATTAAATAACGCAATGCTATTCAATAGAAGGTTTTTTTAATTTTTAAGCATTCGAACCTAGTATAATTAGCTGAAATAGCGCCACAAATTAATTTCTATATTAATCCGTATCCATCAATAAATCACAGGAAATCTTACGAGAATATTAAATTTCAACCTTTATTTATAGGGGTGTAAATGCAGTTTAATAACTCAATTTTTTTAAAAGTGATTTTAAAAAATAGCCTCAAGTTTATCAATTAGTCTATGTTTAAGAAGTCAAAAGACATGGAGCTATTAAAGATAAAATTAAGAATGGATTGCTAATTAAGGTAGATGTCATAATCATTAAAATAGCTTTGGTGTTTTTTTGCGACACTTGCTAGCTCTTCTATAGAATTAATTTTACTTTCGTTCCATTATTGCAAGACATAATAAAGCTCTAGATAAATATCAAAAAAATTACACTCATAAAAGTAGTAATGAGTCTCCTGAATTTGTTTTTATAGAAAATGAGTTTTATTCTAAATTAGAAAATGCCATTGCAAGTTTGTGTAAAAAACAGCGTAAAGTTTTTTACTGAGCATAGTAGAGAAAAAGAGTTATAAGCAAATAGCAGATCAATTAAATATTTCTTTAAAGGCTATGTAAAAAAAAGCAAACTACTTTTAATTGTAATTCACTGTAACATCAAAACCAGTAGCATTAGTATAGACTCCAGAAACTTGTCCTGCACCCACATTTAATGTTGCTCCAATATTTAAAGTTTCTGATCCACCTGTAAGTGTGCCTGTTGAAGAAGGGCTACTCGTAAATGTACCTACAGTCATCGTCTCAAGGGTTGTCGCCTTTGTAATAATGTAGCCTGTACTCGGTATTGTAATTACGTAAGTGTACCCACTTGCTCCCCCAATGGTAAATGAAGCAGCGGTGAAAGTACCTGTTGTACTAGGCAAAGTAACACCAGCTGTTCTCGTTCTTGTTCCTGCAGGTGCTATTACCACAGTACCTGCAGTGCCAGAAGCCCCAGCTTGTACAGCTACATTTCCAAAATTCATATCTAGCGCATTTGCAATTGCAATTGGAGCAATAATAGTTGCTGTTACTGTTGCTGTTGCTGTTGCTTGCGAAAAAGTGTTTGTTATAAAACCAGCAGTTAAAAGAAATAATAATTTAATTCTTTTCATAAAGCATGTTCGTTTTTAGTACATGATAAAAACATAGTTTGTTGATTTTAAGTGTTTTGACCTGTTTTATTAATAAAGAAGATCAATGCAGACAATAAAGGTAGTGAATTAACTTATGTTCTGAACACTCATTTACAAGGTAAAATAAATTTAGCACGATTAAAACTTAGATTCCGCTCATTAAGAGCTTTTTAGTAGTCAAGAAGATAAAGTAGATATTTCTTCAAAGATGAATTTGGATAGTTTTATGAGTGATGACGATTTAAATAATGATTTACCTTTTTAGAGGAAGAAGTGTTTATTAGCTCCTATAAATGCAACGATTGCAAATTTGCAATATTTACATAAAGTTTAAAGTCATTTAATGTGAGTAACAGTTTAGGTTCAATACTTAAGTAATTCTGATAAAACCAACAGTCAGTGAGATAATTATAAATAGTTTTTTAAATATTTAAAAAAACAGGTATTTATTCCTTAAAAGAGTAAGCAACAATAATAAAAATCTGCAGAAGTAAAATTTTTCTTTTTTCAAATAACTAATTTTCCCGACATAACATTATTTATGTTAATGAGTCTTCTGCAGATGATAATATTTAAGTAAATTTTGATCTTTTCACAGTGTAATATTATATATGTTAAAATTAAAGAAATTCTCTCAATTCAATAAAGCTATCACACTTATAAGAATCTACTAAAAAAACTTAATAAGATTTATAATTTGAATTTCCCTGAATGATTTTAAGCCCACTTGCACCTCCTTTTAAGTAAGGTATCATCTCTGCAATTGAAGTATCTTCAGTTTGCCTCCATTTCAGATATGTGTTGAACTTGTCAAAAGATTCCCAATTTTCTTGTACAAAAATAGTGTTGCTTTCTTTGTTTATACTCAGTTCTATAGATATGCATCCATCATATGTACGCGTTTTAGGTAGGCCTCCTTTATTATCAATAATAGCCATAACCTTATCCATTTTTCCTGGCAAAACTTCAAAAGAAACATGTACTAGATTTTTAGAATATACAGCGTCTAACATACCGCCAGCGTCAAAAAAGTCGCCTTGTGCGTTTATTAAACCTTTATTGTCAAACCCAAAATACCAATACCCTTTAAGATTTAATTGTTTTCCTGTTTTAGCTTGAATCCCTGTCCATTCTCCATAGGTTCTTACGCTACCATCTAAAACTCCTAATGAATCTGTTCCAGGAAGCCATACTTTAGCTGTGTATTTGATGTTATCAAAAGCATCATGATAGCCCTTTAGCATAGAAGTAAATATATCATATTTAATCATTTCAGAACCATAAAAAGGCGGTTCGCTTTCAATGTCCTTACTAATTAGATTAAGTTGAGCTTCTAGATTTTCTTCTCCGTGTAAAGCAAAGAATTTTTGAGCGGTTGCTAAGTTTTTTGTATACTTAGGGTTTGAATTCGAGCAACTTGCAACGAACACAAATAGCGATATTAAAAATATTATATTTTTCATTTTGTCAAATGTTTTAGTTATTAGGTACTATCTACATGTAATTTAATTATTTAGAAGATGACACTATTTTCTCATTGTTGGTTCATTGCGCTAAACATAGTCTCCGTGAATCCCTGTAAAAGCTTTATCCATTGTATTCATAAATATTTTTCTGTTCTTTTTATCAGACCAAGCAGCTTCAATCAAAACCAACATTTTAGTATTAGCTGCTTCCATATCAGATAAAGATTAATATAAGAAACCTTCTATAAAATTAATAGTTTATTGTTGTTCATAATATGTCTATTTATACTATTGATTTAAAATAATACGTTTAAGAATTTAATCCATTTGCGGAATTCCAACTTTTCCTTTTCTTGGAGCATATGATGTATGTAATATCTTCCAGCCATCATTGGTGTTAACCCACGTTGAAGACCCTCTAGTTGCATATGAAACAGTTTTATTTGTTTCTGTTACTATATATGAGCCATCAGCTTCAAAAGAAACGACAGCAGTTTTCATATCTGGAGAAAAGTATGTTTTCATATCAGAAAACTCAAAGACTTCCCAGGTTATTGGAGTAGCCTTTGTAACATCTTCTTTTGTATACACGTAAAAAGGATTTAAATTAGAATCTCCAGTAGTAACTGTAATCTCTGGATGCTCAAATTTTTTGTAAGATTCATAATTGCCAGTCGTTTGTGCTTTTTGTACTGCTTTTTGATTCGCCATTATTTTTTCGCTAATATTTGCTGCATCTGTCTTTGCATAATATACTTGAGCGTATTTCATATATGGAGAAGAAAAGCTACCAAAATCAACTGCTTTAAGTTGCGTTTCTAATGCATTTTTATAGTCGCCCATCGAAGCATAATGTTCAGCCATTGAATCATATGAATTCGGTCCATCATGCATGTTTTGAGATATTTTGACATGCTTCATTGCTTCTAACTCGTTTTTTTCTCCATAGGCTCCTGTCATATATCCATAGGATATCATATTGTGTGCTGAAGAAGCATAAGTAGGAAATTTTTCAGCAAAAACTTTAAAAGAATTAAAATCTTGGATAGATGTTGCCATATAATTAATTAAAGGACTGTTCGGAAATTTACTTACAAGACTTGTCTCTAAAGTCTTTTTATTTTCTGAAGAAGCCGACATATACATATACCAACCTTTTTCTTCTGAAGTTAGTTTAGATGCGTTAATTTCTTTAAGTTTCTTTGCTCTATTTCCCCATTTTGGATTCGAACTACTTATAAATGCTAAAGTTAGTTTCGCGCAACCACAGTCTTTATCTAAGAGTAATGCTGAATTTGCAGCGCCAAATGCGGGGAGGTATTCTAAATTTAAAGCGTATTCTATAGCTTTGTTGGCAACAAGGCTTGCTTTTTTATTACAGGATGTTTCTTTAATCCATTGTGCATTCAAAATCATAGTGAAACATAAAGCTACAAGAGTTAATAAATTTTTCATGATTGTTTTGTTTAGGTTGTAATTGATAATAATTATTAAAACAAATCTAAGAAATTAGTTGTAATTAGCAACTAATTTCTTAGATTTGTTTTTTTTTTTGCTTATATAATCTTATAAAATATAAATAACAACCTATTATTTATGATATGATTAAGGTAATATCGTATTATTAATGATGTAATTAATTTATACTGTTTTTAATATCTTTACATAAGATATAATATCTTTAAAGGAAAATAAATTTTATAAATTTTTAAATATTGAGTTCGAAAACCCCCCCTACATGTGCTATAGCGCAGTCAATTAATGTTTTAGGTGATAAATGGTCTCTTCTTATCTTAAGAGATATTATTTTGCACAAAAAAACTAGGTTTAAAGAATTTAAAAGTTCGAAAGAGAAAATATCGACTAATATTCTTTCAAATAGATTAAAATCTCTTATGGAAAAAGGGCTTATTGAAAAATTGAATCCTTCAGGGTCAAAAAAAAGCACACGTTATCTTGCTACTAGCAAAGGTATATTGACGCTACCTATTATAATTGAGTTGTATATATTTTCTATTGAGTCAATAGACGAGTCTGTTTTAGATGAGTCTCAAATGGATATTAAATTTCAGATTAGTAATAATCGTAATCTATTTGAAGAAAAAAGTAAAGCAGAATATCTTGCTTTTATTGAAGAATTATCTCAATTAAAATAAGCTTAAGAGATACCGTTACGTCAGCTATTTAAGATTAGTATACTTCTTTTAGTTTTGCAACTTACAGATTCTAGAAGATAGCAGTGTAATAGTCTTTCGATCTTAGAATGCACTATATATTTAAGAAATTAGGGTAATTATTTCGAGATAGCCTTTGCCTAGACTAATTTCATTTCTAGCTTCATTAAAAGTATAGAAATAACTACTCTAGTTGTTCCTAATATTTTACTAATTTATTTATGTATCAATTGAAGTAATTTTATATAATAAATTGGAATCTTTTTCATAATATTTCCTTCGTAAATCAATATCTAGTTTTTTAAACTGAAACAATTTCAATATTTTTAACTATTACATTTTCTAATACTTTAGAGAACATGCTATTAAATAATTCCAATTTTTTGATTAATATATACTTGAAAATAAAGTGAAATGTTAAAAATTAAAACAATTAGTGTTTTAACTAAAGAGATAGTAAAAGTAAGAATTCACGATGCAATAGTTGCTGCATAATATATAGGGTCTATTGCTTTAGTTTACTAAATTGGTCTTGATTTTATTTATGTAACAATTGCAGTTGCTATTTTACAAATAGTAAGTCCATTCACTAAATTTTATCCAATGTACATAACTTTAAACAAGTTCTAGTTGTATTCAACACCTATTCAAAATAGTAAATAGCTGATTTTTTAAAATCAGTTTTAAAACAATTTAGTTAAGTGTTAGGTTTAGTGATTTTAATCATAACTAACTATAGTTTAGTAAATTAACTACCAATAAAATTGCTTAAAACAATAAATAGTTATAATATTAGAAATCATTAAAACGAAATTTATGAAAAAAAGTATTTTATTTTGCGTAATGCTATTAATTTTTAGCTGTAAAGAAAAAAGTAAAACACCAATAGCGGACGTGAATAGTTCACAAACGCAAGTATTAGTTGTTAAATATGAACTTCAAGAAATGAGTTTGGAGTCACACGCTCAACTTGGTAGTGACGTGGTGGCTAATTTTGCTCCTGGTAAAATAAAGGGGCTCATAGGTAAAACATTTATAGGAAATCTTGAAAAAGGTGTTTTTGGTGGTGTATATTATTTTACAGACCAAGTTAGTTTAGAGGCTTATTTGGCCTCAGAATTATGGGAGGGTATTGTTGCACATCCTAATCTTATTAATTTTAAAACAACAACTTTTTCTGTTGCATCTATTTCTGATACTTCTAATGGGATTGCAGAAAAAAGAAAAATGGCAACTGAAGAAGGAGACGATATCGCTAAACATTTATTAGTGGTTAACTACGAACTTCAAGAAATGAGTTTAATAGAGCATGCTCAACTTGGTAGTGATGTGGTAGCTAATTTTGCTCCTGGTAAAATAAAGGGGCTCGTAGGTAAAACATTTATAGGAAATATTGAAAAAGGTGTTTTTGGTGGTATATATTACTTTACAGATCAAGATAGTTTAGAAGCTTATTTAAATTCAGAGCTATGGAAAGGTATTGTTGCACATCCTAATCTTGTGAGTTTTAAAACAGAAATCTATATGATAGCTCCCATATCCACAATATCTAACGGAATTCCAATGCTATAATTAAACTGTATTAACGTTTTATTGGAAGATAGCAACTAAATACTGCTCAACAAATACCAAGAAAAGCTAACATCTTTTTACGAGTTTACAATCTTGAAGTTAAAAAAACTACAGAATGATTTTTTTCTAAAATTGTAGACACTATTATTATAAAAAAAGAGGAAAATTTGTGATAATTCATTTGAACGAAATGTCTTATATAAAAATAAAAAGAAGCAAAGGTTACACAATCTAAAAGGTGCTTTACCTCGTGCATTTATCATTTTAGAATCAGTTTTAGATCTTAGGTGTGCTACAATTGTTGGGTTTCTTATATTAAATTTTGGACTAGTGGGGGGTTACTTGTACGTATTAATCTTTAAAAAGTCAATACAATTTACTTTCGGGAAATCCAATTAGGTGGAAGGGTTTTAAAGAAAAGATATATTCAGATTAATAACAAAAAGTACATCAGATAGTTCAATTTTATTGGATATTTGCTGAGTTTTTAATACAAGAGGTACTAACCTTTTTTAATTTTTTTCAAATCTCTTTCCTTACATTTTTATAAAATAGGATTTAAAAATATAATAAATATTAGTTGCATATTGCAATTAATATTTATTATATTTGATTTAAATTAATTCTAATTATATTAAAAATGA
Organism: Flavobacteriaceae bacterium ASP10-09a; assembly: GCA_000981625.1. Taxonomy (GTDB): domain Bacteria; phylum Bacteroidota; class Bacteroidia; order Flavobacteriales; family Flavobacteriaceae; genus Polaribacter. The sequence goes on from LAQA01000007.1 coordinate 94,792, forward strand.
AGAAAATTATTTTCACTTTATTTTTTGTTTTTGCAATTACTACAATTAATACTCAGGTGATTCAATCAAGATTATTAAAGGTTGATCAAGTAAATATGAAGGAATTTGTAGACGGAGTATCTAAAAAAACAAAGATTTATAATAGTAAAAAAGGACAGTCTAGGTATATGACTTTCAGGGTATTAACAGGTGATAATGCACAAAATTTTGTTAGAATGCAAGTAGCAGATTCTATTCAAGAATTTGATAATGTATATACAGAAGGAAATAATTACTGGCGAAGTAAAGTCGGTTCAATTCATCAGTCTATTGGGAATACAATTTGGTCTATGAGTAAAAAGATGTCTTATTATATTGAGAATAAAGAAAGGGTTAACCATAGAAGAATACTCTTTTATAACTTTAACGATTCTGGAGCAAAAGATTTTTGGAGATTTAGAGAGCGTATTAAAAAAGCAATGGTAGAATCAAAATATGGTCAAAACATGAATGTTTTATATTGTAATTCAGGGTGTAATGGAAATGTGGTGCAAGTACGATTTCACCATAAGAACTTTGCTGGACAAAGTAATGATTATGGAATACCACTTAAGAAAATGATTGAAAAATATGATGAACTTTATGGGGAAGATGCTTATGAACAAGATTCTCAAAAAGTAGACGAGAGTTTAATGCCTAATGGAAGAACTGTTAGACATCAAGTACTTGTGCCAGAACTAAGTTCTCCTGAAAACATGAACTAAAACCAATTTAAAGATGAAAAAATCAATTTTAGCATTACTAATTACAGTCATTATGTTTTCATGTAACATCTCACCTAAAGTAGAGGTTGTAAAAAAAGCAATTGGCCACGAAGTTTCAGATGAAGGAATTAAAATCCCTTTGTATGGAGGAGCAGCAGCAAACGTAGCACTTTGGGAAAATTACGTTAAAGCACACAATGAAAAAGATTTTGAAGCGATTAGGAACCTAAATGCAGAAAAAGATTTTAAAGTTTACGGGCCAACAGGCGAAGTTATTGAAGGCACAGAAGCACATTTAGAATTCTTGAAAATATGGTTTACTGAAAACAACCCAAAATGGAAAACAAACTATCTTATCGCAAACGAATTTACGAACAAAGAAGGTGAGTTACGCCAATGGGTTACTTCTGGGCACGAGGTTACATTTACATTAGATGGGAAAGAGATGAAAGTTAATCAAGTACACGACGGACTTATTGTCAACGGAAAAATTCAAATGTTTTATGTTAACGAAAGACTTGAAGCAGCCAATAAATAATTTTCATATTTTAGAAAGACTAACTTCCTAGTTTCTTTTTCAAAGAATTTGGTAATTGATTAAAACCCATATTATATAAGGTAAATCCAAAAATATCTGCATATTGCTCAATGGTTTTTGTAACAGGAGTTCCTGCTCCATGACCGGCGTTGGTTTCTATTCGGATTAAAGTTGGGTTTTCTCCTGACTGTTTATCTTGCAACTCTGCAGCAAATTTAAAACTATGCGCAGGCACAACGCGATCATCATGATCTCCTGTTGTGATTAAAGTTGCAGGATATTTCACTCCTTTTTGTACGTTATGAACTGGACTGTATCCCTTTAAATAATCAAACATTTCTTTACTGTCATTGGCTGTTCCGTAATCATAAGCCCATCCTGCGCCAGCAGTAAACGTATGGTATCGCAACATATCTAAAACACCTACAGCAGGTAAGACAACTTTCATTAAATGAGGTTTTTGTGTCATCGTTGCACCCACCAATAAACCTCCATTAGAACCACCACTTATTGCTAAATAATTTGATGAAGTGTAATTTTTTTGAATTAAATATTCTGCAGCTGCAATAAAATCATCAAAAACATTTTGCTTTTTAAGTTGTGTTCCTGCATCATGCCATTTCTTTCCATATTCTCCACCACCCCTTAAGTTTGCCACAGCATAAATTCCTCCTTGTTCCATCCAAACTGCGTTTGCGATACTAAAAGAGGGCATTAAACTGATGTTAAAGCCTCCATAACCATATAGAATAGTTGGGTTTTTCCCATTCAATTCTACTCCTTTTTTATGTGTGATCATCATCGGAATTTTTGTTCCGTCTTTTGATGCGTAAAAAACTTGTTTGCTTTCATACCCATTCGGATTAAATGCGATGAAAGGTTTCCAGTAAGAAGTATAGGTTCCGTCTTTTGGATTGTATTTGTACGAGGAACTTGGAGTGTTATAATTAGTGAAAGAAAAGTACAATTCTTTTGCAGTTTTTTTTCCTCCAAAACCACTAGCAGAACCAACTCCTGGTAATCGTACTTCTCTAATTAATGTTCCATTAAAATCGTATTGTAAAACTTTAGAAACAGCGTCAATCATATAAGTTGCAAAGAAATAATCAGCACCTGTTGATGGACTTAACACATTCTCTGTTTCTGGAATAAAATCTACCCAATTTTCTGGAGTAGGATTAGTTGCGTCTACAGTGACTACTTTTTGATTTGGGGCATTTAAATTAGTCTGTAAAAATAATTTACTTCCGCTGCTTTCAATGACATAAGTATCACTTTTTACATTGTCTAAAATTGTAACTAATTTATTATTTAGGCCTGATAAATCCTTGATAAATAATTTATTACCAGACGTTGAAATTTGTGCTGATATAACTAAATATCTAAAATCTTCCGTTAAATAGCCACTTACATATCTGTGTTTTTCTGATGGGATTTCCCCAAAAATAACGGCATCTTCTTTTTGAGAAGTTCCTAATTTATGATAGTATAATTTGTGTTGATCTGTTTTTGCAGACAATTCACTTCCTTTAGGTTTGGTATAACTAGAGTAGTAAAAACCTTCGTTTTTATACCAAGAAATTCCAGAGAATTTTACATCAACCAACGTATCCTCTTTAATGGTTTTAGACGCCGTATCTATAATTATGATTTTTCTCCAATCAGAACCTCCTTCAGAAATTGAATACGCAGCAGTTTTACCATTTTTAGAAAAACTTACAGCACCTAAAGAAGTCGTGGCATCGTCAGAAAATGTATTTGGATCTAAGAAAACTTCTGGTTCATCTGCATCGTTTTTTTTTCTGTAAATAACACTCTGATTTTGTAAACCATTATTTTTTGAAAAGTAAGTATAATCACCTTCTATAAAAGGAGTTCCTACTTTTTCGTAATTCCATAATGCTGTTAAACGATCTTTTAACTGTTCTCTGTAAGGGATTTTACTTAAATAATCGAAAGTAACCTCGTTTTCTGCTTTGACCCAAGCTTCCGTTTCGGGGCTTTTATCATTTTCTAGCCATCTGTAATTATCTATAACTGTAGTTCCAAAAATGGAATCTACAACTGGTTTTTTTGTTGTTTTTGGATACATCAATTTTTTTTTGTTATTATCTTACAAGAGACTAAAGTAACATTTACAAATGAAGTTTCTATAATTAATTTGCTTTTCATGGTTGGTTTTATAATTAGTACTGCTTTGTAATTTGGACGCTATAAAAACGACTATTTTTGTATCGAAAAAGGTTCTCGATTTCTCGGGAATGACAGATTAATTAAATTTCGACTTTGTCGAAAAGAATATCTTAAATTATGACAGAAAATTTAACAAAAGAAACATTTTTAGAGAAAGTATTCAATTTTGAAAAAAATAAAGAATGGAAGTTTGAAGGGAAAAGACCCGCAATCATAGATTTTTATGCAGATTGGTGTGGACCTTGTAAAATGATTGCTCCAATTTTAGAAGCGCTTTCAGAAGAATATAAAGGTGAAATTGATATTTATAAAATTGATACAGAAGCAGAGCAAGAATTATCTGCAGCATTCGCAATTAGAAGTATTCCTTCCATGTTATTTTGTCCAGTCGAAGGGCAGCCTCAAATGTCGAACGGAGCTTTACCAAAAGCAGAATTAGAAAGAATTATTGCAGATGTTTTAAAGGTAATAAAATAAAGTTCTTTTAAAGTATTATAGATAAAAGGAAGGCGTTTTTAAAAGAAATACCTAGTTGGTATTAAGGAGCTGTCTGCTCTGTACTAAATATTTTATTAGGATTTGTTTTAATGAAATTGAATTTTATTTCTTCTACTTATAGCTATTTCCGTTTTACAAAAAATACAATCAAGCGATCAAAAAACATAAAATTTCATATAATCTGTAACAATTTCTATTTTCAAACTACTTATCAGTAATCAAACCAAAGTACTAAGTTTATGATTTCACACTTTTTAAAGTTAGAATGGAAACAATATTTTAGGTCTTCTCACTGGCAAAAAGGAATTGCATTAAAGATCATAATGGGCTTTTTTGTTTTGATATTTCTTCTTTCTTTCTTATCAATGGGTTTTGGAGGTTATTTTGTTTTAAAGAAAGAATTTCCAGATGCAGATCCTTTACAAAAAGTAAACTCTTATTTGCTTTTTGTGATTTTCGGGGATTTAATTTTCAGGTATTTAATGCAAAAATTACCAATAATGAATATTAAGCCTCTACTTATTCTACCAATTAAGAAAAGCAAATTGGTGCATTATGTTTTAGGGAAATCTGTTTTTTCTACGTTTAATATTTTAGGATTATTTTTTTACATTCCTTTCTCATTTGTTTTAATAAAAGAAGGATACAATACTGCAGGAGTTTTAGGGTGGTTGCTTACGATGATTTTAATCATTCAGTCTATTAATTTTTTGAATTTTTTAATTAATAAAAATAACAAAGCATTGATTGTTATTGCGACAATATTGTTGAGTTTAATTGGATTACAAAAATTTGGTATTTTTGATGTAGTCGGTTTTGGAGGTCTTGTTTTCGATTTTGTTTATCAAAACCCAGTATATTCTTTAATTGGGGTTTTTGTTTTAGTGCTTTTATATCAGCTTAATTACAAACAGTTAAGTACTCAAGTATATTTAGATGGAGTTGTGCAAACTAAAGTAGAAGAGGCAAATACAATAGATTTATCTTGGGCAAATAAGTTAGGGGATGTTGCCCCTTTTATAAAAAATGATATTCGTTTAATTTGGAGAAACAAAAGAACGAAGACAGTATTTTTAATGTCTTTTTTATTCCTTTTTTATGGTCTATTTTTCTTTCCACAAGAAACCTATCAAAAAATGCCAGCAATGTTAATGTTCGCATCATTATTTATTACTGGAGGTTTTACTTTAAACTATGGCCAATTTATTCCTGCTTGGGATAGCGCTCATTATAAAATGTTAATGAGTCAGAGTTTTAGATATAGAAAATTCTTAGATTCGAAATGGGTTTTAATGTTTACAATGACCACAATTTTATATTTTTTAAGTTTCCCTTACTTGTATTTTGGGACAGATATTTTTTTAATGATTACTGTAGGAGCGATGTTTAATATTGGCTTTAATTCACTCTTTTTATTATATGCAGGTTCATTTAATAGAAAAAGAATAGACTTAACAAAGGGCGGTTTTGGAAACACACAAGGAACAAGTGCCACGCAGTTTCTTGTTATTATTCCTCTAATGTTATTTCCGATGTTATTGTTTTGGGTTTTTAACAAGTTTGTAGGTTATAATTCAGGTTTTATAGCTGTTGGATCTGTTGGGGTAATTGGTTTTTTATTAAGGAATTATGCTATGAATTTCATCGAAAAAAAGTACATTAAAGATAAGTACATTATGATTAACGCTTTTGGGAAAGAAGCATAATTAAAATTAAAAATACACACACAATGATTACAATAGATACAGTTTCAAAAAAATACGGAAAAGTAGAAGTTTTGAATGTTTCTTCAATAGAAATCCCTACCGGACAAAGTTTTGGTTTGGTTGGTAATAATGGAGCAGGAAAAACAACATTATTTAATATTTTATTAGATTTAATAAGACCGACAACGGGTGCAATTACAAATAATAATATTATTGTAAATCAAAGTGAAGATTGGAAAACTTTTACAGGTTCTTTTATTGATGAATCTTTTTTAATAGGCTATTTAACGCCAGAAGAATATTTTGAATTTATTGGCGATTTAAGAGGAATGAATACTGCGGATGTTACTAAATTTTTAGCTCAGTTTGATGAATTTTTTAATGGAGAGATCGTTGGAAAGAAAAAATACTTAAGAGATTTAAGTAAAGGAAATCAGAAAAAAGCAGGAATTATAGCTGCAATGATGGGAGACCCAAAAGTGGTTATTTTAGATGAGCCTTTTGCAAATTTAGACCCAACAACACAAATTAGATTAAAAATATTGATTAAAGAATTAATTAAAAATAAAGAAGTTACCGTTTTAATTTCTAGTCACGATTTAACACATGTAACAGAAGTTTGTGAGAGAATCGTTGTTTTAGACAAAGGAAATGTGGTCAAAGACATCCAAACATCCACAGAAACTTTAAAAGAATTAGAAAGCTATTTTTCAGTTTAAATAGGCTATTCTTAATTTATTGTTATTTTTACACTCTTATGTATACTATTTTCTAAAGATTTTAGTTTTAAATAAGAGTTTTTAGTTTTTATAAAACAATTTTTTAATTTAGATTTAACTGTGTTAAAAAACACTCAAAAAATAATAGCCTTTCTTATTCTTTTTGTTACTGTATATGCGTGCAAGGTAACAAAAGACACTGTTGTTAGCAGAAATTTTCATGCGATAACCACAAAATATAATGTTTTATTTAACGGTAAAGAAGCCTTTAAAAAAGGAATTGAAGATATCAATAACAATTATAAAGACGATTGGTTTAAACGTTTACCAATAGAGCCGATCGTGTTTGAAGAAAATAAAATAGTTTTATCTTCCTATAATAACAATCGCCCAGGAGCAGGATTTGGTGCAAATGAAAATGAAGAAAAAAAGGAACTAACTACTTTTGAGAAAGCAGAAGAAAAAGCAGTAAAAGCCATTCAGACCCATGGCATGAATATTAACGGAATTGAACGCAATAGACAAATAGATGATGCTTATCTGTTATTGGGTAAATCTCGTTATTATACACAACGTTTTATTCCTTCAATTGAAGCTTTCAATTATGTAATTGCAAATTATCCGCAAGCAGATTTAATTGCAGAAACTAAAATATGGAGAGCGAAAGCAAATACTAGAAATGATAATGAAGAAATTGCCATAGAGGCAATGAAATTATTATTAGTTGTTCGAGATAGTTTAGAAGCTAATTTGCCCGATATAATTAAAGAACAGGCGCATACCGCTTTAGCAATGGCATATGTGAAAACCGATAGCCTGCAAAATGCTAAAAAGCATCTACAATTAGCAACAAGAACTTTAAAAAATAGAGATCAAGCAGCACGAAATCTATTTGTTTTAGGGCAAATGTATAGTGACGAAAATAAAAAAGATTCTGCTTTTTATGTTTTTGAAAAGTTAGCCAATTTTAAAAAAGCACCTTATAAATTCAAGATTCACGCAAATATAGAACTGGCAAAAAACTTTTCTAAAGATTCAATAGCAACAAATTTATTAGAAAGATTACAAAAGTTAATTAAGAACAGAGATAACAGACCCTATTTAGATGAGTTGTATTATCAAGCAGCAGTTCTTCACCAAAATAACGATAGTACATTTTTAGCTTTAGATGATTATAATAATTCTTTAAGGGCTAAAAACGGAAGTGATAAACAGAAAACGTTCACTTATGAAAAATTAGGAAACCTTTATTTTAAAGATGCTGAATATCAATTTGCAAGTGCTTATTATGACAGTGTTTTGCAAGTTTCTACAGATAGTTTAGATATTAGAATTAGACGTGTTAAAAGAAAATATAGAAATTTAGCATCTTTAATTAAGTTCGAAGAAGTTGTAACTAAAAATGATAGTATAGTAAGAATTGCTTCTTTATCTAAAGACGAACAAAAATTGTTTTTTGAAAGTTATATAGAAAAGTTAAAGAAAGCTGATGAAGAAGCTGCTCAATTAAGATTGAATCAGATTGCATTTGGTGATTTAGGTGGTGGTTTACAAGACTCAAACAAAGGAAAATGGTACTTCTATAACAGTCAATCGTTAAGTTTTGGTAAAACTCAATTTCAAAAAACTTGGGGAAATAGAAGATTAGAAGATGATTGGAGATGGTCTGAAAAAGGAACAATTAGAGGGAATGCAGCAAAAGATGTAGCTCAAGTAAAGAAGGTAAACCTAAAATATGATTTAGATAGCTATTTAAGTAGTATTCCTGTTGAAAAAGAAACAATAGATAGCTTAAAAACAGACATAAATCAGGCATTATACGAATTAGGATTGATTTACAAGGAGCAATTTAAAAATCAAAATTTAGCAAAAATAAGATTAGAAAGACTAGCGACTTTGCAACCAAAAAAAGAATTAATTTTACCTATTAACTGGCATTTGTATCAAATTTATAATAATTTAGGTGATAAAGAAAATGCTGAAAAATACAAGAATGTAATTCTTACAAAATATGCAGACACAAAATTTGCACAAGTAATTCTAAATCCAAACACAAATATCGAAGAAGAAGTTGCTATTAGTGAGGTGGAGAAAGTATATAAAAAAATGTATTATTTATACAAAGCTGACAAATTTGAAGAGGTGATTTCTGAAATTAACGAGTTTCTAGTAACGATACCAAGTTCCAGCCTAGCCCCGAAATTCGAGCTTTTAAAAGCCTATGCTATTGGTAAAGACCAGAATACACAAGCTTATAAAGTTGCGTTAGATTTCGTTGCTGTAAGTTACGGAAGCACAGAAGAAGGTAAAAAAGCCAAAGCAATTTTAAAGCAATTAAAAAAGTAAAAAATAGCGTTTAAAAAACAGAACCAGAAGTTATGGAAAGAAATGTTATAGCTAAAACCACCATTATTGTTGGAGAAATAAAATCTGATGGAGATTTTAGAATTGATGGAACTTTAGAAGGAAATTTAATAATTAAAGGGAAAGTTATTATTGGTGCTACAGGCATTGTAAAAGGAAATATAGAGGCATCAAGTGCAGACATAGAGGGAGAAACTTCTGGGCAATTAAAAGTGATAAAAACCTTAACGGTTAAAGCAATTGCTAAGATTTTTGGTGACGTAATAGTCGGAAAACTCTCTATAGAACCTGGAGCAACCTTTAATGCAAGTTGTGTTATGAAAGGCTTTGTGAAAGAAGAAAATAAACCCAATGAAAAAAAAACACAACAAAAAGAGAAATCCAAAAAAACCGTTAAATAAAGCACTTCAACTTTCTGGTGCAGGTTTACAAATGGGGGGCACTATTTATCTAGGTTTTCTTTTAGGTAAATGGTTAGACAAAACTTTAGAAATTAATTTTTTAGAAGAAACAGTCACATTATTTGCTATATTATTAGCGATGTATTCATTGATAAAACAAGCCAATAAAATTAATGATTAAATCAATTTCTTTATATTCCTTAGTGTTTTTTTCTTTATTTTTTTTAGGTCTTTTTTTACATGAAAATTTTATAGAAAAACAAGCTGTTATTTTACCTTTTTCATTAAGAAAAATTTACCTTTTTCACCTGGGTTTTTCAATGCTAATTTGTGTCAATTTTAAATTATTTTCAACTGTTGATAAAGTTTTTGAACAACTTGGTTTTATCTATTTAGGCACACTTCTTTTAAAAATTGTACTTTTCTGTGTAATCTTTTACAACTCCATCTTTACAGAAGAAATTTTAACGCAAACCGCAAGATTATCTTTGTTTTTTCCTCTCATTATTTTTTTATTAACAGAGGCGATATTTGTGGCAAAAGTTTTGAATAAAAAGTAATAAAAAAAAATATTTTAAAAAAGGGTTTGTAGTTTTGAATTAAAGCGTATTTTTGCGCCGAATTTAGAAAGCGTATTTAAACAATGAAGATTGCACAAAAAACAATCAAGTTTCTTACAATAGCAATGATAGCCCTTTTTACAGCTACAGGATTTGCTTCGGTTACAGACAAAAAACAAGACGGTCAAAATGATGGTGGTCGTGTAAATACAAAAAGTGAAGTGGAAGCATATATTCTACATCACATTAAAGATTCTCACGATTTTTCTTTATTTTCATACACATCGGATGAAGGTGAAAGAAAACATGTAGGTTTTCCTTTACCGGTGATTCTTTGGACAAGTGAAGGTTTAGTTACTTTTATGTCTTCGGCTTTTCATCACAATGATGATGGTCACGTAATCGTAGAAAAAAACGGATTGAAATTTGCGAAGATTCATTCTAAAATTTATGAATTAGATAAAGCTGCTGCAACTGTTTCTTTTGATGAAACACACCATGCAACAAATGCGCACAAGACATTAGATTTTTCAATTACTAAAAGTGCTTTTGGATTGATAGTAATTGGTTTATTAATGCTTTTATGGTTTTCTAAATTAGCAAGACAATACAAAACAAAGAAAGTGCCTACCGGTTTTGGTAGAGTTTTAGAGCCATTGGTTTTATATGTTCGTGATGAAATAGCAAAACCAAACATTGGTGAAAAACATTATAGAAGATTTACAGGATATTTATTAACGGTGTTTTTCTTTATCTGGATTTTAAACTTAGCAGGATTAACTCCTTTAGGTTTTAATGTAACAGGGCAATTAGCTGTAACAGGTTGTTTGGCAATTTTTACATTGGTAATTTATACAGTAAGTGGTACAAAAGGATATTGGATGCACATGATTTGGATGCCAGGAGTTCCTATGTTAATTCGCCCAGTTTTAGCAATTATAGAGTTGGCTGGAGCTTTAATTATCAAGCCATTCTCGTTATTAGTTCGTTTGTTCGCAAACATTTCAGCAGGTCATATTGTGGTAATGAGTTTAATCGCAATCATGTTCACACTAAAAGAGTCCTTAGGGGTTGTTGGTGCGACAGGATTGTCTTTATTATTATCATTTTTTATAACATTAATTGAGGTTTTAGTAGCTTTTTTACAAGCGTATATCTTTACAATGCTTTCTGCGTTGTTTATTGGGATGGCAGTAGACGACCATGCTGAGGCTCATTAATAC